>CAVPQF010000086.1:0-58955 GCA_963707225.1 uncultured Gammaproteobacteria bacterium
CCGGCAAAGTTCAAAAATTTCTGTTGCGCCAGAAATATCAGGAGGCCGTGGTATGAGCGGGCATTCCGATCTCAAAGGCAAAGTGGTTCTCGTCACAGGCGCGTCGTCTGGCATCGGCCGTCATTTCGCGCTCCGTCTGGCCGCAGAGGGGGCCCGTGTATCTGCGGCGGCTCGGCGCGTTGAATTGCTTGAAACGCTTTCGCATGAAGTTGCCCGTGCGGGCGGGACTTTGGTCCCAATTCCACGGGTTCTTCAGGGTCAGCGCGCGGCGCCAGGCCATGTAGCGCCCCACCTGCAGGTCGATGATCGCCTCGGCCTCGTGCGCGGCGGCGGCGCGCGAGCGCAGGTTGTCGTCGATCACCTGGCGCAGGTCGTCGATGCCGTAGAGGTAGACGTCGGGCAGCTCGCCCACGCCGGCCTCGATGTCGCGCGGCACCGCGATGTCGACCATGAACATCGGCTTGCGTTTGCGCGCGGCCATCGCCTGCTCGACCATCGCGCGGGTCACGATCGGCTGCCGCGCGGCGGTGGAGGAAATCACGATGTCGGCTTCGGCCAGGTGCTGCGGCAGGTCGGCCAGCGCGATCGCGTAGCCGCCGTGGCGGCCGGCCAGTTCCTGCGCGGTCTCCGGCGTGCGGTTGGCCACGATCAGCCGGCGCACCTGCTTCTCGGCGAGGTGCCGCGCGGCCAGTTCGATGGTGTCGCCGGCGCCGATCAGCAGCACGCAGGCGTGCTTCAGGTCGGTGAACACCTGCTCGGCCAGGCGCACCGCGGTGAACGCGACCGACACCGTGTGCGCGCCGATGCGGGTGTCCGTGCGCACCCGCTTGGCCACCGCGAAGGTGTGCTGCAGCAGGCGGTCCATCGGCGCCTTCAGCGACTGCGCCTCGCGCGCCAGCTGGTAGGCGTCCTTCACCTGGCCGAGGATCTGCGGTTCGCCCAGCACCATCGAGTCCAGCCCGGTGGCGACGCGGAACATGTGGCGCACGGCATCGTCCTCGTCGTGCCGGTACAGGAACTCATCCAGCTTGCCGGGGGTCAGATGGTGATGACGATTCAGCCATGCCTGCGGGATGTCCTCCGCGCCTGCCGCGACGCCGACGTACAGCTCGGTGCGATTGCAGGTGGACAGGATCATCGCCTCCTCCACGCCGGGTTCGCGCGCCAGCTCGTGCAGGGCCTCGCCTGCGGCGTCCGCATCGAACGCCACCTGTTCGCGCAGGCTGACCGGTGCGGTGAGGTGATTGAGCCCGAGGGCGATCAGCGGCATGGTGGCGGGAACATCTCGGCGGCAGGGATCCGGCGGCGTAGGCTAAGCTTGGCGCAACGTCGCCACGTGGTGACTCGCGCGACCAGAACGGGCATGTGAATGGAGAGTAGTGTGCGGAGCGGTGCGGGCAAGTTCAAGCAACTGCGGCATTTTACGGCAGTGACGACGCTGGCGGTGGGTCTGGTCGCCTGCGCCGGCACGCCACTGCGTTCCGCCCCGAAAGCGGCCTCTTCGCCGCAACCGCTGGCGCGGCTGACGGTGGCCACGCCGGATGCCGGGCACGACGTACTGGCGCAGTTGCTGGCCGGCGAGATGGCGCTGACGCGCACCGACCTGAAGGCCGCGTCCGGCCATTACGACAAGGCGATGGCCTTGAGCAGCGACCCGCACGTGGCCGAGCGCGCCGCCGGGCTGGCGATTGCCGTGCATGACGGCGCCGCCGCCCAGCGCGCACTGGATCGCTGGCAGGCGCTGGGCGCCAGGCCCGCCGCGATGGCCCGGACGCGGGCCCAGCTGGCGCTGGACCGCGGCGATGCCACCGAGGCGCGCCGCCAGCTGGAACTCCTGATCGGCAGCGGCGACAAGGACGCCTGGCGCCAGTTCGGCCGGGTGCTGGTGGGTGCGCGCGACCAGGCCCAGGCGGCGCGCCTGCTGGAGGCGCTGGCCACGCCACAGCGCCTGCCCGGCGACGCCCACGCCTGGCTGGCGATGAGCGAGCTGGGCGACCAGTTCGGCCGGCATGCCTATGCCGTGCAGATCGCCGACGCGGCGATACGGCGCTTCAAGAGCGCCGAGACTTACGCCTGGGCGGCGCAGATGAAGTTCAAGGACGGCGACCACGACGGCGCCCGCGCGCTGTTGCAGAAGGCGCTGGCGAAGGAGCCGGAGAATGCCCAGCTGCGCCTGGCCTATGCCGGGATGCTCGGCCAGGCCGGCGACTACGCCGGTGCCAGCAAGCTGCTGGCGCATGGCCCGCAGAACGCCGACATCTATGCGATGCGTGCCGGGTTGGCCGCGCACGAACGGGACGACAAGGCGCTGGCCTCGCTGTACCAGGAATTGCAGAAGGCGCCGTCCGAGATTCGCGAAAGCAGCGCCTACCTGCTCGGCCAGCTCGCCGAGATGCAGCATCGCGAGGCCGAGGCGCTGGCCTGGTACGACCAGGTGGGCGATACCGACGAGCACGCGTTCGACGCCGACCTGCGCAGCGCGATGATCCTGCATGCGCAGGGCAAGCGCGCCGATGCGCATGAATTGCTGGGCCAGCTGCAGCTGGCCTATCTCGACCAGCCCGCGCAGTTGCGCCAGGCCTGGCAGGCCGACGCCGAGCTGTATTTGCGCGAACAGAACTATGCGAAGGCCGAGGCGGCGTTCAGCCGCGCGCTGCAGGTCGTGCCGGATGATCCGGGGCTGCTGTACGGCCGCGGCCTGGTCTATGCCGAGGCCGGCCAGATCGACCAGGCGGTGCGGGATTTCCAGCATCTGCTGAAGATCAAGCCGGGCGATGTCGATGCCAGCAACGCGCTGGGCTACACCCTCGCCGACGCGAACCGCGACCTGCCCGAGGCCGAGCGGCTGATCCGTGCCGCGCGCGCCGCGAAGCCGGACGACCCGGCGATCGCCGATTCCTGGGGCTGGCTGCAGTACCGCAAGGGCAACCTGGAGCAGGCGGCGCAGACCTTGCGCAACGCCTGGCTGGAGCGCAAGGACGCCGACGTCGGCGTGCACCTGGGCGAGGTGCTGTGGAAGCAGGGTCGCCAACAGGATGCGCAACGAGTCTTCGACGAAGTGCGCAAGCTCGACCCGCACAACGTCGCCTTGCAGGAAACCCTGAAGCGGTTGCATCCATGAGGCGGTGGCTGCGTCTGCTCGCCATCGCCCTGCCGCTGCTGCTTGCCGCCTGCGTGCCGCAGGCGGTCCGCGTGAAGGGCGACGCCGGCCTGCTCGGCGAACAGCTCGCGCGCGAGCGGGCGCTGGCGCAGGCCGATCATTGGGTGCTGCAGGGCCGGCTCGGCGTTTCCAACGGCAAGGACGGCGGCAGCGGCAGCTTCAGCTGGACCCAGAACGGCGAGCAGTACGAGTTCGTGCTGCGCGGGCCGGCGATCAGCGGCATGAACTTCCGCCTCAGCGGCGGTCCGGACGGCGCCCTGCTGGAAGGCATGGCGCACGGTCCCTTGCGTGGCCCCGATGCCGAGGCGCTGATGCGCAAGGCACTTGGCTGGGAAGTGCCGCTGCGCGACCTGCGCGCCTGGGTGCTCGGCCTGCGCGCGGACAGCGGCCCGGCCGAACTGCGTTTCGGCGAGAACCGGCTGCCCTCGCTGCTGCAGCAGGATGGCTGGGCGGTCGACTACCGCGAGTGGGACGACGCGCGCCGGCCGCCGCTGCCGACGAAGGTGTTCGCCGCGAGAGCGCCGTACAAGGTGAAGCTGTCGATCGAGTCCTGGCAGTTTCAGTAAGCCCGCCCGATTGGGTTAGGCTTTGCGCCCTCCCCTGGCCGCGCGGCCGCTTGGCGAATTCCGGAGCCCGCATGTCCTTCCCGATCGAACGTGCCGACCCCAGCCAGGTCGAGGCCTTGTGCGCGATCGAGCGCAAGGCCGTGCAGCTGTTCCGCGGCCACCCGGCGTGGCCCAGCTACGCGGCCGTGTCGATCCCGCCGGAACTGCTGCGCCAGGCGATCGGCCGCGGCCTGGTCTGGGTGGCGCTGGACAAAACGGGCGGGCCGGTCGGCTTCGTCTGGCTGGATACGGACCTGGCCGATGGCGCGATCGGCATCGCCGAGATCGACGTGCTGCCGGAATACGGCCGGCGCGGCATCGGCGCCGCCCTGGTCGAGCACGCCTGCGCGTGGGCGCGTGCGGCCGGCTATCGGCGGGTGGACCTGGGCACGCTGGCCGATGTGCCGTGGAATGCGCCGTTCTACGTGAAACACGGTTTTGCCACGGTCGACAAGAACGATCCGTCGTTTGCGTTTGCGCGCCAGCGCGATCACGAGAACGGCTTCCCCGACCACCTGCGCGTGTTCATGAGCCGGCCGTTGCCGCCGCCTGCGCCCGGCGAATGGACGGTGTGGCCGGCGCCGGCCAAGCTGAACCTGTTCCTGCGCATCACCGGGCGGCGGGCGGACGGCTATCACGAGCTGCAGACGGTGTTCCGCCTGCTCGACTGGGGCGACGAGGTGCGTCTGCGGGTGCGCGACGACGCCCTGATCCGGCGCACGCGCGAGGTGCCTGGCGTGCCCGAGTCCGCCGACCTGGTGGTGCGCGCGGCGCGGCTGTTGCAGGAACGGACCGGCACGCCGATGGGCGCCGACATCGCAGTGGACAAGCGCATCCCGATGGGCGGCGGGCTGGGCGGCGGCAGTTCCGACGCGGCGACCGTGCTGGTGGCGCTGAACCAGCTGTGGGAACTGGGCCTGGACGAGGATGTGCTGGCCGAACTGGGGCGCCAGCTCGGCGCCGACGTGCCGGTCTTCGTGCGCGGCCGTTCGGCGTGGGCCGAAGGCGTGGGCGAGCAACTCACGCCGCTGGCCCTGCCGCCGCGCCATTACCTGGTGCTCGACCCGCACGAGCCGGTGCCGACGGCCACGCTTTTTCAAGCGCCTGAATTGACACGAAATGCGCCGCGGGCGACAATTTCATCCTTTGCTTCCGGCGAAACGACGGAAAATGCCTTTGCGCCGGTGGTGCGCGCGCGGCACCCGCGGGTGGCCGCCGCGCTGGACTGGCTGGGCGGCTTCGGTCAGGCGCGGCTTTCCGGCAGCGGCGGTTGCGTGTTCCTGGAACTGCGTTCGCCCGAGCGGGCGCAGGCGGTGGCCCGGCAATGTCCGGCGGCGTTCACGGCGCATCTCGCCACGGGTGTCGACGTGTCACCCCTGCATGAGGCATCGGCGCGCCACGGGGCGCGACGCGACGGCTGCGGCTAGAGACGGATCAGGCACGAGCAGATACACACATTCACTGGGGCGTCGCCAAGCTGGTTAAGGCACGGGATTTTGATTCCCGCATTCGCAGGTTCGAATCCTGCCGCCCCAGCCATTTCATGATGGCCAAGTTTTCGAGGTAACCACTGTGGACACGTCCACCCCGATGATGCTGTTTACCGGTAACGCACATCGTGCCCTGGCCGAGGATGTCGCCCATCGTCTGGGCGTGCCGCTGGGCAAGGCCCTGGTCGGCACGTTCAGCGACGGCGAAGTGCAGATCGAGATCGAGGAAAACGTCCGCAAGCAGGAAGTGTTCGTGCTGCAGCCGACCGGCGCGCCGAGCGCGGTCAACCTGTTCGAGCTGCTGGCGCTGACCGACGCGCTGAAGCGCGCCTCGGCGGCCAGCGTCACCGCGGTGATCCCGTACTTCGGCTATGCCCGGCAGGACCGTCGGCCGCGCTCGGCGCGGGTGCCGATCACCGCCAAGCTGGCAGCCAGCATGATCGGCGCCGCCGGCGTCGACCGGGTGCTGACGGTCGACCTGCATGCCGACCAGATCCAGGGTTTCTTCGACATCCCGGTCGACAACGTCTACGCCTCGCCGGTGCTGCTGGCGGACATCTGGCGCAGCCACAGCATGGACGACCTGATCGTGGTCAGCCCGGACGTGGGCGGCGTGGTGCGTGCGCGCGCGATCGCCAAGCGGCTGGACGACGCCGACCTGGCGATCATCGACAAGCGCCGGCCGCGCGCGAACGTCTCCACCGTGATGAACATCATCGGCGACGTGGACGGCAAGACCTGCGTGATGGTCGACGACATCGTCGACACCGCCGGCACGCTGTGTGCGGCGGCGGCGGCGCTGAAGGAGCGCGGCGCCCGCAAGGTGGTTGCCTACTGCGTGCACCCGGTGCTGTCGGGTGCGGCGATCAGCAACATCGAAGGCTCCCAGCTCGACCAGCTGGTGGTCACCAACACCTTGCCGCTGCGCCCGGAAGTGCAGGCCTGCGCCAAGATCCGCCAGCTCTCGGTCGCCGAGCTGCTGGCCGAAACCATTCGCCGCATCGCCTTTGGCGAGTCGGTGAGCTCGCTGTACGTGGATTGAAATCAGGGATCAGGGAACGGGGAACGGGGAACAAAAGCCGGTTTGTGTCAGGCTTCATGTTCCCCGTTCCCCGTTCCCCGTTCCCAATCCCGGCTCTCTTGGTCGCGAGAGAGTCATCCCTCCGCCGCAAGGCGGAACAATTCCAAGGTAGTAAATGAAATGTCCAAGACTCATGAAATCAGGGCGCATAGCCGCAAGGACGAGGGGAAGGGTGCGAGCCGCCGCCTGCGTCGTGCGAGCTTCGTGCCGGCCGTCGTGTACGGCGCGGGCCAGGCCCCGGAAAGCATCCAGATCGAGCACAACACCATCCTGCTCGCCGCCAAGAACGAGTGGTTCTTCTCCTCGGTGCTCGACCTGAACGTCGAAGGCAAGGTGCAGAAAGTGCTGGTGCGCGACTGGCAGAAGCACCCGTTCAAGCAGCTGATGATGCACATGGACTTCCTGCGCGTGAACGAGAAGGAAGCGATCCGCGTCAGCGTGCCGCTGCACTTCCTGAACCAGGAAAAGTCGGCTGCCGGCAAGACCTCCGGTGTGGTGATCTCGCACAACCTGACCGAAGTCGAAGTCTCCTGCCTGCCGAAGGACCTGCCCGAATTCATCGAGCTGGACCTGGGCGCGCTGAACCCCGGCGACATCATTCACTTGTCGCAGTTGAAGCTGCCGAAGAACGTCGAACTGGTCGCGCTGCACGCCGGCGAAGGCCACGACACCGCGGTGGTCACGGCCAACACCGTGCAGGAAGAAGTCGAGGAAGCGCCGGCCGACGAGGCTGCGCCGGCAGCGGCTCCTGCCGCCGCGCCGGCCAAGAAGGACGACAAGAAGTAAGCCGCGTCGACCCGCGCTCCACCGGAGCGCGGGTCGTCACTGCTGCTTGTCCGCATGGCTGGTTTGCGACTCATCGTCGGGCTGGGCAATCCCGGTGCCGAATATCTCAGAACCCGGCACAACGCCGGGTTCTGGCTAGTGGACGCCCTCGCCAGCGGGCAGGGCGAGCGCTTCGCCTTCGACGGCAAGCTGCACGGCGAAGCCTGCCGCGTGCGCCTCGGTGGTGAACCGGTGTGGCTGCTGAAGCCGGCCACCTTCATGAACAAGAGCGGCATCGCCGTGGTTTCGGCGCTGCGCTACTACAAGATCGAACCCGAACAATGCCTGGTCGCGCATGACGACCTGGACCTGCCGCCCGGCACCGTGCGCCTGAAGTTCGACGGCGGCCACGGTGGCCAGAACGGCCTGCGCGACATCATGGCCCACCTCGGCCACGGCAAGTTCCATCGCCTGCGCGTGGGCATCGGCCACCCCGGCCACCGCGACCAGGTCACGCCGTGGGTGCTGGGCCGGCCGTCGTCCACGGACGAGGATGCGATCCTCGACGGCATCGCCCGCGCGCTGGACGCGTTACCGCTGGCGGTGGAAGGCCAGTTCGACAAGGCGATGCAGCAGCTACATACAACAGCGGGAACGGGGAACGGGGAACGAGGAACATGAGCGCTTGGCAAGGGCCGCGCTGTTCCGTCGTTTCCTGATCCACACGTTCCCTGTTCCCCGTTCCCTGTTCCCCGGAGTCCACCATGGGCATCAAATGCGGCATCGTCGGCCTGCCTAACGTCGGCAAGTCCACCCTGTTCAACGCGCTGACGAAAGCCGGCATCGCGGCGGCGAACTTTCCGTTCTGCACGATCGAGCCGAACGTGGGCGTGGTGCCGGTGCCGGACCCGCGCTTGAACGCGCTGTCGGAGATCGTCAACCCGCAGAAGGTGGTGCCGACCGCGGTGGAGTTCGTCGACATCGCCGGCCTGGTCGCCGGCGCGTCGAAGGGTGAGGGCCTGGGCAACAAGTTCCTGGCGCACATCCGCGAGGTCGACGCGATCGCGCACGTGGTGCGCTGCTTCGAGGACGACGTGATCCACGTGGCCGGCAAGGTCGACCCGATCTCCGACATCGAGACGATCGACACCGAGCTGGCGCTGGCCGACCTGGAGTCGGTGGACAAGGCGCTGAACCGCGCCGAGCGCGCGGCCAAGGCGAACGACAAGGAAGCGCTGGCGAAGAAGCCGGTGCTGCAGAAACTGTCGGTCGGCCTCAATGAGGGCAAGTCCGCGCGCAGCCTGGGCCTGGACGAGGAAGAGAAGGCGCTGGTACGCGACCTGTTCCTGCTCACCCTGAAGCCGCTGATGTACATCGCCAATGTGGCCGACGACGGCTTCGAGAACAACCCGCTGCTGGATGCCGTGCGCGAGCGCGCCGTCGCCGAGGGCGCCGAAGTGGTGCCGGTGTGTGCGGCGATCGAGGAGGAGATGGCGCAACTGGAAGACGCCGACCGCGACGAGTTCCTGAAGGACATGGGCCTGGACGAGCCCGGCCTGAACCGGGTGATCCGTGCCGGCTACAAGCTGCTCGACCTGCAGACCTACTTCACCGCCGGCGTGAAAGAAGTGCGCGCGTGGCAGGTGAAGCGTGGTGCCACCGCACCGCAGGCTGCCGGCGTGATCCACAGCGATTTCGAGAAAGGCTTCATTCGCGCCGAGACGATCGGCTACGACGACTTCATCCAGTACAAGGGCGAAGCCGGCGCCGGAGCGGCCGGCCGGCTGCGCAAGGAAGGCAAGGAATACATCGTCAAGGACGGCGACGTGCTGCACTTCCTGTTCAACGTCTGAGACGTTCCTGTCCGCAAAAGCAGCGCACCCCCCCCCCCGGGTGCGCTGCTTTCTTATGGTGCGCCCGGCAGGGCGCACCTGCTTGGAGGTGAAAGTCCTCTACCCGATTCCGCTCAGAGCTTGCTGCCGCCGAACTTGTACGTGAATTGCAGGTAGTAGCTGCGCCCGGCCGCGTCGAACCAGGAGATGTCGTAGTACGGGTACGACGTGTAGCTCGGGTCGCGCGGCGGCATCTTGTCGAACAGGTTGTCGACCGCCAGCGATAGCTGCGCGTAGTCGCTGAACTTGTATTGCAGCGATGCGTTGTAGCGGTAGGTGGCATGGACCCACGCGGCTTCGCCGGCTCCGGTGTCGACGATTTGGTCGTAGGAATCGGAGTTCGGCAGGCGGCCCAGGCGTGAGCCGTACAGCGTCGCCGACCAGGCCTTGCGCTCCCACGACAAGCTGGCGCTGGTCTTTTCGCGCGGAATGTCGAAGCCGCTGTTGACCGCCAGTTCGTCCAGCGTCGGGTCGCCGGGGTACTGCTGGAACAGGTGGTTGCGCGTCCAGGTGTGATTGCCGTTGAGGCGGAACGTGCCGATCCGGGTTTCCAGCTTGTAATGGGCGCTGAAGTCGACGCCGCTGGTGCGTTCGTTGGCGACGTTGATCGGGTTGACGAAGATGCCGTACAGGCCGCCCGGGTCGACCGCGCTGTCGGCCGGATGGCGGTTCACCCGTGAGATCGCATCGAGGCAGCTGGGCGAATTCGGATCCACTGCATTGCCGTTGATGTCGGTGCCGATGCGGCAGTTGGCCTCCAGTTGCAGGATGCGGTCGGTGCTGAGGTCCTGCACCTGGTTCTGCATGCGGATGTTGAAGTAGTCGACCGAGAAATCCAGGTTCGGCGTGGGCGACCACACGAGGCCGCCGGTCCATGACGTGCTGGTTTCGGAATCGAGGTCGCGGTTGCCCACGCGCGTGCGGATCAGCCCTTCGCCCGAATAATCGCAGTCGGTGATGTCGACACCCGGTTCTTCGGTGCGGCAGCGGTAGTAGTCGTTGCCCGAAGTTTCGTCATTGCCGATGCCGGCATAGACGTAATGCAGGTCGGGCGCGCGAAAGGCGGTGCCGTAGGAGCCGCGCAGTAGCAGGGTGTCGAACGGGCGCCATTCCAGGCCGCTGCTGTAGGTCAGCTTGCCGGTCTTGTGGCCGGAGAAGCGGTACTGGTCGTAGCGGCTGGCCAGGCTGAGGTTGAGCGTTTCCAGCAGCGGCAGGCGCAATTCGCCGGCGGCGGCCCAGCGGTTGCGGCTGCCGTGACCGTCGGAATCCTTCCAACTGTAGTAGTAGTACTGGGTGGCCAGCGGGTCGGGGTTGAGGTCGTAGGACTGGTTGCCGGCTTCGATCACGCCGGCGAAGCCGGCGGGTCCCGCCGGCAGGTTGAACAGCCCGGTGTTGGTCAGGGTGAACGCCAGCGTGTCGCTGCGGGATTCGGGATGGTAGTTCGTGCGCGCGGTGATCGAGTCGTACTCGGCGCGGGTCAGCGGTGTATACAGGCGGGCCGGGTCCGCGTCGAAAATCGGCAGACCGCTGTCGTCGTCGACACCGAGCTGCGGGCCGAGGTAGAGATCGTTGGCCCTGGAGGCGACGGTTTGCGGCCAGCTGATCAGCGCCTTGTATTGCGAATGGCTGAGCGAGGCCTCGTAATCCCAGGCGGTGCCGAAGGTGCCCTTGATGCCGGTGGTCAGGCTGAAGGTCTTCTGGGTGTTCTCGATCATGCCGCGGCCGAGGCCGCCCATCTCTTCCGGGGTGAACTGGCGGTACCAGTTCTCGATGCCGCCGCTGTGCGCGTTGTAGAAATAGCCGTCCTCGTTGCCGTCGGGCGCCTGGTAGTTCCACTGCTCGACGTCGCGGAACAGCTTCACCTTGCTGTAGCCCAACTGCATGTCGCCGAACCAGGACAGGTGGTCGTTGATCTTCAGGTTGGCCGAGGTGTAGGTGTTGATGCCGCGGCGCTGGCTGAGGATGGTGCCGTAGCCGATCGACTCGGCGCTGCCGCAGAAATTGCCGTAGCGCGGCCGGTTGGCGTACACGGTGGTGCCACCGTTGAGATAGCCCAGCGCATCGCAGGTGGCCTGGCCCGGATCGATGTAGTCGTCGTTGTAGTCGCCGTTGAGAAAGGTGCGCCGCGGCACCTGCGAGCGTGCGGTGGGCGCGTCGGCGGTGGAGTCCTGGATGCGGCGGTCATAGGCCCACAGCGGCTGCTGCGCGATCAGTTCGGCGCCGAAAACCAGGTTGAAGTCGTCGTGCGAAAAGCCGGTGGAAAAGTTCAGCTTGGTCGACGCGCCGCCGCCGCGGGTGGTGTCGCCGTAGCGCAGGTCGATGGTGGTGCCATCGGCATGATCTTTCAGGATGAAGTTGACCACGCCGGAAATCGCGTCCGAGCCATACACCGCCGAGGCGCTGCCGGTGAGCACCTCGATGCGGTCGATCATGCCGATCGGGATGTTGGAGACGTCGGTGAAGTTGCTGCGGCCCTTGAACGGCATCGGGAAGTCGGCGATGCGCCGGCCGTTGACCAGCACCAGGGTGTGGTTGGGGCCGAGTCCGCGCAGGTCAACTTCCTCCGCGCCGGGCGAGAAGTCGGCTCCGCTGGAGGATTGCTGGCTCTGCGTCTCGCCGCTGTTCTGGGTGATCGAGCGCATCACGTCCGGCACGCTGGCGAAACCGCTGGCCTTGATGTCGTTGGCGGTGATCACGGTGACCGGTGCCGGTCCCTCGACCTGTGCCCGCGGGATGCGCGAGCCGGTGACCTGGATCTCATCCAGCCGGGTGGCTTCCTGCGGGTTCGCGGCCGCGGCACTGCGACTGCTGGCCGGAGCGACCGGTGCAGGCGGCCGGGCCGGCTGGCCGACGCCCTTCACGATGATGACGGCGCCGGAATCGTCGCGGTGGATGGTGAAGCCGCTGCCGGCCAGCAGCCGCCCCAGCGCATCGTCAGCCGACAGCGTGCCGTGCACGCCGGAGGTGCGCAGGCCCCTGAGCTGGTCGGCCTGGTAGATGAATTGCGCGCCGGACTGGCGTGCCAGCGTATCCAGCGCGGTGACCAGGTCACCGGCTGGTATGTCGATCTGTCGGACTGCTGCGGTTTGCGCGGATGCCATGGCGGACACCGAACAAGCCAGCACGAACATCGCGCCGCATAGCGAACGGATCATCGTCACCTCTCCCCAGGTGGGCGCACCCGATGTGCGCCATGTATCCCTTGACGAACGGGCCGCGCAAATCCCGCCCGTCCGCTTGCGCGTGCCGGCGTCAGCGCCGGGTCAGCACGATGTCGCCGCCCTGCCGGCGCGTCTTGATCGGAAAGCCCTGTGCCAGCAGCCGCACGAAGGCGTCGGTGTTGGACCAGCGGAAGTTGCCGCCCACCCGCATCGCGCCGACGCTGGCATCGCCGATCACGATCTTGTGGGTGTTGTACCGGTTGAACTCCGCGGCCGCGGCGGCCAGCGGCATGTCGTGGAAGTTGACGAAGCCGCTGCGCCAAGTCAGGTATTCCTCGGCCTGCTGCACCGAGCCGGACTGCACCACCACGCCGGCGTCGCTGGCGAGCGCCACGCTGCCGGCAGGCAGCAGGGTGGTGGGCTGGCGATGGCCGCCTGGCTGGCGATCGGACTCCAACCGCACCAGGCCTTGGGTCACCACCACGCGCAGGTCGTTGGCATCACGGCGCACCGAGAAGCGCGTGCCGACGGCAGTCACCCGGCGGCCTCCGGCGCTGACCACGAACGGCCGCGCCGGATCCTTGGCCACCGCGAAGAATGCTTCGCCCCGCTGCAAATCGACGTGACGCTCGCCGTGCGACAAGGTGACCTGCAGCCAGCTGTCGCTGCTCAGGATGGCGGTGGAACCGTCGGCCAGCGGCACCTCCTGCAGGTCGCCGATCGCCGTGCGGTAGGACGATTGTTCCACCGCCGTGTAGTGGCGCCAGCCCAGCGCCAGCGACACGACCAGCGCCAGCATCGCGGCGGTCGCGAGGTAGCGGAACAGGTGGCGGGAGCCGCGCTGCCGCGGCGGGCGGCGCCGATGAGCTTCGGCGCCGGCGTGCGCATGGCGTGAGTGAGCTGGTTCGTCCGCGTGTCCCTCGGCGTTGCCGAACGGGGGCGCCGCCCAGCTGCCGCGCGCCGGCACCACGCCCGCGGGTACGCCGGCACCCAGCGCCTTCAGCCGATCGCTCTGCCGCCACGCCGCCTCGAGCCGGAGGAAGGCAACGCGATGGGCCACGGATGCTTCCAGCCACGCATCCAGCTGCAGCCGGTCGCGCTCGCTCCAGCCGCCGGCATCGCGTCTGGCGAGCCAGGCGGCGGCGACGTGTTCAATCTCCCTGCTGCTGGCCATGTCCGTTCTCGTATGCGGTGTCCGTAGTGCCATCCCGGTTCCGGCGATGCGCGTGGTTGCCCCCGCCGTAAAAATACTCCGCGATCAGCCGCATGCCCTTGGCGACCTGCTTCTCCACTGTCTTCTCGCCGATGCCCATGCGCAGCGCCACTTCCTTTTGCGGTAGTTCCTCGACCCTGCGCAGCCACACCACTTCGCGGCAGCGGTCGGGCAGGCGGTCGAAGGCTTCGGTCAGCTGTTTCAGCTCCTGTCGCGCGCTCAACCGGCGTTCCGGTGAAACCTCATCTATCAAGACGTTCAGCGCGTCCAAATCACCCACGGCATCGATCGAGACGACACGCGCACGCCGCAGCCGGTCGGTCATCAGGTGGCGCGCGGTGGTGAACATGAAGGACTTGGGCATCACCGGGCGCGCCTTCGCGGCGGCCTCGTAGACGCGCACGTAGATGTCCTGGCGCAGGTCGTGGATTTCCTCGCGCCGGTACCAGCTGCGCAGCAGATAGCGCATCAGCGCGCGCTCGTGCACGAGGATCTCGCGTATGAACCAGTTGTCGAGTGAGTCGTCCACGCGGCGGACAGTAACGCCAATCCACGGCCGAATGACAGCGTCATGACGCCTGTCGGATCAAATGTTCCTGGACCTGCGCAAAGAGTGGGGGATATATGCCGCCCGTTCGTCCCGGCCATGGCACTGCGCGTGTTTTTCTCGCGTCGCGACGTCTGGAAAACGCACCCCGCACCCTCCTCCGAAGGACCATTGGCCGATGACATCGCCTCGCCATTCGCAGCACTTTTTCCGCATCGGGTTTTCGCTGGTTCTGCCCCTGCTTCTGCTGCCGGTCTGCAGCGGCGCTGCGGCGGCGTCGACTGATCCAGCCGCCGTCCGCCAGGGTTACGAGTACTACCGGATCGGCGACCTGAAAACGCCGACGTCGGGGCCGACCGAACCGGCCCTGATGCTGATGGGCGGGGGGAAGTGGCCGCACAAGGCATTCGCGTGGTTTGCCGCCAGGGGCGGACACGGTCATTTCGTGATCCTTCGCGCCTCCGGCGAGGACGACATGCAGAAGGAGCTCTACACCGAAGTCGGCGGCGTGGCTTCGGTGCAGACGCTGGTTTTTCACAGCCGTGAGCCGTCCAGCGATCCGGCGGTTCTGGACATCGTGCGGCACGCCGACGGCATTTTCATCGCCGGTGGCGACCAGGCCAATTACGTGCGCTTCTGGAAGGGCACGCCGCTCAATGCGTTGTTGAACGATCATGTCGCCCACGGCAAGCCGATCGGCGGCACCAGCGCCGGGCTGGCCATCCTCGGCGCCTACGCTTATGGCGCGATGGATGGCGGCAGCATCACGTCGAAGGAGGCGATGCGCGATCCGCTCGGCAAAGCCATGACCCTGGTCGGCGATTTCATGCACCTGCCGAACATGCAGCATGTCGTCACCGACACGCACTTCCACAAGCGCGATCGCCTGGGACGCCTGATTGCCTTCGTCGCCAACCTGCGCCACGCCGGGCACGCCGATGTCGTGGGCCTGGGCGTGGACCAGGACGCTGCACTGTGCGTCGACGGCAACGGCATCGGCCGGCTGTTCACCATCGACAACGGCTTCGCCTGGCTGGTGCAGCCGAAGGGGGCGCCGGATCGGGTCGAGGCCGGCCAGCCGCTCGACTACCGCGGCGCGCACATCACTGGAGTGGGTACGCAAAGCCGCATCGACCTGAAGGATTTCAAGGTCAGCCGGCCGGTGTTCGACGCGATCGCCGACGTCCGCGATGGCGAACTGACCCTGCATGGCGAGCACGCACCGCTGCTGGTGATTCATGGCGGCGCGGGCGTGGAACGTGCAGGCATGACGCCGCAGATCGAAGCCGGCGCGCGCGCAGCGCTGGAGCTGGCCTTGCGCAAGGGCCATGCCGAGCTGAAAAGCGGCAGGACCGCAATCGATGCGGTGACGGCCGCGATCACCGTGCTGGAGGACGATCCGCTGTTCAATGCCGGGCGTGGCGCGGTGTTCACCCACGACGGCAAGAACGAGCTGGATGCCTCGATCATGGACGGCTCGACACTGGCAGCCGGTGCGGTGGCGGGCGTGCATCGTGTCAGGAATCCCATCCTGCTGGCGCGCGCCGTGATGGAGCATTCGCCGCACGTGATGATGGTCGGCGACGGCGCGGAGATTTTCGCCAAGGAGCAGGGATTCAAGCTGGTGGATCCGTCGTATTTCCGCATCGACCGACGCTGGCAGGAGTTGCAGAAAGCAGTGAAGGACGATGCTGCCGGCGTAGCGCTGACCGAACGGCTATTGGCGCTCAAGCACTTCGGCACGGTCGGCGCGCTTGCCCGCGACAGCCAGGGCCGGCTTGCCGCCGGCACCTCGACCGGCGGCATGACCGACAAGCGCTACGGCCGCGTCGGCGATTCGCCGATCGTCGGTGCCGGCACCTATGCCAATGCCGCCTGCGCGGTGTCGGGCACGGGCTGGGGCGAGTACTACATCCGGGTTTCCGCGGCGCGCGAAATCTGCCTGCGCATGGCGATGCTGGACGAGTCGGCGCAGCGGGCGGGGCAGGCGGTGATCAACGACGAGATCCCGCAGATGGGCGGCGACGGCGGCGCGATCATCCTGGGCGCGGACGGCAGCGTGTCGATGCCATTCAACACCGAGGGCATGTATCGCGGCTGGATCGGCGCGGACGGCGTGCCACATGTGGCGATCTACAGCGGCGATCCGCTGGCGCTGCCCGCGCCGGCACGCTGACGGCGTGCCGCTCAGGCGTCGGCGTCATCCCCTTCGGTGATCTGCCGCTGCATGCGGTCCAGGTAGGCGTCGAGCTCCCGGGTGCTGGTGAAGACCTCGTTCACCGGCACCGCCTTGGCGATGTCGAACACCTTGCGCACCTGCGGCTGCGGGTTCAGCAGCAGGGTGTGGCCGTTGCGGGCGCGCATGCTCTTGCGGATCCGGGTGAAACTGCGCAGCCGGCGCTGCTGACGTATTCCAGCCCGGCCAGGTCGACCACCACAGTGCCGCCGTCGTCGAGCTGGGGCAGCAGGGCCGGCATGGCCTCATCGAGTTCGCCGAAGGTCATCGCGTCGAGGCGGCCGCCCACGTGCATGACGACACGATCGGGCGCGGAGAATTCATGGTGCGGGCTGAGCGTCATGGCGGAGATCCGTCCAGGTTCGGGTAGGTGAAGCGAAGCAGCAGGAGGTTGCCATCGGCATCCCGTGTATAGCGCATTTCGCTGGCCATGGTGCGCGCGAGATGGATGCCGAGACCGCCGACCTGTTCATGGTCGGCGAAGTCGCCGGTGAGGTCGGGAGTGGCCGACTGCAACGGGTCGAAGGCAACGCCATCATCGATCAGTTCGACCACGACGGCGTCCGGCTGGCCTCAGCAGGATGCGGATCTGGCGGGGCGCCCGTCGGGGTAGCCGTATTCGACGGTGTTGACCATGAGCTCCTCCAGCACCAGGTGCATGTCGCTGCGCAACGCGGTCGGCACGTCGGTTTGGCGAGGGCCTGAACGCGGCCAGCCTGTCCATGTCCCGGTTGGCGGCCAGGGTGTCGCGCGGTAGAGGTTCGGCGTCGTCCTGGCGGGTGTCGATGATCACCGCCAGCATTCGCGCCGAAACCGCGACACGGTCGATGCGTGCTGGATCTGGCTGCCGGCATGGGCCGCCAGGGCGGTCGCCTCACGGTGGGCATGTTCGAGGATATGCGTGCGGGTCAGGTTGAGCAGCAGGCGCCCATGGCTGCCAGCACCAGGGTGGAGCCGGCCAGCACCCACAGCGCCGTCCGTGAAGCAAATGCTGCGCAAGGCCAATGCCGACTTCCCCTGGTTTCCCTTCGGCATCTGGCTACGAAGCAGGGCGGGCCGCAAGCCGGTGAACTGTGTGCTGGTGCGGGGAAATGCACACGGTCGGGCATAATCCCGGTTTCGGATCCCGCCCACGAGATGCCAGCCCCATGTCCGGCAAACAGCACGAAGTGACCTTCCGCTTCCTCGCCCAGCCCACCGACGTCAACTTCGGCGGCAAGGTGCACGGCGGCATGGCGATGAAGTGGATCGACCAGGCCGGCTATGCCTGCGCGGTGGGCTGGAGCGGGGCGTATTGCGTCACCGCCTCGGTCAGCGGAATCCAGTTCGTGGCGCCGATCCTGATCGGCGATCTGGTCACGGTGCGGGCGCGCCTGATCCACACCGGCACCAGCAGCATGCACATGGCGGTGGACGTGATGGCGCGCGACCTGCGCAAGGATGAACAACGCCTGGCGACCAGCTGCGTGATGGTGTTCGTGGCGCTGGACAGCCCAGACGGCAAGCCCACCCCGGTGCCGCTCTGGGAGCCGCGCGACGACGGCGAACGCCGGTTGCAGGCGCAGGCGAAACAGCTGCTGGAGTTGTCCAAGGGCATGGAGCAACTGGTCGACCTGCACGCGGCTTCGCTGGACTGACATATCCGCGGAATAATCGCTGCCGCGGGCGGAATCGGCGCTGCAAGGTGTTGACAGTTCGGGGCCTGATCCACACAATACGCGTTCTTTGTTGGAGGGATACCCAAGCGGCCAACGGGGGCAGACTGTAAATCTGCTGGCTTACGCCTTCGGTGGTTCGAATCCACCTCCCTCCACCAGTGTGGCAAGTAGTACTAGTACCACGCGACGCGCAAGCGGCGCGGTCGGCAAGAGTTCCGCACAGGGCGGGAGTAGTTCAATGGTAGAACATCAGTTTTCCAAACTGATTACGCGGGTTCGATTCCCGCCTTCCGCTCCATTGCTCTGCATCTGCCAGACAGATCGACCGACGCAGGCGATGCAAAAGTCGACGCTTTTTTGAAGAGTCCGGCAGGATGCCGGTCTTGTCTTCGCCGTCACGGAGGACGGCTGAAATACACCAATACACGCTCATGTAGCTCAGTCGGTAGAGCACTTCCTTGGTAAGGAAGAGGTCACAGGTTCGATTCCTGTCATGAGCACCACATCATTCGGCCGTCACGGTCAGCCCCGAAACGGGCAAGTTCCTTCAATTCATTGACTCCATCGGGGTTTAGCGCGCATGGCAAAGGGTAAATTCGAACGCACCAAGCCGCATGTCAACGTCGGCACGATTGGTCACGTGGATCACGGCAAGACGACGCTGACGGCAGCGCTGACGAAGGTCGGTGCGGAGCGCTTCGGTGGCGAGTTCAAGGATTACAGCGCGATCGACGCGGCGCCGGAAGAGAAGGCGCGCGGCATCACGATCTCGACGGCGCACGTGGAATACGAGTCGCCGAAGCGTCACTACGCGCACGTGGACTGCCCGGGCCATGCGGACTACGTGAAGAACATGATCACGGGTGCGGCGCAGATGGACGGCGCGATCCTGGTGTGCTCGGCCGCGGACGGCCCGATGCCGCAGACGCGCGAGCACATCCTGCTGTCGCGCCAGGTGGGCGTGCCGTACATCGTGGTGTTCCTGAACAAGGCGGACATGGTCGACGACGCCGAGCTGCTCGAGCTGGTCGAGATGGAAGTGCGCGAGCTGCTGTCGAAGTACGACTTCCCGGGCGACGACACGCCGATCATCCACGGTTCGGCGCTGAAGGCGCTGGAAGGGGATCAGAGCGAAATCGGCGTGCCGGCGATCATCAAGCTGGTGGACGCGCTGGACAGCTACATCCCGGAGCCGGTGCGTGCGATCGACAAGCCGTTCCTGATGCCGGTGGAAGACGTGTTCTCGATCTCGGGCCGCGGCACGGTGGTGACCGGTCGTATCGAGCGCGGCATCATCAAGGTGGGCGACGAAATCGAAGTGGTCGGCATCCGCGACACGCAGAAGACGACGGTCACGGGCGTGGAAATGTTCCGCAAGCTGCTGGACCAGGGTCAGGCGGGCGACAACGCCGGTCTGCTGCTGCGCGGCCTGAAGCGTGACGACGTGGAGCGTGGCCAGGTGCTGGCCAAGCCGGGCACGATCACCCCGCATACGGACTTCGAGGCCGAGGTGTACGTGCTGTCGAAGGACGAGGGTGGCCGTCACACGCCGTTCTTCAAGGGCTACCGCCCGCAGTTCTACTTCCGCACGACGGACGTGACGGGTGCCGTGACCCTGCCGGAAGGCGTGGAGATGGTGATGCCGGGTGACAACGTGAAGATGGTGGTGAGCCTGATCCACCCGATCGCGATGGACGAAGGCCTGCGTTTCGCCATCCGCGAAGGCGGCCGTACCGTCGGCGCCGGCGTGGTCGCCAAGGTCATCAAGTAAGAGCTTTTGTGAAAAGTCCGGCAGGATGCCGGTCTGATCTTTGCCATCAGGGAGGATGGCTGAAACAAATGTGAAAAGTCCGGCACGGATGCCGGGTTGATCTTTGCCATCAGGGAGGATGGCTGAAATAATCTTCACGGGGCGAGCGGATTCAAGCCGCTCGCTGTCGTGTTTCAAGTTCAAGCCATGTACGCCAGTAGCTCAATTGGCAGAGCAGCGGTCTCCAAAACCGCAGGTTGGGGGTTCAAGTCCCTCCTGGCGTGCCACTTCCCCGAGGATCGAGACGGGTAGACGATGGCAAGGTCGGCCGCAAGGCACGGCATGCTGCTGACACCTGGTCACTAGTGCATGAATACCAAGGCAGAACAGCCCAAGGGCACGAACGCCGCCGACATCGGCAAGCTGGTACTGGCGGGTCTGGTGCTGGCTGGCGGTATCTTCGCTTATTCCTGGTTCGGTCGGGACGGCAGCATTTCCTCGTCGGTGCGCCTGCTGGGCGTGCTGGCTGCGATGGTGGTTGCGCTGGCCATCGCCGCGTTCACCGCGCTGGGCCGGCGGGTGCGCAACTTCATCGCCGAGTCGCAGTTCGAAATGCGCAAGGTGGTCTGGCCGACCCGTGACGAGACGATCAAGACGACCGGCATCATCATCGTGGTGGTGATCGCGTTGTCGCTGCTGCTGGGTCTGATCGACCTGATCCTGAAGTCGGTCATTCTCGACTGGCTGCTGAAGCTGGGTGGCTGAGGTGAGCATGAGCAAGCGTTGGTACGTGGTGCACGCCTATTCGGGTTTCGAGAACCAGGTGAAGCGATCCCTCGAGGAGCGCGTCAAGCGCGCCGCGATGGAAGAGAAGTTCGGCGAAGTGCTGGTGCCTACCGAAGAGGTGATCGAGATGCGCGGCGGCCAGAAGCGTCGCAGCGAGCGCAAGTTCTTCCCGGGCTATGTGCTGGTGCAGATCGAGACGAATACCGAGGGCAAGTCGCCCCGGATCGACGACGAATGCTGGCATCTGATCAAGGAAACCCCGAAGGTGATGGGCTTCATCGGCGGCACCGCCGATCGCCCGCTGCCGATCCGCGACAGCGAGGCCGAGGCCATCCTCAGCCGCGTGCGCGAAGGCGTCGAGAAGCCCCGTCCCAAGGTGCTGTTCGAGCCGGGCGAGATGGTGCGTGTCACCGAAGGCCCGTTCAACGATTTCAACGGCGTGGTCGAGGAAGTCAACTACGAGAAGAGCCGCCTGCGCGTGGCAGTGCTGATCTTCGGTCGCTCGACCCCTGTGGAACTGGAGTTCGGCCAGGTCGAGAAGGCCTGAGCGGACTGATCCGGCCGGGGCAACCCGGCCACCCGATCCGGCGACCTTGGCACGGGGCTTGCTGACGATCTAGTGAATCTCTATACTGCGCGGTTCACGCGGGGTCTTTTTGGCCCGGCGTGTCCGCGTTTTGGATCTGCACGAGGCAGATCTTCCCTCCATCCATGGAACGGTGAACAGCGAGGAGCCGCAAGGCGCCTGGACTCGCGAGGAAAATCCAATGGCAAAGAAAGTTGTCGGTTACATCAAGCTGCAGGTCAAGGCCGGCCAGGCCAACCCGTCGCCGCCGGTGGGCCCCGCCCTCGGTCAGCGCGGCCTGAACATCATGGAGTTCTGCAAGGCGTTCAATGCCGCCACGCAGAAGCTGGAGCCGGGTCTGCCGATCCCGACCATCATCACCGCATACTCCGACCGCAGCTTCACCTTCATCACCAAGACCCCGCCCGCCACCATCCTTCTGAAGAAGGCCACCGGTGTCGCCAAGGGCTCGCAGAAGCCGAATACCGACAAGGTCGGCAAGGTCACCCGCAAGCAGCTGGAAGATATTGCGAAGCAGAAGGAGCCGGATCTGACGGCTGCCGACCTCGACGCGGCGGTGCGCACCATTGCCGGTAGCGCCCGCAGCATGGGCCTTGTGGTGGAGGGTTAAGACATGGCAAAGCTCACGAAGCGTATGAAGTCGGCGCAGGCCGCGGTGCAGCCAGGCAAGTTCTACGCCCTGGAAGAAGCCCTGAAGATCGTCAAGGACAACGCGAAGGCGAAGTTCGCCGAGTCGGTGGACGTGGCCGTGCGCCTGGGCATCGACGCGAAGAAGTCGGACCAGGGCGTGCGTGGTTCCTCGCTGCTGCCGCATGGCACCGGCAAGACCGTCAAGGTCGCCGTGTTCTGCCCGCCGGGCGAGAAGGCCGAGGCTGCCAAGGCCGCCGGTGCCGATGCCGTCGGCATGGACGACCTGGCCGAGCGCATGCAGGCCGGTGATCTCGACTTCGGTCGCGTGATCGCCACGCCGGACGCGATGCGCGTGGTCGGCAAGCTCGGCCAGTTGCTCGGCCCGCGTGGCCTGATGCCGAACCCGAAGGACGGCTCGGTCACCGCCGACGTCGCCACCGCGGTCAAGAACGCCAAGGCCGGCCAGGTGAAGTTCCGCAACGACAAGGCGGGCATCATCCACGCCACCATCGGCAAGGCCAGCTTCGAGGCCGCCCAGCTGGCGGACAACCTCAACACGCTGATCGCCGACCTGCTGAAGGCCAAGCCGGCCACGGCAAAGGGTCAGTTCCTGCAGAAAGTGGCGTTGTCGAGCACGATGGGCATCGGCGTTGCCGTCGATACCTCGTCGCTGGTCATCTCCGCGAAGTAAGACTCAAGTCCCGCTCGACGCCTTTGTCGAAGCGGGCAGTTTTTGAGGGTAGCCCCGGTTCTTCGCATGAAGGTCGGGGCCGCTGTCAAAGACCGCAGGCGCGTTCAGCGCGCGACGACGACGGGCAGGGAGCTCGTGCAAGGCAGGGAATCGCCGTCGTTGCCAGCGGGATCGCTTAATCGGGTTTCCTGCAAATCCGGCCTGCGCAGATGGTGCTGCCCGTTCTGGAATGTTCGATGTGTTCTGGAAAGGCCAACACCCGGGGCACCGAAGTGCCCCCGATGTCACGGATGGCGTCGCCCAGGACCGCAAGCGGCAGGAGCCGTGAGCGGAGTTCATTTGGAGGAGTGCAATGGCTCTCAATCTGTCTCAGAAGCAAGAAGTAGTCGCCGAACTGGCAGAAGTTGCCGCGAAGGCTCACTCCCTGGTCGCTGCCGAGTATGCGGGCACCACGGTCGAACAGATGACCGCGATGCGCAAGAAGGCACGCGAATCCGGTGTGTACTTGAGGGTTGTCAAGAACACGCTGGCATCGCGCGCCGTGGCCGGTACCGAATTCGAGGTCGTCAAGGACGTCCTGGTCGGTCCGCTGCTGTACGCATTCTCGACGGAAGAACCCGGCGCTGCCGGGCGTCTGATCAAGGAATTCGCCAAGGGCAACGACAAGCTGAAGGCGAAAATCGTCTCGGTGGAAGGCAAGCTGCTGCCGGCTGCGCACGTCGACGTGCTGGCCGCGTTGCCGACCCGCGAACAGGCGCTGGCCATGCTGGCCCGCGTGCTGGCCGAACCGGCCACGATGTTCGCCCGCGTCGTCAAGGCCGTGGCCGACAAGCAGGGTGGTGGCGAAGTCGCCGCCGAAGCCCCGGCCGAAGCCGAACCCGCCTGATCTCGACATCTACTCAACAAATCGAAATCCATTTCAGAGGTAAATCAAATGTCCCTGACCAACGAACAGATCGTTGAAGCCGTCGCCGCCAAGTCGCTCATGGAAGTGATGGATCTGGTGAAGGCCATCGAAGAGAAGTTTGGCGTGACCGCCGCCGCCCCGGTCGCCGTGGCCGGCCCGGCTGCTGCTGCCCCGGTTGCCGAAGCGCAGACCGAATTCGACGTCATCCTGAAGACCGCCGGCGCCAAGAAGGTCGACGTGATCAAGGCTGTGCGCGCGATCACCGGCCTGGGCCTGAAGGAAGCCAAGGACCTCACCGAGGCCGGCGGCGTCCTGAAGGAAGCCGTGTCGAAGGAAGATGCCGAGAAGTTCAAGAAGGACCTCGAAGCTGCCGGCGCCACGGTCGAACTGAAGTAATCGGCGCCCTTGCGCGTCGTCAGTTTGATCCAGCGTCAAGCAAGCCTGGGGGCGAAAGCTCCCGGGCTTTGCCTGCTTTAAGCGGGAATGGGGAATGGAGAATCGGGAATTGTCGGAAAGCGTGTGTCTGTCGCTCTGAACGATTCCCGATTCTCGATTCCCAAATCCCCTGATTTGTCGAACAACTGATTTTTCATTCAGCCGGTGTGTGCACCACCGGCGTCACTGCGAACCGAGGCGCTACCGATCATGGCCTACTCGTTTACCGAGAAGAAACGCATCCGCAAGGACTTTGGCAAGCGTCCGCCCGTACTGGGCGTGCCGAACCTGCTGACCATCCAGACTGATTCCTACCGGGAGTTCCTGCAGGAGCACGTCGCGCCGAAACAGCGCGGCGAGAAGGGTTTGCATGCCGCGTTGAAGTCGGTGTTCCCGATCTCCAGCTATTCGGGCAATGCGGCGCTCGAGTATGTCGACTACCGCCTCGGCGAGCCGGCATTCGACGAGCGCGAGTGCCGCAACCGCGGCATGACCTACGGTGCGCCGCTGCGCACCACCGTGCGCCTGGTCATTTACGACAAGGACAGCCCGGCCTCGAAGAAGGTGGTCAAGTACATCAAGGAGCAGGAGGTCTACATGGGCGAGATTCCGCTCATGACCGACACCGGCACCTTCATCATCAACGGCACCGAGCGCGTGATCGTCTCGCAGCTGCATCGTTCGCCGGGCGTGTTCTTCGACCATGACCGCGGCAAGACGCACAGCTCGGGCAAGCTGCTGTTCTCGGCCCGCGTGATCCCCTACCGCGGTTCATGGCTGGACTTCGAGTTCGATCCGAAGGACGCGCTGTTCACCCGCATCGACCGTCGCCGCAAGCTGCCGGTGACGGTGCTGCTGCGCGCACTCGGCTACAGCAACGAGGAGATGCTGGGCATCTTCTTCGAGCACAACGTGTTCCACCTGGGCAAGAAGGGCGGCACCACGCTGGAGCTGGTCGCCGAGCGCCTGCGCGGCGAGACGCTGAGCTTCGACCTGGCGATCGGCGGCAAGGTGCTGGTGGAAGCCGGCAAGCGCATCACTGCGCGCCACGTGCGCCAGCTGGCGGCCGAGAACATCACCGCGCTGGAAGTGCCGGACGACTACCCGGTCGGCCGCATCGTGGCGACCGACATCGTCGACAGCAAGACCGGCGAACTGCTGGCCTCGGCCAACGACGAGATCACCGCCGAGCAGCTGGAGAAATTCCGCAAGGCCGGTATCGAGATCGTGCCGACGCTGTACGTCAACGACCTCGATCGCGGCGCCTACATCTCGCATACCCTGCGCATCGACAACACCAAGACGCCGCTGGAGGCGCTGGTGGAAATCTATCGCATGATGCGTCCGGGCGAGCCGCCGACCAAGGATGCCGCGCAGAACCTGTTCTTCAACCTGTTCTTCACCTTCGACCGCTACGACCTGTCGGGCGTGGGCCGGATGAAGTTCAACCGCCGCGTGGGCCGCAAGGAAATCCTCGGCCCGGGCGTGCTGTACGACCACAAGTACTTCAGCGAGCGCAAGGAAGACGCGTCGCAGGCGATGGTCAAGGAACTGGGCGAAAGCTCCGACATCCTCGACGTGCTGAAAGTGCTGATCGACATCAAGAACGGTCACGGCACCGTCGACGACATCGACCACCTGGGCAACCGCCGCGTGCGTTCGGTCGGCGAGATGGCCGAGAACACCTTCCGCATCGGTCTGGTGCGTGTCGAGCGCGCCGTGCGCGAGCGCCTGTCGCTGGCCGAGGCCGATGGCCTGACCCCGCAGGACCTGATCAACGCCAAGCCGGTGGCGGCGGCGGTGAAGGAGTTCTTCGGCTCCTCGCAGCTGTCCCAGTTCATGGACCAGAACAACCCGCTGTCGGAAGTGACGCACAAGCGCCGCGTCTCCGCGCTCGGGCCGGGCGGCCTGACCCGCGAACGCGCCGGCTTCGAAGTGCGCGACGTGCACCCGACCCATTACGGCCGCGTCTGCACCATCGAAACGCCGGAAGGCCCGAACATCGGCCTGATCAACTCGCTGGCCGTGTACGCCCGCACCAACTCGTACGGCTTCCTCGAGACGCCGTACCGCAAGGTCGCCAACAGCAAGGTCACCGACAAGGTCGATTACCTGTCGGCGATCGAGGAAGGCGACCACGTGATCGCGCAGGCGAACTCGCCGCTGGACAAGCACGGCGGTTTCGTCGAGGACTTCGTGTCCTGCCGTTTCCGCGGCGAATCCGAACTGCGTCCGGCGTCCGAGGTTGACTACATGGACGTCTCGCCGATGCAGACCGTGTCGGTCGCGGCGGCGCTGGTGCCGTTCCTGGAGCACGATGATGCGAACCGCGCGCTGATGGGCGCGAACATGCAGCGCCAGGCCGTGCCGACGCTGCGCTCGCAGACCCCGCTGGTGGGCACCGGCATCGAGCGCGCCGTGGCGCGCGACTCGGGCGTCATCGTCAGTGCCAAGCGCGGCGGCGTGATCGACCAGGTCGACGCGGCGCGTATCGTGGTGCGCGTGAACGAGGAGGAAGTCGGCGACAACGACGCCGGCGTCGACATCTACACGCTGACCAAGTACACCCGCTCCAACCAGAACACCAACCTCAACCAGCGTCCGCTGGTGAACGTGGGTGACGTGGTGGCGAAGGGCGACACGCTGGCCGACGGTTCGTCGACCGACCTGGGCGAGCTCGCGCTCGGCCAGAACATGCTGATCGCGTTCATGCCGTGGAACGGCTACAACTTCGAAGACTCGATCCTGCTGTCCGAGCGCGTCGTGCAGGAAGACCGCTACACCTCGATCCACATCGAGGAGCTGTCCTGCATCGCGCGCGACACCAAGCTGGGCGCCGAGGAGATCACCGCCGACATCCCGAACGTGGGCGAACAGGCGCTGGCGCGTCTGGACGAGTCGGGCATCGTCTACATCGGTGCCGAGGTGAAGGCCGGCGACATCATGGTCGGCAAGGTCACGCCGAAGGGCGAGAGCCAGCTCACGCCGGAAGAGAAGCTGTTGCGCGCGATCTTCGGCGAGAAGGCGTCCGACGTGAAGGACAGCTCGCTGCGCGTGCCGCCGGGCATGGACGGCACCGTCATTGATGTGCAGGTGTTCACCCGCGACGGGATCGAGAAGGACAAGCGCGCCAAGCAGATCGAGGAAACCGAGGTCAAGCGGATCCGCAAGGATCTGGACGACCAGTTCCGCATCCTCGAAGGCGCGATCTACAGCCGCATGCGCACCCAGCTGGTCGGCAAGTCCGCGATGAGCGGCCCGGGCGGCCTGAAGCGCGGCGCCGAGATCACCGATGCCTACCTGGACGGCCTGAAGAAGGACGACTGGTTCAAGATCAACGTCAAGGACGAGGAAGTCACCGAGTTCCTCGAGCGCGCGGCCGACCAGGTCAAGCGCCACAAGGAGGAGTTCGACAAGCGCTTCAAGGAGAAGCAGGGCAAGATCACCCAGGGTGACGACCTCGCGCCGGGCGTGCTGAAGATGGTCAAGGTGTTCCTGGCCGTGAAGCGCCGCATCCAGCCGGGCGACAAGATGGCCGGCCGCCACGGCAACAAGGGCGTGGTGTCGAACGTGGTGCCGGTGGAAGACATGCCGTACTCCGCCGACGGCGTGCCGGTCGACATCGTGCTGAACCCGCTGGGCGTGCCTTCGCGCATGAACATCGGGCAGATCCTGGAAGTGCATCTGGGCTGGGCCGCCAAGGGCCTGGGCAAGAAGATCCAGAAGATGCTCGAAGCGCAGGAGAAGGTGGCCAAGATCCGCGAGTTCCTCGACCAGATCTACAACAGCCACGTCGCCGGCGCGGTGCAGCACGTCGACCTGAAGTCGCTCACCGACAAGGAAATCTTCGCGCTCGCCACCAACCTGCAGGAAGGCGTGCCGATGGCGACGCCGGTGTTCGACGGTGCCGAGGAAACCGAGATCAAGGCGATGCTGCGGCTGGCGGATCTGCCCGAGTCGGGCCAGACCACGCTGTACGACGGCCGCACCGGCGAGGCGTTCGATCGCCCGGTCACCGTCGGCTACATGCATTACCTGAAGCTCAACCACCTGGTGGACGACAAGATGCACGCGCGTTCCACCGGCCCGTACTCGCTGGTCACCCAGCAGCCGCTGGGCGGCAAGGCGCAGTTCGGCGGCCAGCGCTTCGGCGAAATGGAAGTGTGGGCGCTGGAAGCCTACGGCGCGGCTTACACCCTGCAGGAAATGCTGACGGTGAAGTCGGACGACGTGCAGGGCCGCAACCAGATGTACAAGAACATTGTCGACGGCAACCACGAGATGTCCGCGGGCATGCCGGAATCCTTCAACGTGCTGGTGAAGGAAATCCGCTCGCTCGCCATCGACATCGATCTGGAAGAGATCAAGTGATCCGCGCAGTCACCGGAGATTTCGAATGAAAGACCTGCTCAATCTGTTCAACCAGCAGCGCGCGACGCCGGATTTCGATGCGATCAAGATCGCGCTGGCCTCGCCGGAGCTGATCCGCTCGTGGTCGTACGGCGAAGTGAAGAAGCCGGAAACCATCAACTACCGCACCTTCAAGCCGGAGCGTGACGGCCTGTTCTGCGCCGCGATCTTCGGGCCGGTGAAGGACTACGAGTGCCTGTGCGGCAAGTACAAGCGCATGAAGCATCGCGGCGTGGTCTGCGAGAAGTGCGGCACGGAAGTGACGCTGGCCAAGGTGCGTCGCGAGCGCATGGGCCACATCGAGCTGGCCAGCCCGACCGCGCACATCTGGTTCCTCAAGTCGCTGCCCTCGCGCATCGGCCTGATGCTGGACATGACCCTGCGCGACATCGAGCGCATCCTGTACTTCGAAGCCTTCGTGGTGATCGATCCAGGCATGACCGCGCTCGAGCGCGGCCAGCTGCTCAGCGAAGACCAGTACCTGGAAGCGACCGAGGAGCACGGCGACGAGTTCGACGCGCGCATGGGCGCCGAGGCGGTGTTCCACCTGCTGAAGTCGCTCGACCTGCCGGGCGAAGTGATCCGCCTGAAGGAAGAGATCGCCTCCACCAACTCCGAGACCAAGCTGAAGCGGCTGACCAAGCGCGTCAAGCTGATCGAGGCGTTCCTGGAATCCGGCAACAAGCCGGAGTGGATGGTACTGACCGTTCTTCCCGTGCTGCCGCCGGACCTGCGTCCGCTGGTGCCGCTGGACGGTGGCCGCTTCGCCACCTCCGACCTGAACGACCTGTACCGCCGCGTCATCAACCGCAACAACCGCCTGAAGCGGCTGCTCGAACTCAATGCGCCGGACATCATCGTGCGCAACGAGAAGCGCATGCTGCAGGAATCGGTCGACGCGCTGCTCGACAACGGCCGCCGCGGCCGTGCCATCACCGGCACCAACAAGCGCGCGCTGAAGTCGCTCGCCGACATGATCAAGGGCAAGCAGGGCCGCTTCCGCCAGAACCTTCTCGGCAAGCGCGTGGACTACTCCGGTCGTTCGGTGATCGTGGTCGGCCCGACCCTGCGCCTGCACCAGTGCGGCCTGCCGAAAAAGATGGCGCTGGAGCTGTTCAAGCCGTTCATCTTCGCCAAGCTTCAGGCGCGTGGCGAAGCCACCACGATCAAGGCGGCGAAGAAGCTGGTCGAGCGTGAAGAAGCCCAGGTGTGGGACATCCTCGAAGAGGTGATCCGCGAACATCCGGTGCTGCTGAACCGTGCGCCGACCCTGCATCGCCTCGGCATCCAGGCGTTCGAGCCGAAGCTGATCGAAGGCAAGGCGATCCAGCTGCATCCGCTCGTCTGTACGGCGTTCAACGCCGACTTCGACGGCGACCAGATGGCCGTCCATGTGCCGCTGTCGATCGAGGCGCAGCTGGAAGCGCGCACGCTGATGATGTCGTCCAACAACATCCTCAGCCCAGCCAACGGCGAGCCGATCATCGTGCCGACCCAGGACGTGGTGCTGGGCCTGTACTACATGACCCGCGAGCTGATCAACGTCAAGGGCACCGGCATGGTGTTCTCCGGCATCTCCGAGGCGCGTCGTGCGTACGACAACCGCGCGGTCGAGCTGCACGCCAAGGTCAAGGTGCGCCTGAAGCTGGTGCATATCGCCGAGGACGGCACCCGCACCCACGAGACCACGATCGTCGACACCACCGTCGGCCGCGCGCTGCTGGCGGAAATCCTGCCGGAAGGCCTGCCGTTCGAGCTGGCCAACACCGAGCTGACCAAGAAGAACATCTCGCGCCTGATCAACTCCAGCTATCGTCTGCTGGGCCTGAAAGAGACCGTGGTGTTCGCCGACAAGCTGATGTACACCGGCTATCGCTTCGCGACCCGCGCAGGCATCTCGATCGGCATCGACGACATGCTGATCCCGGCCGAGAAGAAGACCATTCTTGACGAAGCCGAGAAGGAGGTCGTCGAGATCCAGCAGCAGTACCAGTCGGGTCTGGTCACCGCCGGCGAGCGCTACAACAAGGTGGTCGACATCTGGTCGCGCACCAGCGAACTGGTGGCCAAGGCGATGATCGACGGCATCGGCACCGAGAAGGTCGTCGACGCCGACGGCAAGACGGTCAACCAGAAGTCGATGAACTCGCTGTACATCATGGCCGATTCCGGCGCGCGTGGCTCGGTGGCGCAGATCCGTCAGCTGGCCGGCATGCGCGGCCTGATGGCGCGTCCGGACGGCTCGATCATCGAGACCCCGATCAAGGCCAACTTCCGCGAAGGCCTGAACGTGCTGCAGTACTTCAACTCGACCCACGGCGCCCGCAAGGGCCTGGCGGATACCGCGCTGAAGACCGCGAACTCCGGTTACCTGACCCGTCGCCTGGTCGACGTGGCGCAGGACGTGGTCATCACCATGGACGACTGCGGCACCGAGGACGGCGTGATCATGCAGCCGATCGTCGAAGGCGGCGATGTGGTCGAGCCGTTGCGCGAGCGCGTGCTGGGCCGCGTGGTGGTCGAGGACGTTTACGCCCCCGGCGACGACGACCAGCCGATCGTCACCCGCGACACCCTGCTCAACGAGGCCCTGGTCGAGAAGCTCGACAAGGCCGGCGTGCAGATCATCAAGGTGCGTTCGCCGATCACCTGCGAAGCCGCGCATGGCGTGTGCAAGCTGTGCTACGGCCGCGACCTGGCCCGTGGCCACCTGGTCAACATGGGCGAGGCCGTGGGCGTGGTCGCCGCGCAGTCGATCGGTGAACCGGGTACCCAGCTGACCATGCGTACGTTCCACATCGGTGGTGCGGCTTCGCGTGCGGCGGCGGTGGACAATGTGACGGTGAAGACCACCGGCTCGCTGAAGTACAACAACCTGAAGTCGGTGCAGCACAAGCAGGGTCACCTGGTCGCGGTGTCGCGCTCGGGCGAACTGAGCGTGATCGACTCCAGCGGTCGCGAGCGCGAGCGTTACAAGGTGCCGTACGGCGCCACCATCGCGGTCAAGGATGGCGCGCCGGTCAAGCCGGGCCAGACCGTAGCGAACTGGGATCCGCATACCCATCCGATCGTCACCGAGGTGGCCGGCGTGGTGCGCTTCATCGACTTCCTCGATGGCGTCACCGTGCAGAGCCAGACCGACGAACTGACCGGCCTGGAATCGGCGGTGGTCACCGATCCGAAGCGTCGCGGCGCGCAGGCGAAGGATCTGCGCCCGATCGTGCGCCTGGAGGACGCCAAGGGTCGCGAGTTGAAGCTGCCGGGTACCGACATCGCTGCGCAGTACTTCCTGCCGGCCGGTGCGATCGTGTCGATCCAGAACGGTGCCGAAGTGGGCGTGGGCGACGTGGTTGCCCGTATCCCGCAGGAATCGTCGAAGACCCGCGACATCACCGGTGGTCTGCCGCGCGTGGCCGACCTGTTCGAGGCACGCAAGCCGAAGGAGCCGGCGATCCTGGCCGAGCGCTCCGGCATCATCAGCTTCGGCAAGGACACCAAGGGCAAGCAGCGCCTGGTGATCAAGGACGTCGACGGCAACGAGCACGAGGAGCTGATTCCGAAGTGGCGCCAGGTCATCGTGTTCGAAGGCGAGCATGTGGAGAAGGGCGAAACCGTCGTCGACGGCGAGCCGAGCCCGCATGACATCCTGCGCCTGCTGGGCGTGGAGCCGCTGGCCTCGTACCTGGTCAAGGAAATCCAGGACGTGTATCGCCTGCAGGGCGTGAAGATCAACGACAAGCACATCGAGGCGATCATTCGCCAGATGCTGCGCAAGGTCGAGATCGTCGAGCCGGGCGACAGTCATTACCTGCGCGGCGAGCAGATCGAGCGCGTGCGCATCAATGGCGAGAACGAGCGCGCGATCGCCAAGGGCGAGCGTCCGGCCGAATACCAGTCGATCCTGCTGGGCATCACCAAGGCGTCGCTGGCGACCGAGTCGTTCATTTCGGCCGCATCGTTCCAGGAAACCACCCGCGTCCTCACCGAGGCGGCGGTTCGTGGCACGCGCGATACCTTGCGTGGCCTGAAGGAAAATGTTATCGTCGGCCGTCTTATTCCGGCAGGCACGGGCCTGGCGTACCACGCATCGCGTCGTCGCCAAGGCGGTTTGACCGCCACGGAACTGGAGACTCTTTCCAGTTCCGCGTCCACAGTCTCGTTCGCCGAGGCTCCGGCCGGTAACGAAAACGGTGTCGAGTAAGCCCGTTCAGGGTTCTGCTCGCTGACATACGAAATGAGGTGCAGGGACGCACCTCGTGTTCGGGTCCAGGACGGCTGAGCACTGGCTTGCCTATGGCAGGTTGCTCATGTTAAATTCCCGCTTCTTGGCAGACCGAGCTTATTCGGGCTGCCTTTATGTTTTCAGGAACAGCTTCGCATGACGACAGTCAACCAATTGGTGCGCAAATCCCGCAGCCCCAAGACCTACAAGAGTGGGTCGCCGGCCCTGCAGAGCAGCCCGCAGCGTCGTGGTGTCTGCACGCGCGTTTACACGACCACCCCGAAAAAGCCGAACTCGGCCTTGCGCAAGGTTGCCAAGGTGCGCCTGACCAATGGCTTCGAGATCATCAGCTACATCGGTGGTGAAGGCCACAACCTGCAGGAGCACTCGGTGGTGCTGATCCGCGGCGGCCGCGTCAAGGACCTGCCCGGTGTGCGTTACCACACGGTGCGCGGCAGCCTCGACTGCGCGGGTGTCACCAAGCGTCGTCAGTCGCGCTCGAAGTACGGCGCCAAGCGCCCGAAGAAGTAACGTCGCGCGGCCCTCGCTGGCCGCTTTACAGGCGGGCAGGAATGTCCGCAAAAAAATAACGGACAACAAACATGTCGCGTAAAGGTTCACATCCCGCCCGTCTGGTCCTGCCGGATCCCAAGCACGGCAGCCAGCTGATCGCCCGCTTCATCAACATGGTGATGAAGAGCGGCAAGAAGTCGGTCGCCGAAAGCATCGTCTACGGTGCGTTGCAGCATATCGGCGAAAAGAATGCCGAGCCGGTGGCTCTGGTCGAGAAGGCGCTGAACAACATCGCTCCGGCGGTCGAGGTGAAGTCCCGCCGTGTCGGTGGCGCCACTTACCAGGTGCCGGTCGAAGTGCGTCCGGGTCGACGCATGGCGCTGGCCATGCGCTGGGTCATCGACGCTGCCCGCAAGCGTGGCGAGACCTCGATGCCGCGCAAGCTGGCCGCCGAACTGCTGGAAGCCTCCGAGAGCCGCGGTGGCGCTGCCAAGAAGCGTGAAGAAACGCACCGCATGGCCGAGGCCAACAAGGCCTTCTCGCATTACCGCTGGTAAGTGGTTTTTCCCGCGCCGTCATTCGTGACGGTACGGGACCAGTCCGCCGTCCATGGCGGAGTCTCGGTGCTCAGTCCGTCGTGCTTGGCGGCAGGAACAAATCGGCATCCATGCCGGACCTTGATTCAAGCCGTTTCCCTTGACGGCGAAGAACACACCGCCATCCATGGCGGATTCCCAAATTTAGACGTGGCCCGGATGGCTGCATAGAATCGGGCAGGCAGCCCGGTACAGGTAAATACCAATGGCACGCACCACTCCCATCGACCGCTATCGCAACTTCGGCATCATGGCTCACATCGATGCCGGCAAGACCACCACCACGGAGCGCATCCTGTTCTACACCGGTGTCAGTCACAAGATTGGCGAGGTGCACGACGGTGCGGCTACGATGGACTGGATGGAGCAGGAGCAGGAGCGCGGCATCACCATCACGTCGGCAGCGACGACGGCGTTCTGGAAAGGCATGGATCGTTCCATGCCCGAGCATCGTTTCAACATCATCGACACCCCGGGACACGTGGACTTCACCATCGAAGTCGAGCGTTCGCTGCGCGTGCTTGACGGCGCGGTGTTCGTGCTGTGCGCGGTCGGCGGCGTGCAGCCGCAGTCCGAGACTGTGTGGCGCCAGGCCAACAAGTACAAGGTGCCGCGCCTCGCCTTCGTCAACAAGATGGACCGCACCGGCGCCAACTTCGACAAGGTGGTTGGCCAGCTGAAGGCTCGTCTTGGCGCCCATCCGGTGCCGATGCAGGTGCCGATCGGTGCCGAGGACGGCTTCGAGGGCGTGGTCGACCTGCTCAAGATGAAGGCAATCATCTGGGACATGGAATCCCAGGGCATGAAGTTCGAGTACCAGGACATTCCTGCGAATCTGGCCGACAGGGCTGCAGAGGCGCACAGCTTCATGGTGGAGTCGGCTGCCGAAGCCACCGAAGATCTGATGAACAAGTATCTCGAAGGCGGTGACCTCAGCGAAGACGAGATCATCGCCGGCCTGCGCCAGCGCACGCTCGCGAACGAGATCATCCCGGTGTTCTGCGGTACCGCGTTCAAGAACAAGGGTGTCCAGGCGATGCTCGACGCGGTGGTGCAACTGCTGCCGTCGCCCGCCGACCGTCCGCCGGTTGCCGGCATCGACGAGAACGACCAGGAAGCCACGCGCAAGGCGGACGACGCCGCGCCGTTCTCCGCGCTCGCGTTCAAGATCATGACCGATCCGTTCGTCGGTTCGCTGACGTTCTTCCGTGTCTACTCGGGCACGCTGAACTCCGGCGATGCGGTGTACAACCCGGTCAAGAGCAAGAAGGAGCGCATCGGCCGCATCCTGCAGATGCATGCGAACGAGCGTCAGGAACTGAAGGAAGTGCATGCGGGCGACATCGCCGCGGCAGTCGGCCTGAAGGACGTGACGACCGGCGACACGCTGTGCGCGCAGGACCACGTCATCACCCTGGAGCGCATGACGTTCCCGGAGCCGGTGATCTCGATGGCGGTCGAGCCGAAGACCAAGTCGGATCAGGAAAAGATGGGTATCGCCCTCGGCCGTCTGGCCGCGGAAGATCCGTCGTTCCGCGTGCGTACGGACGAAGAATCGGGTCAGACGATCATTTCCGGCATGGGTGAGTTGCACCTGGATATCCTGGTCGACCGCATGCGCCGCGAGTTCAACGTCGAAGCCAACGTCGGCAAGCCGCAGGTGGCCTATCGCGAGACGATCCGCGCGTCGGACGTCAAGTCGGACTACAAGCACGCCAAGCAGTCGGGCGGCAAGGGCCAGTACGGTCACGTCGTGATCGAACTGTCGCCGATGACCGAGGCCGACCGTGCCGATCCGAACGTGAAGGATGATTTCCTCTTCATCAACGACATCACCGGTGGCGTGATTCCGAAGGAATTCATCCCGTCGGTCGAAAAGGGCCTGCGCGAGACCATCACCAGCGGTCCGCTGGCCGGCTTCCCGGTCGTCGGCGTCAAGGTGAAGCTCGTGTTCGGTTCGTACCACGACGTCGACTCGTCCGAAATGGCGTTCAAGCTCGCGGCCTCGATGGCATTCAAGCAGGGTTTCTCGAAGGCGAACCCGGTGCTGCTCGAGCCGATCATGAAGGTCGAGGTGGTGACGCCGGAAGAGTACGTCGGTGACGTCATGGGCGACATGAGCCGTCGTCGCGGCCTGCTTCAGGGTCAGGACGACACGCCGTCGGGCAAGACCATCGATGCGATGGTTCCGCTGGGCGAAATGTTCGGTTATGCGACGACGATCCGTTCGCTGACCCAGGGGCGCGCCACGTTCACGATGGAATTCGACCATTACGCCGAGGCGCCGAACAACATCGCCGAGCAGGTCATGAAGAAGGCCTGACAAGGCCGGCTTTTCCACGCTTAATTAGTGCGATCGATGCTTGATCGCGAAGATCAGAAAGCGGCCTTCCATGGCCGCACTAATCAACTAGTTCTTTCTAGAGGTCAGAGTCATGGCAAAGGGTAAATTCGAACGCACCAAGCCGCATGTCAACGTCGGCACGATTGGTCACGTGGATCACGGCAAGACGACGCTGACGGCAGCGCTGACGAAGGTCGGTGCGGAGCGCTTCGGTGGCGAGTTCAAGGATTACAGCGCGATCGACGCGGCGCCGGAAGAGAAGGCGCGCGGCATCACGATCTCGACGGCGCACGTGGAATACGAGTCGCCGAAGCGCCACTACGCGCACGTGGACTGCCCGGGCCATGCGGACTACGTGAAGAACATGATCACGGGTGCGGCGCAGATGGACGGCGCGATCCTGGTGTGCTCGGCCGCGGACGGCCCGATGCCGCAGACGCGCGAGCACATCCTGCTGTCGCGCCAGGTGGGCGTGCCGTACATCGTGGTGTTCCTGAACAAGGCGGACATGGTCGACGACGCCGAGCTGCTCGAGCTGGTCGAGATGGAAGTGCGCGAGCTGCTGTCGAAGTACGACTTCCCGGGCGACGACACGCCGATCATCCACGGTTCGGCGCTGAAGGCGCTGGAAGGGGATCAGAGCGAAATCGGCGTGCCGGCGATCATCAAGCTGGTGGACGCGCTGGACAGCTACATCCCGGAGCCGGTGCGTGCGATCGACAAGCCGTTCCTGATGCCGGTGGAAGACGTGTTCTCGATCTCGGGCCGCGGCACGGTGGTGACCGGTCGTATCGAGCGCGGCATCATCAAGGTGGGCGACGAAATCGAAGTGGTCGGCATCCGCGACACGCAGAAGACGACGGTCACGGGCGTGGAAATGTTCCGCAAGCTGCTGGACCAGGGTCAGGCGGGCGACAACGCCGGTCTGCTGCTGCGCGGCCTGAAGCGTGACGACGTGGAGCGTGGCCAGGTGCTGGCCAAGCCGGGCACGATCACCCCGCATACGGACTTCGAGGCCGAGGTGTACGTGCTGTCGAAGGACGAGGGTGGCCGTCACACGCCGTTCTTCAAGGGCTACCGCCCGCAGTTCTACTTCCGCACGACGGACGTGACGGGTGCCGTGACCCTGCCGGAAGGCGTGGAGATGGTGATGCCGGGTGACAACGTGAAGATGGTGGTGAGCCTGATCCACCCGATCGCGATGGACGAAGGCCTGCGTTTCGCCATCCGCGAAGGCGGCCGTACCGTCGGCGCCGGCGTGGTCGCCAAGGTCATCAAGTAAGAGCTTTTGGGCCGCACCAGGTCGCCGTAAGCGACCTGGTGCGGCAAAGTTTCTGCCGATTGTGGCGAGCGAAGCGGTCCTTGCAAGATTTGTCATCGGACCACTTCACTAAGCGGACATTTGCAGGTATACTTCGCAGCTCACTTGTCGGTCAGGGCTTGATCCTGGTCGACCTACCGCGAAATGAGGCGCAGGACGTGCTTCGAGTTCGCTGGCCGAGGATCGGCCCTCGCAAGTCGACGTAGTCGCAGGGCGCACCCTGTTGAGTGCGTCTTTTTGCGCGAGATGCAAATTTGTCCAAGCGGGCCAACCGGTGCCCGCTTGGCCTTTTCGAATTGGGGCCGTGCGGAATCTTCCAGCGGTTGCCGATGTGGTGGCAAAGGGTAGTGCGGGGCGGTGAGAAGCCGCTTCGTTTCACATTACGTTCTTTCGACAACAGGACACGGTTATGGCGAACCAGAAGATTCGGATTCGGCTGAAGGCGTACGATCACCGGCTGATCGACCGCTCGGCCAGCGAGATCGTCGAGACGGCTAAGCGCACGGGTGCCACGGTACTCGGCCCGATTCCGCTTCCGACCAAGATCGAGCGTTACACCATTCTGACGTCGCCGCACGTCGACAAGGATGCACGCGACCAGTACGAGACCCGTACGCACAAACGTGTGCTCGACATCGTCGACCCGAACGACAAGACCGTGGACGCGCTCATGAAGCTTGATCTCGCCGCTGGCGTCGATGTTCAGATCAAGCTCGGTTGAGCGACAGACAGGATACGAAGATGAGTATCGGATTGGTTGGCCGCAAATGCGGCATGAGCCGACTCTTCACTGAAGATGGCCGCTCGATTCCGGTGACGCTGATTGAAGCAACGCCGAACCGCGTGACCCAGTTGAAGACGGATGACAATGATGGCTACAGCGCCGTCCAGGTTTCGGCGGGCAACAAGCGCGCGAACCTGCTGACGCAGCCGCTGAAGGGTCATTACGCGAAGGCCAAGGTTGAGCCGGGTCGTGGACTGTGGGAGTTCCGCGTGTCTGCCGACGATCTCGGCAAGTACACCGTGGGCGCCGAGATCAAGGCAGACGACGTGTTCTCCGTCGGCCAGATCGTCGATGTTGCCGGCGTGTCGAAGGGCAAGGGCTTCCAGGGCACGATCAAGCGCTGGAACTTCAAGATGGGTGATGCCACCCATGGTAACTCGCTGTCGCATCGCGCGCCGGGCTCCATCGGTCAGCGCCAGACGCCGGGTCGCGTGTTTCCGGGCAAGAAGATGGCCGGTCACATGGGTGCCGTGCGCCGTTCGGCGCAGGGTCTGGAAGTGGTCAAGGTCGACGCCGAGCGTCACCTGATTGCGGTGAAGGGCGCGGTACCGGGTGCAACCGGTGGCGACGTCATCATCCGCCCGACGACCAAGGGTTGAGGAGAGTCGCCATGGAATTGAATGTCATTGGCGCAACATCGCCTAAGAATGCCGCGCTCAGCGTGTCGGACGAAGTGTTCGGCGGCGAGTACAAGAAGGCCCTGGTCCATCAGGTCGTGATCGCCTATCAGGCGGCCGGTCGTGCCGGTACCCAGTCGCAGCTGTCGCGCGGTGAGATGTCCGGTACCACCAAGAAGTTCAAGAAGCAGAAGGGCGGCGGCGCCCGTCACGGTGATTACCGCGCACCGATCTTTGTCGGTGGCGGTCGCACCTTCGCGGCCAAGCCGCGCAGCTACGAGCAGAAGGTCAACCGCAAGGCCTACCGTGTCGCGATCCGCTCGATCTTCTCCGAGCTGGTCCGCCAGGGTCGCCTGAAGGTCGTCGAGAGCTTTGGTGTCGAAACGCCGAAGACCTCCGTGATGGTGGCCAAGCTGGCCGAACTGGAAGTTTCCGGTCGCGTGCTGCTGGTGTCGGAAGACGCCTCCGAGGCGGTGTTCCTGGCTGCCCGCAACATCCCGTATATCCATGTGCTGGACGTGATGGCGCTGAACCCGGTCAGCCTGGTGGGTTCCGATCAGGTGGTGATGACGGTTGACGCCGTGAAGAAGGTCGAGGAGTGGCTGGCATGAACAACGAACGCATTCTCGATACGCTGCGCGCGCCGCACATCTCCGAGAAGTCGGCGCGCCTGGCCGAGCACAATCAGTACGTATTCGTGGTCGCCCCCGCGGCGACCAAGGCCGATGTCCGCGCTGCCGTGGAGAAGCTGTTCGACGTCAAGGTCGAGCAGGTGAACCTCGTCAACACCAAGGGCAAGGTCAAAGCCTTCCGTCAACGCGCTGGCAGCCGCCAGGGCAAGCGCAAGGCCTATGTGCGTCTTGCCGATGGCCAGACCATCGACGTTTCCGCCAAGGCCTGAGCCAGGAGTTCTGTGAGATGGCACTAATCAATCACAAGCCGACCTCGCCGGGTCGTCGCGACGCGGTCAGCGTCAAGACGGAAGGCCTGTACAAGGGCGCGCCGTACGCGGCGTTGACCGAGTCGCAGTCCCGCACCGGCGGTCGCAATCATCATGGCCGCATCACCGTGCGTCATCGCGGCGGCGGTCACAAGCAGCACTACCGCATCATCGACTTCAAGCGCGACAAGGAAGGCATCGCCGCCCGCGTCGAGCGCATCGAATACGATCCGAACCGCACCGCACATATCGCGCTGCTGTGCTACGCCGACGGCGAGCGTCGTTACATCATCGCGCCGAAGGGTGTGCAGGTGGACGATCGCCTGGTGTCCGGCCGTGATGCGCCGATCAAGGCTGGCAACTGCCTGCAGCTGCGCAACATCCCGATGGGCAGCACGATCCACTGCATTGAATTGCGTCCCGGCAAGGGCGCGCAGATCGCCCGCAGCGCCGGCGCCTCGGTGCAGTTGATCGCCCGCGAGTCCGGTTATGCCACGCTGCGTCTGCGCTCCGGCGAGATGCGCCGCGTGTCGGTCGATTGCCGCGCCACCATCGGTGAGGTCGGCAACGGCGAGCACAGCCTGAAGAAGCTCGGCAAGGCCGGCGCCAAGCGCTGGCTGGGTATTCGCCCGACCGTTCGCGGCGTGGTGATGAATCCGGTCGACCATCCGCACGGTGGTGGTGAAGGCAAGACTTCTGGCGGTCGTCATCCGGTCAGCCCGTGGGGCACGCCGGCCAAGGGCTACAAGACCCGTAACAACAAGCGCACGCAGCAGTTCATCGTGCGTCGTCGTACCAAGTAACAGGAAGCCGACATGCCTCGCTCTTTGAAGAAAGGTCCGTTCGTCGACCTTCACCTCGTGAAGAAGGTGGAAGCTGCGGTTTCCGCCCACAACAAGCGCCCGATCAAGACCTGGTCGCGCCGCTCGATGATCCTGCCGGAAATGGTCGGCTTGACCATCGCCATCCACAACGGCCGTCAGCACGTGCCCGTCCTGATCAACGAGAACATGGTCGGGCACAAGCTCGGCGAGTTCGCGGTGACCCGTACGTTCAAAGGCCATGTCGGCGACAAGAAGGGCAAGTGATGAGCACTGAAGCCAAAGCGATCCTGCGCGGCGCCCGCATTTCGGCGCAAAAGGCACGCCTGGTGGCTGATCTGGTCCGCGGTCTTCCCGTGGGCCGAGCCAGCGACGTGCTCACCTACACCAACAAGAAGGCTGCGCACCTTGTCCGCAAGGTGCTGCTGTCGGCCGTCGCCAACGCCGAGAACAATCTCGGCGCCGACGTCGACGAGTTGAAAGTGGCCAGCATCTTCGTCGACGAAGGTCCGGCGATGAAGCGCATGTATGCCCGCGCCAAAGGCCGCGGTTCGCGCATTCTCAAGCGCACCAGCCACATCACTGTGGTTGTTGGTAACTGACCGGGGACATAGACGATGGGTCATAAAGTTCATCCCACCGGTATCCGCCTCGGCATTGCCAAGGACTGGAACTCGAAGTGGTACGCAAACAAGGCTGATTACGCCAAGTATCTCGTGGCCGACATCAAAGTCCGCGACATGCTGAAGAAGAAGCTGGCTGCCGCCGGCATCTCGAAGATCCAGATCGAGCGCCCGGCCAAGACCGCGCGCGTGACGATCCACACCGCCCGTCCGGGCGTGGTGATCGGCAAGAAGGGCGAGGATATCGAGAAGCTGCGCAAGGAAGTCAGCGACATGATGGGCGTCCCGACGCACATCAACGTCAGCGAAGTGCGCAAGCCCGAGCTGGACGCCCAGCTGGTGGCCGAGTCGATCGCGCAGCAGCTGGAGCGTCGCATCATGTTCCGCCGCGCCATGAAGCGCTCGGTCGGCAACGCGATGCGCCTGGGCGCGCTGGGTATCAAGATCAACGTGTCCGGTCGTCTGAACGGTGCCGAGATCGCCCGCTCCGAGTGGAGCCGCGAAGGTCGCGTGCCGCTGCATACGCTGCGCGCGGACATCGACTACGGCTTCGCCGAGGCGAGCACGACCTACGGCATCATCGGCATCAAGGTGTGGGTCTACAAGGGCGAGATCTTCGACCTGACCCAGATCGGCCAGGAGTCGAAGGACGAGTCGTCCTCGCAGCCGCGCCGCGAAGGTGGCGAAGGTCGTCGTAACGATTCGCGTCGCGAGGCCGGTGACGGCCGCCGCGAGCGGTCTGCGAAGTAAGGAGAGTTGCCATGTTGCAACCCAAGCGAACCAAGTACCGCAAGCAGTTCAAGGGCCGTAACGACGGTCTGGCGCAGTGCTCCAATCTCGTCAGTTTCGGCGAGTACGGCCTGAAGGCCACGACCCACGGTGCGCTCACCGCGCGCCAGATCGAGGCCGCCCGTCGTTGCATCACCCGCTTCGTCAAGCGTGGCGGCAAGCTGTGGATCCGCGTGTTCCCGGACAAACCGATCACCAAGAAGCCGATCGAAGTCCGCATGGGCGCGGGCAAGGGCAGCGTCGAATTCTGGGTCGCGCCGATCCAGCCCGGCCGCATGCTTTATGAAATCGAGGGCGTCGACGAGACGACGGCTCGCGAGGCGTTCCGCCTGGCCGCCGCCAAGCTCTCGGTGCAGACCCAGTTTGTGACCCGGGCGGTGATGTGATGGCCAGCAAAGATATCAACAACCAGTCGGCCGAAGAGCTGCAGCAGCACCTGCTGGACCTGCGCAAGGAGCAGTTCAATCTGCGCATGCAGAAGGGTTCCGGCCAGCTCACTCAGCCGCACCAGCTCCGCCGCGTTCGGCGTGACATCGCCCGCACGAAGTTCGTGCTCGGCGGCAAGAAGTAAGGGACGGCCGACATGAGCGACAACAACAAGCAGGCGCGCACCCTCGAGGGCCGCGTTACCAGCAACAAGATGGACAAGACGGTCACCGTCCTGGTCGAGCGCCAGGAGCAGCATTGGCTGCTCGGCAAGATCATCCGCCGGTCGACCAAGCTGCACGCGCAGGACGACCTGGGTGCGAACGAGGGCGATCTCGTGCGCATCGCGGAATGCCGTCCGTTGTCCAAGACCAAACATCACCGCGTGGTTGAAATCATCACGCGCGCCAACGTCTAAGGGAGGGTGCAGACATGATCCAGATGCAAAGCACGCTTTCCGCAGCGGACAACAGCGGCGCGAAGGAACTGATGTGCATCAAGGTGCTCGGCGGCTCCAAGCGCCGTTACGCCGCGATCGGTGACGTGATCAAGGTCACCGTGAAGGATGCGATCCCCCGCGGCAAGGTCAAGAAGGGCGAGGTGTACAATGCCGTGGTGGTACGCACCGCCAAGGGTGTGCGCCGTCCCGATGGTTCGCTGATCCGTTTCGACGGCAATGCAGCGGTCCTCCTCAACAACAAGCTCGAGCCGATCGGCACCCGTATTTTCGGGCCGGTTACCCGCGAGCTGCGCAGCGAGAAGTTCATGAAGATCGTCTCGCTTGCGCCCGAAGTGCTCTGAGCGGAGTCAAGACAATGAACCGTATCCGCAAAGGTGATCAGGTCCTCGTGATCACCGGCAAGAACAAGGGTCAGCGCGGCGATGTGCTGCGTGTTGCAGGCGATCGCGTGTTCGTCTCCAACGTGAATCTGGTCAAGCGTCACACCAAGCCGAACCCCCAGGCCAACCAGGCTGGCGGCATCGTCGAGCGTGAAGCCTCGATCCATCTCTCCAATGTGCAGCTGTTCAACCCCGCCACGAACAAGGGTGAACGCGTCGGCACCAAAACGCTCGAAGATGGGCGCAAGGTCCGCGTGTTCCGTTCGACTGGCGAGGTCGTGGACGCGTAAGGAACACGATCATGACGCGCCTTGAAAATTTCTACAAAGAGCAGGTAGTTGCCAAGCTCACCGAGCAGTTCGGCTACCAGAACGTGATGCAGGTTCCCCGCATCACCAAGATCACGCTGAACATGGGCGTGGGCGAAGCCGCGGGCAACAAGAAAGTGCTCGAGAACGCCGTGGCCGACATGGCCAAGATCTCCGGCCAGAAGCCGATCACGACCAAGGCACGCGTTTCCGTGGCCTCGTTCAAGATCCGCGACGGCTGGCCGATCGGCTGCAAGGTCACCCTGCGTCGCGCGCAGATGTTCGAGTTCCTCGATCGCCTGATCAACATCTCGCTGCCGCGCGTGCGCGACTTCCGCGGTGTCTCGGGCAAGGCCTTCGACGGCCGCGGCAACTACAACTTCGGTATCAAGGAACAGATCATCTTCCCTGAAATCGACTTCGACCAGGTCGATGCGCTGCGTGGCATGGATATCTCCATCACCACCACCGCCAAGACCGACGAAGAGGCGAAAGCCCTGCTGGCAGCGTTCAGCTTCCCGTTCCGCAACTGATAGGCGTAATCCATGGCCAAGACATCAATGGTGAACCGCGATATCAAGCGGACCAAACTCGTCCAGAAGTTCGCTGCCAAGCGCGCTGAACTGAAGGCGATCGTGCTGAGCCCCAGCGCCTCCTATGAGGAGAAGATGGAAGCCCAGTCCAAGCTGCAGAAGCTGCCGCGCGACGCCAGCCCGGTGCGCCAGCGCACCCGTTGCGCGTTGACCGGTCGCCCGCGTGCGGTCTATGCCAAGTTCGGCCTGGGTCGAAACAAGCTGCGCGAAGCAACCATGCGCGGCGACGTGCCTGGTCTGCGCAAGGCCAGCTGGTAACAACCACTTGCAGGACCGGCTGACGGGGTGAAACTCCCGTGGCCGGTTCACCGGCTGCATCACCTGCAGCCGCTGGATGCGATTACCGCATCGTTATTCGCCAAAACCTGAAAATGCTGTTATAGTCGGCGGTCTGCGCAAAGCAGGCCGGCGTCCTTGCCGGCTCACAATCTGATTGATTTCCGGTTTTATCGGATATCGGTGCACTCTGAAGGATGTTTTCATGAGCATGACTGATCCCATCGCCGATCTGTTCACGCGCGTCCGCAATGCCCAGGCCATGGGCAAGCCGACCGTGCGTATGCCGTCGTCGAAACTGAAGTTGGCGATCGCCAACCTTCTCAAGAATGAGGGCTACATCCTCGACGCCAAGACTTCCGCCGAGGAAGGCAAGCCGGTGCTCGAGATCAAGCTCAAGTATTTCGAGGGCCAGCCGGCCATCGAGCGCATTTCCCGTGTCAGCCGCTCCGGCCTGCGTGTGTACCGCGGCAAGGACGAGCTGCCGAAGGTCCTTGGTGGCCTGGGTATCTCGATCATCTCGACTTCCGCTGGTCTGTTGACCGATGCGCAGGCCCGTACCAAGGGTCTGGGCGGCGAAGTCATTGGCCAAGTGGCATAAGGAGTCTTTCGATGTCACGTGTTGCCAAACAACCAATTTCCCTGCCCAAGGGCGTCGAGATGACCGTCGGTAACGACAGCATTTCGGTGAAGGGCCCGAAGGGCACGCTGTCCGTGCATCACCTGCCGGGCGTCAGCGTCGCCGTGGACAATGGCGTCGCGCACATCAGCCTCGACGATGGCGCCGACGACAAGTTCGGCGGTACCGCGCGCGCGCTGCTGTCCAACATGGTCACCGGTGTCTCCACCGGCTACGAGCGCAAGCTCGAGCTGGTCGGCGTGGGCTACCGCGTTTCCATGCAGGGCAAGTCGCTGAACCTGAGCCTGGGCTTTTCCCACCCGGTAGTGTTCGAGGCGCCGGAAGGCATCAGCATCGAAACCCCGACGCAGACCGAGGTCCTGATCAAGGGCGCGGACAAGCAGGTGGTGGGTCAGGTGGCGGCCAAGATTCGCGGCTTCCGTCCGCCGGAGCCCTACAAGGGCAAGGGCGTGCGCTATGCCGGTGAGAAGATCACGCTGAAGGAAGCCAAGAAGGCTTGATGCGCTGTCCCTGCGGGAGAGACCGGCCATCCATGGCCAGACTCTTCAAAAAGGCAGGGTAGTCCACTCATACAGGTCGATCCGCTTTCGAGGAATTATGACGATGAACAAGAACGAAAACCGCCTGCGCCGTGCCAAGTCCACGCGTGCCCACATCCGCAAGCTGGCCGTGGCCCGCCTGTCGGTGCACCGCACCGGTCAGCACATCTATGCGCAGGTGTTCGACGCCTCCGGCAAGAACGTGGTGGCCGCCGCCTCCACCGTACAGAAGGTGGTCGCCGAAGGCCTCAAGGGCACCAAGAACCTGACCGCCGCAGCGGCGGTGGGCAAGGCCGTCGCCGAGCGCGCCATGGCCGCGGGCATCGAGTCGGTCGCGTTCGACCGCTCCGGCTTCCGCTACCACGGTCGCATCAAGGCGCTGGCCGATGCGGCACGCGAGGCCGGCCTGAAGTTTTAAGCGTCACCCGGATCGGGGCCACGCCCTGATTTCCACAGCGACACCTACAACTCCAAGCGGCTCAGCCGCAAGCAAAGTCCCGGTTCGCCGGGCACATGGAAAAGAACATGTCTTCTACCGATCGCGAAAATTCCGACGGCCTGCTGGAAAAGTTGATTGCCGTCAACCGTGTGGCCAAGACCGTCAAGGGCGGCCGCCAGATGAGCTTCACCGCACTGACCGTGGTCGGTGACGGCGAAGGCAAGGTTGGCTTCGGCTATGGCAAGGCGCGTGAAGTGCCGGTCGCCATCTCCAAGGCCATGGAACGTGCCCGCCGTCAGATGGTGAACATCGAATTGAACAACGGCACCTTGTGGTATGCCATCAAGGCCAACCACGGTGCGGCCCGCGTCTACATGCAGCCGGCTTCCGAAGGTACCGGCGTGATCGCCGGTGGCGCCATGCGCGCCGTGCTGGAAGTGGTCGGCGTGAAGAACGTGCTGGCCAAGGCGGTCGGCTCGCGCAACCCGATCAACCTGGTGCGCGCCACCATCAAGGGGCTGCAGGCGGTTGCCTCACCCAAGAAGATCGCCGCCAAGCGTGGCAAGACCCTGGAAGAGGTGCTGGGCAATGGCTGAGAAGAACGAAACCGCCGCCACCGTGCGCGTGCGCCTGGTCAAGGGTCTGCGCGGCGTGCAGGCACGCCACCGCCTCAGCGTCAAGGCGCTGGGTCTGGGCAAGATCGACGACGTCCGTGAGTTGAAGGACAGCCCGCAGGTCCGTGGCCTGATCAACACGGTCTACTACCTGGTTCGGGTCGAGGAGTAATCATCATGCGTCTCAATGACATCAAGCCGGCCGCCGGTTCCCACAAGACGCGCCTGCGCGTCGGTCGCGGCATCGGCTCGGGCATGGGCAAGACCGCGGGTCGCGGCCACAAGGGCCAGCATGCCCGCGCGGGCGGCACCCACAAGTACGGCTTCGAAGGCGGCCAGATGCCGCTGAATCGTCGGATGCCGAAGGTCGGTTTCCGCTCGAAATTGAAGGTGGCGAGCCAGGAAGTGTTCCTGTATCAGCTGGCCAGTCTCAAGGCTGAGGTGATCGACGTCGTCGTGCTGCATCAGGCTGGCCTGATCGACAGCCGCGCGAAAAAGGTCAAGGTTGTCCTCAAGGGTGAAATCGGTCGCGCGGTGAAGTTGTCCGGCCTGCTGGCTACCGCCGGCGCCAAGGCAGCCATCGAGGCTGCCGGCGGCAGCGTGGAGTAGTCAGGTGGCAGCAGCCCAGGGCAACGCACTCGGCAAGCTCGGCAAACTTACGGAGCTTCGTCAGCGCATTTTCTTCGTGATCGGCGCGCTGGTGGTGTTCCGGCTCGGTTCGTTCATCCCGGTTCCGGGCGTCAACCCGGAAGCGATGACCAGCCTGGTCAACGGCAACGGCCTGATGGACATGTTCAACATGTTCTCGGGTGGTGCGCTGGCGCGCTTCTCGGTGTTCGCGCTTGGCGTGATCCCGTACATCTCGGCGTCGATCGTGTTCCAGATGATGGGCGCGGTGGTGCCGAGCCTGCAGACCCTGCGCAAGGAAGGCGAGGCTGGCAAGCGCAAGATGACGATGTATACGCGCTATGCCACGGTGGCTCTGGCGGCGTTCCAGTCGTTCGGCATTGCAGTGGCGTTGCAGGGACAGGTCGCGGCAGGTGGTGCGCCGGTGGTCTACACCCCGGGGTTCGGCTTCATCTTCTCGTCGGTGGTCGGGCTTACCGCTGGCACGATGTTCCTGATGTGGCTGGGCGAGCAGATGACCGAGCGCGGTGTCGGCAACGGCATTTCGCTGCTGATCTTTGCCGGCATCGTCGCCGGCCTGCCGGGAGCGGTGGTGCACACCCTGGGCATGGCCAGCAACGGCGAGTTGTCGCTGATCAAGCTGTTGATGGTGTTTGGTCTGGCGCTGGTGGTGACGGCGTTCGTGGTGTTCATGGAGCGCGCCCAGCGGCGCATCACGGTGAACTATGCACGGCGTTCCGGTGGGCAGAAGGCCTACATGAACCAGAGCTCGAACCTGCCGCTGAAGATCAACATGTCGGGCGTGATCCCGCCGATCTTCGCCTCGAGCCTGCTGATGTTCCCGGCGACCGCGGTGAGCTGGTTCAGCACCGGTCAGCAGTCGCGCTGGCTGCAGGACTTGACCCAGGCGCTGAGTCCCGGCAACCCGTTGTATGAAACAGTGTTTTCGGTATTGGTGATCGGCTTTGCGTTCTTCTACACGGCGATCGTGTTCAACGCCGACGAGACGGCCGACAACCTCAAGCGGTCGGGTGCGCTGATCCCTGGCATCCGCCCGGGCAAGGCCACGGCCAGCTACATCGATGCGGTGATGACGCGTTTGACCGGTGTCGGTGCGTTGTATCTGGTGGCGGTGTGTCTGGTGCCATCGTTCATGCAGAACGCCTGGCATGTGCCGTTTTACTTCGGTGGCACGTCGCTGCTGATCGTGGTGGTGGTGGTGATGGATTTCACGTCTCAGGTGCAGGCGCACCTGGTCAGTCACCAGTACGAAAGTCTGCTCAAGAAGGCCAACCTCCGCCGCAGCTGAGGCTGCGGACGGTTGGTCAAAGTCGGGGAGTGGCGGCACCGCGGTGTCGCAGGGCTTTCCAGTTAGGGTAATTCAGGTTAGAATTGCGCGTTTACCGCGCACGAAACGCATCGGAGAAGTACATCATGGCGCGCATCGCGGGTGTCAATTTGCCGGTCCAGAAGCATGTCTGGGTTGGTTTGCAGAGCATTTATGGTATCGGCCGCAGCCGGGCCAGGAAGGTCTGCGTGGATGCTGGCGTGGTTCCGACCACCCAGATCAAGTCCCTCAGTGAAGGCGAGGTGGAGAAGATCCGCCACGAGATCGCCAAGTACACCGTCGAAGGCGATCTGCGCCGTGAGGTGGGCATGGCCATCAAGCGTCTGATGGACCTGGGTTGCTACCGTGGCCTGCGCCACCGTCGTGGCCTGCCGGTGCGCGGCCAGCGCACGCGTACCAACGCACGTACCCGCAAGGGCCCCCGTCGCGCGATCAAGAAGTGATTGCACCAGTGCGATCTCCCCTGATCGCGAAGATCAAAAAGCGGCCGTCCGTGGCCGCACTGATTAACAAAGAGCCTCTAAACCATGGCTAAGCCGGTTAAAGCAAAGAAGAAGATCAAGCGCGTTGTCACGGATGCCGTGGCCCACGTGCAGGCCTCCTTCAACAACACCATCGTCACCATCACCGATCGCCAGGGCAATGCCTTGTCGTGGGCTACCGCCGGCGGCGCCGGTTTCCGTGGCTCGCGCAAGTCGACCCCGTTCGCCGCCCAGGTTGCCGCCGAAAAGGCTGGCCGCGCTGCAGGCGACTATGGCGTGAAGACCGTCGAAGTGCGCATCAAGGGCCCAGGCCCGGGTCGCGAGTCGGCGGTGCGTTCGCTGAATGCGCTTGGCTACAAGGTGCTCAACATCATCGACGTCACGCCGATTCCGCACAACGGCTGCCGTCCCCCCAAGAAGCGTCGAGTCTAAGGAGTAACCCATGGCCCGTTATCGTGGAGCTACCTGCAAACTCGCCCGTCGCGAGGGTGCGGATCTCAGCCTGAAGAGCCCGGCGCGCGCGCTGGATTCCAAGTGCAAGCTGGAAAACAAGCCCGGCCAGCATGGCGCGAACAAGCGCATGCGCATGTCCGACTATGCCGTGCAGCTGCGTGAAAAGCAGAAGGTCAAGCGCATCTACGGTGTGCTCGAGCGCCAGTTCAGCAACTACTACACCAAGGCGTCGACCCTCAAGGGCAACACCGGTGAGAACCTGCTGCGCCTGCTCGAAAGCCGCCTGGACAACGTCGTCTATCGCATGGGCTTCGCGGTGACCCGCGCCCAGGCCCGCCAGCTGGTTGCCCACAAGGCGATCCTGGTGAACGGCAAGAAGGTGAACATTCCTTCGTATCAGGTCCGTCCGGGCGACGCGATCGCGCTGACCGAGCGTGCCCGCAGCCAGCTGCGCGTGCAGGAAGCGGCGACCGTGTTCGACACCATGGACCTGCGTCCGGTCTGGGTCGAGGTCGACGCCAAGAAATTCGAAGGTACGTTCAAGTCGGTGCCGGATCGTGGCGATCTGCCGTCCGACATCAATGAAGCATTGATCATCGAGCTTTACTCGAAGTAATTACCGGAGCTCTGCATGGCAGTTTCGTCAACTAGCGTGCTGCGGCCTCGTGGCCTCAGCGTCGAACAGCTCGGAGCCAACCGCGCCAAGGTGGTGGTCGAGCCGCTCGAGCGTGGCTTCGGTCACACCCTGGGCAACGCGCTGCGCCGCGTGCTGCTCTCCTCGATTCCTGGCAGTGCCATCGTCGAGGTTGAAATCGATGGCGTGCTGCACGAATACACCACCCTGGAAGGCCTGCAGGAGGACGTCATCGAAGTCCTGCTCAACCTCAAGGACGTGGCGATTCGTCAGCATACGGGTGATGAAGTCACCCTGACCCTGTCCAAGAAGGGCAAGGGCGTGGTCACGGCCGGCGACATCGTCGTCGACCACTCGGTGGAAATCATCAACCCCGAGCACGTGATCTGCCACCTGACCAAGGACATCGCGCTCAACATGCGTCTGAAGGTGCGTCGCGGCGTCGGCTACCAGCCGGCCAGCACGCGCCAGCATCCGGATGACGAGGCACGTCCGATCGGCCGCCTGCAGCTGGACGCGTCGTTCGCGCCGGTGCTGCGCGTGGCCTACGAAGTGGACGCCGCTCGTGTCGAGCAGCGCACCAACCTCGACAAGCTGGTGCTCGACATCGAGACCAACGGCACGATCGGCGCCGAGGACGCGGTGCGCAAGGCCGCCGAGATCATCAACGACCAGCTGTCGGTGTTCGGTGACTTCTCGCGTCGCGAGAGCGCTACCGACAAGGCGGAGAAGAGCGGTTTCGATCCGCTGCTGCTGCGTCCGATCGACGATCTCGAGCTCACCGTGCGTTCGGCGAACTGCCTGAAGGCCGAGAGCATCTACTACATCGGCGACCTGGTGCAGAAGACCGAGGTCGAGCTGCTGAAGACCCCGAACCTGGGCAAGAAGTCGCTGACCGAGATCAAGGACGTGCTGGGCGGACGTGGTCTCGCACTCGGCATGAAGCTCGAGAACTGGCCGCCGCCGGGCTTGTCGCACGGCATGCAGCTGGGTTGATGAGTTGTTTGTGCGATCGTCCTTGATCGCTGCAATTGGAAGATATCGGCCAGAGTTCATGTAGCGTTCTGGCCGAGCGCCAGAAGCGGCCATCCATGGCCGCACTCTTCACAAGAGCCTGCTCCGATGGGGCTCACACAAAAGCGGATTACCGCGGAAAGTCGGACACAAGAGCCGGCTTTTCATAACAACAGACAGAGAGTTTTTCGCCATGCGCCACCAAAAATCCGGACGCAAACTCAACCGCACCAGCTCGCATCGCGAAGCCATGTTCAAGAACATGGCTTCGTCGCTGATCAAGTACGAGCTGATCCGTACCACCCTGCCCAAGGCGAAGGAACTTCGCCGCGTCGCCGAGCCGCTGATCACGCTCGCCAAGACCGACGGCGTTGCAAACCGCCGCCTTGCCTTCTCGCGTCTGCGTGACAAGGAAGCGGTCGGCAAGCTGTTCGTCGAGCTGGGCCCGCGCTACAAGGAGCGCCCGGGCGGTTACCTGCGCATCCTGAAGTGCGGCTTCCGCGACGGCGACAACGCGCCGATGGCGTACGTCGAGCTGGTCGGTCGTCCCCAGGTCGAAGCCGTCGACGCCGGGTGAGTCGATCGGCGCCGCCGCTCAGGCAGGTGTCCAGACGTCCAAACATGAAGCCCGGCCGGGCAACCTGCCGGGTTTCGTGCGTGTGGGCGTCAAGGAAGCGGATAGTTTTCCCGGGATGCTGCAAGCGCTGCTGACAGCGCCCCGGCGAACGGGTAATGTCATAAGTTCCGCAACGCAGCAATTCGCCATGAATCCACTCTACTGGTCGTACCGCGTCAGTTTTCTTGTCGGCTTCCTGATCTGCACAGGCCTGCTCGGTTTTGCGCTGTATGCCGAGTACGGGCTGGGCATGACGCCTTGCCCGTTGTGCATCTTCCAGCGCATCGCGTTCCTGTTCATGGCGCTGTTCTTCCTGCTGGGCGGGCTGCATGCGCCACGTGGCAACGGCCGCTGGGCTTACGTGGGACTGGTGCTGGCGGGTGCCGTGGGCGGCATCGTCAGCGCCGGCCGCCACCTGTGGCTGCAGAGCCTGCCGGCCGACCAGGTACCTTCCTGCGGCCCCGGGCTGGGCTACATGCTGGATGCGTTTCCATTGTCGAAGCTGCTGAAGCTGGTGTTCACCGGCTCCGGCGAGTGCGCCAAGGTCGAGCCGATCCTAGGCCTGCCGATGCCGGCCTGGAGCCTGCTGTGGTTCATCGTGCTGGGCGCGCTGGCCATCGTGGCGGCGCGGCGCCGTGTCGCATCGAAGTGAGTATTGCCAAGGCTGTGCGATGAATCCTGCTCCACCGAACGTGTTTACCCCCCGCGACTGGACCCCGGGTTCCTGGCAGCAGCGCGTAGCGTTGCAGCAGCCGCATTACGACGATGCGGCTGAACTGGCCCGGGCCGGCGCGCACCTTGCGCAACTGCCGCCGCTGGTGACCTCGTGGGAAGTGCTGGCGCTGAAGCAGGCCCTGGCCGGGGCGCAGGAAGGCGGGCGCTTCCTGCTGCAAGGCGGCGACTGTGCGGAAAGCTTCGCCGACTGCACCAGCCCGGTGATCTCCAACCGGCTGAAGGTGCTGCTGCAGATGAGCCTGGTGCTGGTGCACGGGCTGAAGAAGCCGGTGCTGCGGGTCGGCCGTTTCGCCGGGCAGTACGCGAAGCCGCGCTCGACCGACAGCGAGACCCGCGACGGCGTGACCCTGCCGAGCTTTCGTGGCGACGTGGTCAACAATCCGGCGTTCACCGCCGAGGCACGTCGCCCCGACCCGCAACGGTTGATCCAGGCGCATGCGCATTCCGCGCTGACGATGAACTTCGTGCGTGCGTTGATCGACGGCGGCTTCGCCGACCTGCACCATCCGGAATACTGGGACCTGGCCTGGGTCGAGCATTCGCCGCTGGCCGCCGAGTACCGCCAGATGGTCGCCGGCATCGGCGACTCGCTGCGCTTCATGGAAACGCTGGCCGGCCCGATCGCCGGATTCTCCAGGGTGGATTTCTTCACCTCGCACGAAGCGCTTTTGCTGCACTACGAGCAGGCGCTGACCCGGCAGGTGCCGCGCCATCCCGGCTGGTTCAACCTGTCCACCCACTTCCCGTGGATCGGCATGCGCACGGCGGCGCTGGATGGCGCCCACGTGGAGTATTTCCGCGGCATCCGCAATCCGGTGGCGGTAAAGGTTGGCCCTTCGGTGACGCCGGACCAACTGTTGCCGCTGATCGATGCGCTGAACCCGCACGACGAACCGGGCCGGCTGACCCTGATCCATCGCATGGGCAACGCGAAGATCGCCGCCGCGCTGCCGCCGTTGCTGGAGGCGGTGAAGCGCGAAGGCCGGCGCGTGCTGTGGGTGGCCGATCCGATGCACGGCAACACCGAGAGCACCTCGAACGGCCACAAGACCCGCCGCTTCGACAACATCCATGGCGAACTGGAACAGGCGTTCGACATCCACGCGGCGGCCGGCACCCGGCTCGGCGGCGTGCACCTGGAGCTCACCGGCGAGGATGTCACCGAATGCATGGGTGGCGCCCGCGACCTGTCCGAGAGCGACCTCGACCGCGCCTACAAGTCGATGGTCGATCCGCGCCTGAACTACGAACAGTCGCTGGAACTGGCCATGCTGATCGTGCGCAAGTCGGCCAGCGGCCGGGCTTGATCACGCCGCATGCTGCGAGTGCCTAGCGAAAAGGCGGCCGGCGGTGGCCGCCTTTTTCATCGAGGCCTCAGCGCGTGGCAGCCACCGGCTTGCCGCCGACCGTGTCGAGGAACTGCGGCGGCTGCCATGCCTTGGCGTGTTGCTCGAAACCGTAGGCGATCGAGATCAGCGTCCCCTCGCTCCACTTCGCGCCGAACAGCACGATGCCGACCGGCAGGCCATGGGCGAAGCCGGCCGGCACGGTGATCGAGGGATAGCCGGCCACGGCCGCCGGCTGCGAGGCGCCGCCCACCGTGGGGTCGCCGCTGACGATGTGGTCGCCGAGCACCGGATCGGTCACGAAGGCCGGGCCCCACGACGGTGCCAGCAAGGCGTCCAGGTGCTGTGCCTTCAGGGCAGCGTCGATGCCTTGCGGACCGGACAGCCGCTTCGCCTGCGCCAGCGCCTCCGTGTACGCCTTGTCGCTGAGCGGTCCCTTCTTGTCGGCCTGCTCGAACAGCTCCTGGCCGAACCAGGGCATCTCGTCGCCGGCATGCGCCTGGTTGAAGGCGACCAGGTCGGCCAGCGTCTTCACCTTGAGGCCGCGGCGGCCGGCCAGGTAGGCGTTGATGTCGTGCTTGAAGTCGTACAGCAGCACGGTCATCTCCGGCTCGCCGAGCTCGGCCAGGTGCGGCAGCGTGACCGGATCGACGATGATCGCGCCTTGCGCCTTCATCAATGCGATCGACTGCTCCAGCACGCGGTCGGCGTTCGGTTCGGCGCCGGCGAGCTGGCGCACCACGCCGATGCGCTTGCCCTTCAGCCCGTTCGGGTCGAGGAACTTCGTGTAGTCGGTGGCGTGCCTGTCCGCCTCGGCGGTGGCAGGGTCGCGCGGGTCGCTGCCGGCGATCACGCCGAGCAGGGCGGCGGCGTCGGCCACGTTGCGTGCCATCGGGCCGGCAGTGTCCTGGCTGTGGCTGATCGGCACGATGCCGCTGCGGCTGACCAGGCCGAGGGTGGGCTTGATGCCGACGATGCCGTTCATCGCAGCGGGACAGATGATCGAGCCGTCGGTCTCGCTGCCGATCGCCACCGTGACCAGGCCTGCCGCCACCGCGGCGCCCGAGCCGGCGCTGGAGCCGCAGGGATTGCGGTCGAGCACGTAGGGATTCTTCGTCTGCCCGCCGCGCCCGCTCCAGCCGCTGCTGGCGTGGTTGGAGCGGAAGTTGGCCCATTCGCTGAGGTTGGTCTTGCCCAGGACCAGCGCCCCGGCCTTGCGCAGCCGCTCGACCAGGCCGGCGTCGCGCGGCGCCGGCGCATCGGCCAGCGCCAGCGAGCCGGCGGTGGTGAGCATGCGGTCGCCGGTGTCGATGTTGTCCTTCAGCAGCACCGGGATGCCGTACAGCGGGCCACGGGTCTTCGCGCGTTTCGCGTCGAGCGCGCCGGCCAGCGCCAGCGCGTCGGGGTTCGTCTCGATCACCGCGCGCAGGGTCGGGCCGGAGCGGTCGATCTGCTGGATGCGATCGAGCAGCTGTCGCGTGAGCTGGCGGCTGTCCAGCGTGCCGGCATCCATGCGCTGCTGCAACTGGTCGATCGACGCGCAGGCGACGCTCGGCGGCGTGACCTCGGCGGCCAGCGCGGGGCCGGCAAGCAGGGCGGTGACGAGTGCGGCGAGATGGACGGCTGAACGGTTCACGGTAACCCCCGGTTTCGACGAATGCGGCATGTTGTCGCGTCGTGCCAGCTTAGCGCCGGTGCGGCATGGGTGCTGCGGTCGCGAGCGTACAATCGCCGGATGAATACGAACGCCAGCCTGCGTCATGCCAAGCCGTTCGGTGTCGCCATCCTGTTCGCGGTCGTCCTGTCGTACGGCACCGCCAGCCACGCCGCCGACACCCTGACCACCGCCCCCGCGATTCCCGACACCTTGCAGCAGCGCATCGCCGCCTGCACCGCCTGCCATGGCGTGCATGGCGAAGGCACGCCCGGCAGCGGTTATTTCCCGCGCCTCGCCGGCAAGCCGGCAGCCTACCTGGCGCGCCAGATGCAGGATTTCCAGAACGGCCTGCGCAAGTACGCGCCGATGGAATACACCGTGCGCCAGCTGCCGCCCGCGTACATGCGGGAGATCGCCGAATACTTCGCGGCGCAGCAGGTGCCGTACAGCCACTCGCCGCGGCCGCCGGTGTCCGCCGCGACGCTGCAGCGTGGCGAGCAGGTGGTCGACAAGGGCGACCCGGCGCGCAGGATTCCGGCCTGTGCCAGCTGCCACGGCAGCCAGCTGACCGGCGTGGAGCCGTCCACGCCGGGGCTGGTCGGCCTGCCGTATGACTACATCAGCGCGCAACTGGGCTCCTGGCGCACGCATACCCGCGCCACCGTGGCGCCCGACTGCATGGCGCTGGTCGCCAACCGGTTGAGTGATACGGATATCACCGCGGTGGCCGCGTCATTGGCCAGTCGCCAGCTGCCGGCCGACACGCATGCGCAGGCGGCGGGTTCGGTGAAGCCGCCATTGCCCTGCGGCGTCCTGGGCGCAACGGGAGACGGCGCATGAAATGGCTGCTCCGACTGTTGCTGTTGATCGTGCTGCTGGTCGCGTTGCTGCTGTGCTGGCTGTTTTTCGACGGCGATCGGTCGACCTCACCGGCGATGAGCAAGGTGACCGCGGCGACCCTGCATGATCCGGCCTTGATCGCACGCGGCGAATACCTGGCCGCGCTCGGCGACTGCGCCGGCTGCCACACCGCGCAAGGCGGCGCACGCCTCGCCGGTGGCCGTTCGCTGGCCACGCCGTTCGGCGATATCCCGGTGCCCAACATCACGCCCGATCGCGAGACCGGCCTGGGCGACTGGAGCTTCGAGGATTTCTGGCAGGCGCTGCACAGCGGCAAGGGCCGCCATGGCGAACTGCTCTATCCGGCGTTCTCGTACACCTCGTATACCAAGGTGAACCACGACGATGCGCTGGCGATCTTCGCCTGCCTGCAGTCGCTGGCGCCGGTGCACCAGCCGGCCGTCGCGCCGGCGCTGGCGTTCCCGTACAGCGTGCGCAACAGCCTGAAGGCCTGGCGCACGCTGTACTTCCGCGAGGGCGAGTTCAAGCCCGATCCGGCGCAGTCGGCCGAGTGGAACCGCGGCGCCTACCTGGTGCAGGGCCTGGGCCACTGCAACGAATGCCATGCGGCGCGCGACTCGCTCGGCGGCACGCCGCAGGACGTGCATCTCACCGGCGGCCAGATCCCGATGCAGAACTGGTACGCGCCCGACCTCAGCACGCGGAAGAACGGCGGCCTGGAAGGCTGGAGCGCGCAGGACATCGTCGACCTGCTGAAGACCGGCCAGTCCGCCAGTGGCTCGGCGTTCGGCCCGATGGCCGCGGTGGTATCGGACAGCACCCAGCACATGAGCGACGCCGACCTGCGCGCGATCGCCAGCTACCTGCAGTCGCTGCCGCCACGGGGGCAACCGGTGCCGCCGACGACCCCATTCGACGCCAGGACGCTGGCCGAGCAGGGCGGAAAGGTCTACGCGAAACACTGCGCCGAATGCCACGGCAAGCGCGGCGAGGGCGTGGCCGGAGTCTATCCGCCGCTGGACGGCAACTCCTCGGTGACCGAACCGACCGGCATCAACGCGACCCGCATGGTCCTGCTCGGCGGCTTCGCGCCGGTCACCGCGGCCAACCCGCGGCCGTACTCGATGCCGCCGTTCGCGCAGCAGCTGAGCGACGGCGAGGTCGCGGCGGTGGTCACCTACATCCGCCGCGGGTGGTCGAACCAGGCCTCGATCGTGCGCGCCGAAGCTGTCAGCAAGTACCGGCACACGCCGGTCGACTGAGCCCGGCTTCGCCGTGCCGGGACGGCGTAGGCGGACACTGTCCGCCGGCTTTTCGATCCATTGTCATGCGCGTCGGCAAGTGCGGCGGGCAGTGCCCGCCCTATGGATTGGCGTGGGCGGCGCGGTACAGCTGGCCCAGTGCCAGCCATGGCGCCAGGTCCCAGTGTCCGCGCGCCTGGCCGGACGGCGAGGGCAGCACGAACAGCCGTGTGGCGCCGACGCTGTCGTCCTGCAGGCCGTAGCCGACCGCATGGCCGAGCGCGGCACGTGCCGCGTTCTTGCTGGTGAAGGCGAGCAGGCGCGGGGCGTGGCGTTCGATCTTGGCGAACAGGGCGGGCGCGTCGAAGGCGTCATGCGGCAGTTCGGCGTCGTTGCCGCTGTGGCGTTTGGCCAGGTCGGTGAGGCCGATGCCGTAGCGGGGCAGTTGCGGGAATTCCGCCGGCGTCAGCAGGCGCGGGGTCAGGCCGGCCTCGAACAGCGCGCGCCAGAACAGGTTGCCGGGGTGGGCGTAGTAGGCGCGCTCGGCGGCCGAGCGCTTGCCCGCGGCGGTGCCGCAGAACACCAGCGCCAGCCCCGGCTGCAGCAGGTCGGGCAGGATGTGGCTGTCAGTCCACCGCGGCATGCGCGTCCAGCAGGAAATCGGTGAACTGGAAGCGCCCGTCGCGCAGCACCGATTCGCCGCGGCGCAGCTTCAGCGGCCGGCGGAACAGCGGCCCGGCGTGGCTCAGCGTGTGGAATTCGCCGCGTTCGCCGCAGGGATCGACGCCGGCCGGCAACGCGTCGAGCAGGGCGGCATCGTAGTCGCGGCCGCAGAAGTCAGCGTCGAGCTGCTGGGTATCCACGCAGCACAGCACCGCGCGATGGCCCTCGCCGACGAAGCGCCGCGCCAGCGCGGCGGTGTCCTCGCCCCACAGCGGGAACACCGCACGCCAGTTCTCGCGGCCGAGCTGGCGTACGCGGTAGTCGCGCACGTCCTCCAGGAACAGGTCGCCGAACGCGCAGTGGCGGATCCCCGGCCAGCGCATGCGCGCCTCGACCAGGGCCTGCGCGTGGGCCTCCTCGTAGGCCTCGTTGCTGCCGGGCCAGTCCAGCATCACCTCCAGCAGCGGCAGGCCCAGCGCGGCGGCCTGCGCCTGCAGCACCTCGCGCGGCGTGCCGTGCATGGCCACGCGCTGGTAGTTGCGGTTGACCGTGGTGAGCAGGCCGACCACCTGCCATTGCGGATCGGCCAGCAGCCGCTGCAGGGCCAGCAGACAGTCCTTGCCCCCGCTCCAGGCCAGCAGGATGGGCGTCATCGTGGGCATCGTCATGCGTTCAGCTCCGGGTGGTTCGGCGGACGGCGGCAGGCCGCACGCCAGCGCCCATTTTGCGTTATCCGGCCCGGCGATGCGGATTCCATGCCGTGGTTCATCGACAGTCCGTGGCCGCACCGCTATAAAGATCACCTGTCCGGGGAGTATGCGGTGAGCGAAGAGATCCTGATCAACGTGACCCCGCGCGAAACGCGGGTCGGGGTGGTCGAGAACGGCATGTTGCAGGAGGTGCACGTCGAGCGGGCGTCCCGGCGCGGCTATGTCGGCAACATCTACAAGGGCCGCGTGCAGCGGGTGATGCCGGGCATGCAGGCGGTGTTCGTGGAGATCGGGCTGGAGCGCGCGGCCTTCCTGCACGC
>CAVPQF010000087.1:0-7218 GCA_963707225.1 uncultured Gammaproteobacteria bacterium
CAACGCGGCCGCGATCGGCCTGTACGAACGGCACGGCTTCCGCCGCATCGGCAGCTACGCGCAGTACTACGGGGACGGAACCGATGCGTGGCGCTACGAGAAGACGCTGGACTGAACGACGCCCGCCTCAACCACCCAGCGGCTGCCCGATCCTTCGCTCGGTCGCCTCGTCGGGCCGCGCCACCAGCGCGCCGGTGCGCATCAGGTTGACACTGTAGTGGCCCTGGTCGACCAGCGGCAGGAAGGCACCGCTGCCGTAGACGGTGTCGATTTCCGGCACCCAGCGCGGGTACTGCTTTTTCAGGTTGAGCAGGTCGAAGGCGCCGGCTTCGCCGAAGCCGATCACCGTGCGCGGCGCCTCGCCTTCCTGCGCCGGGTCGTCGTAGCGGCCGGACAGCCGGTCGAGCCGATACAGCGGCGGCACGCCGGCCAGCAGGGCGGGCAGCTTCCACTTCAGCACGATCGCCTCGACGCGCCAGGCGTCGCCGGCCAGCTGCACCTGGCGCGTGCTGCCGTCGGGCCAGGTGAGGGTGAGCGCCCAGCGCTGCGGCGACAGGATGCGCGCGTCGATCTCGACCACCGGCGCCTCCTCGCCAAGCAGCCGGTAACCGCGCAGCGCATAGCCGGCGCCGGCCAGCAGCAGGGTCAGCGCGAAACAGGCCAGGCACAGCAGCGCACGCCAGCAGGCGGCGAGCCGGCGACCGCCATGCAGCCGCTGGCGCAGGGCCACCAGCTGCACCAGGGTGGCCAGGCCGAACACCGCCGCCAGCACCAGCAGCACGGTCATCGGCATGCGCAGCAGCGCGCTCCAGTCCATCGTCGTCACCTCATCGCCGCATCGTGCGATCCGTCCGCGCATCATAACGGCGATGCCGCAGCCGGTTCAGCGCGGCTCGCTATACTGCAGCCGTCTCCAGGAACTCCGATCATGCGCCGATCCCTCTTGCTGCTGCCGCTCTGCCTCGCCCTCGCCACGCTTGCCGGCTGCGGCAACAAGGGCCCGCTGGTGCTGCCGAACCAACCCGCCGCGGCATCGACCACGGTGAAACCGGCCGCACCCGCGCTGCCGGCCACCGTCGACAACCCGGCTGTCGACCAGTACTGATTCCGCCCATGCAGCTGCGCTTCTCGAAAATGCACGGCATCGGCAACGACTTCGTCGTGCTGGATTGCCGGCAGCACGCGTTCCCGCTGGACGCGGCGCAGATCCGCGCGCTGGCCGACCGCCACACCGGCGTGGGTTTCGACCAGCTGCTCAGCGTCGAGCCGGCGCGCAACCCGGCCTGCGCGTTCTACTACGGCATCTGGAACGCCGACGGTTCGCCATCCGGCCAGTGCGGCAACGGCGTGCGCTGCGTGGCGGCGTGGCTGCACCGCGTCGGCGCGCTGGCGCTGGGCGACAGCGTGGCGATCGAGAGCCCGTCCGGACCGGTGACGGTGTGCCTGCTCGGCGCCAACGAGGTCACCGTGGACATGGGCGAGCCGGTGTTCGAACCCGTGCAGATCCCGTTCGCGGCGGACGCCACGGCCGATCGCTACGAGATCGTCGCGGGCGACGAACGGCTCGACATCGGCGCGGTGTCGATGGGCAACCCGCATGCGGTGGTTACGGTGGATGACCTCACCGCCCGCGCGCTGCAGCGCCTCGGCCCGCTGCTGACCAACCATCCGCGCTTCGCGCAGGGCGCCAACGCCGGCTTCGTGCAGCGGCTCGATCGCGGCCACCTGCGCCTGCGCGTGCACGAACGCGGCGCCGGCTGGACCCGGGCCTGCGGCACCGGCGCCTGCGCCGCGATGGCGGTGCTGCACCAGCGCGGCGACGTCGACGACTCGGTAGCCGTCGAGCTGCCCGGTGGCACGCTGCGCATCGACTGGGCCGGCCCCGGCCACAGGTTGCGGATGACCGGCCCGGCCGCGTTCGCGTTCGAGGGCGAATGGCCGGTTCCGGCCGCCGGCACCCGACGCGGCGGTTGAAGCGCGCCCGCGTCCATCGCACACTCCAGCCGGACGGCGCGCATCTTTCGCGCGCCGCGCAACGGTATCGAGGATACTCACGCATGACCGCCACCCTGCTCGACGACGCCACCCAGGCCCGCGTGGTCGCCGCGTACCTGAAGCGCCATCCGGAATTCCTCAGCGAATACCCCGAGCTGGCCGCCAGGCTGACCATGCCGCCGCGCGAGCAGGGCGGCGCGGTGTCGTCACTGGCGGTGTACCAGCTGCAGAGCCTGCGCGACAAGAACGCGGAACTCGAACGCCAGCTGGCCGAACTGATCGCGATCGCCGCCGAGAACGAGAAGCTGATGGAACGCGTGCATGCGCTGACCGTGGCGCTGCTGCGCGCGAACACGATGGAAGTGACCGCGCGCACGGTGATCGCCAGGCTCGGCGCCGATTTCCACACCGAGCAGGTGCGCCTGCTGCTGTTCGGCGACGAGCCGCAGCTGCCGCGCGCGGACTGGCTGCAGCAGATTCCCGGCGGCGCCGCCGCGTTGCCGGAATTCGCCGAATTCCTGCGCAAGGGCGAGCCGGTCTCCGGCCGCCTGTCCGCCGAGAAACTCGAGCGCCTGTTCGGCGTCGACGCCGGGCAGATCCGCTCGGTCGCGATGATGCGGCTGGGCGACTGCGGCATCCTGGCGATCGGCAGCACCAACCCGGACCGCTTCCAGCCCGGCATGGGCACGCTGTTCCTGAAGATGATCGCCGCCACCATCACCGCCGCGCTGGCACGCTCGCGGGATATTTCCTGAGCCGGCGATGACCCCCGAACAACAGGTCGAGCAGTGGCTCGATCGCCTCGCCGGCGAACGCCACGCTTCGCCGCATACGGTCGCCGGGTACCGCCGCGACCTGGCCAAGCTGCTGCGCTTCATGCAGGAACAGCAGCTGGCCTCGTTCGAGGCGCTGGACGCGAACCGGATGCGCACCTTCGTGGCCGGCGAGCACCGCAGCGGGCTGGCGCCGAAGAGCCTGCAGCGCCTGCTGTCGTCCTGCCGCAGCCTGTTCCGCCAGCTCAACCGCGAAGGCCAGCTGGCCAGTGATCCGCTGCTCGGCGTGCGCGGCCCCAAGGTGCGCCGCAAGCTGCCGCAGGTGCTCGACGTCGACGAGGCCACCGCGCTGGTGGAGACCGACAGCGGCGGCAAGCTGGCGCTGCGCGACCGCGCGATGCTGGAGCTGTTCTATTCCAGCGGCCTGCGCCTGTCCGAGCTGTGCGGCCTGCGCTGGCTCGACCTCAACCTCGACGAGGGCGAAGTGCGCGTGCTCGGCAAGGGCAGCAAGACCCGCATCGTGCCGGTCGGCCGCCACGCCATCGCCGCGCTGCGCGCACTCGGCGCGGAAGAAGGCACGCCGGCGGACAGCCCGATCTTCCGCGGCCGCGGCGGCGCCCCGATCAACCCGCGCACGATCCAGCTGCGCATGAAGGCGCTGGCGCTGCAGCAGGGCATCCCCAAGCACATCCATCCGCACCTGCTGCGGCATACCTTCGCCAGCCACATGCTGGAATCCTCCGGCGACCTGCGCGCCGTGCAGGAACTGCTCGGCCATGCCGACATCGCCACCACGCAGATCTACACCCACCTGGATTTCCAGCACCTGGCGCGGGTCTACGACGCCGCGCACCCGCGGGCGAAACGCAAGCCCTGACGTTGTGCTCCCTCCCCTGCCTGCAGGCGGGTGCTCTTGATCTTTCTCGCCAACCTGAGCACCCCCTCACCTGAAGGGCTCCCCCAACATTGAAGCGAAACCCCCGCGACCCCATCTCGTCCGCTCAGACATCTTCTTGCGGAGCTCCCATGGAATCCTTCCACGCCACCACCATCGTCTGCGTGCGCCGCGAAGGCCGCGTCGTGATCGGCAGCGACGGCCAGGTCACGCTGGGCAACACGGTGATGAAGGGCAACGCGCGCAAGGTGCGCCGGCTGGGCAAGGCGGGCGACGTGGTGGCCGGTTTCGCCGGTGCCACCGCCGACGCGTTCACCCTGTTCGAACTGTTCGAGCAGAAGCTCGAGAAGCACAACAGCAATCTCACCCGTGCCGCGGTGGAAATGGCCAAGGAGTGGCGCACCGACCGCCGCTTCGGCCGGCTCGAGGCGATGCTGGCGGTGGCGGACAAGGAGGCCTCGCTGCTGATCTCCGGCAACGGCGACGTGGTGGAACCCGAGCACGGCCTGATCGCGATCGGCTCCGGCGGCCCGTTCGCCCAGTCCGCGGCGATGGCCCTGCTCGAAAACACCGAACTGGATGCGCGCACCATCGTCGAGAAGGCATTGAAGATCGCCGGCGACATCTGCATCTACACCAACCACCACGTGTCGATCGAAGAGCTGTGAATCGGGAATGGGGAATGGCCAGGAGCCAACCCGGTAAACCCCACGCCTTTCCGATTCCCGATTACCCATTCCCGGCGAAGCCCATGTCCGAACTCACCCCCCGCGAAATCGTCAACGAACTCGACCGCTACATCATCGGCCAGCACGACGCCAAGCGTGCGGTGGCGGTGGCGCTGCGCAGCCGCTGGCGGCGCATGCAGCTGCCGACCGAGATGCGCAACGAGATCACCCCGAAGAACATCCTGATGATCGGCCCCACCGGCGTGGGCAAGACCGAGATCGCACGGCGCCTGGCCACGCTGGCGAATGCGCCGTTCGTGAAGGTCGAGGCGACCAAGTTCACCGAGGTCGGCTACGTCGGCAAGGACGTGGAGTCGATCATCCGCGACCTCGCCGATGTGGCCTACAAGCTGACCCGCGAGCAGGCGATCAAGCGCGTGCGCACGCAGGCCGAGGACCGTGCCGAGGATCGCATCCTCGACGCGTTGCTGCCGCGGCGGCAGACGCCGAGCGACTGGACCCACGATCCGGCGCCGGCCATCGACAGCGATACCCGCCAGAAGCTGCGCAAGCAACTGCGCGATGGCGCGCTGGACGAGCGCGAGATCGAGCTGGACTTCGCCATGAACGTGGGCGTGGAGATCATGTCGCCGCCGGGCATGGAGGAGATGGGCGCGCAGCTGCGCCAGATGTTCCAGAACATCGGCGGGGCCAGGACGCAGAACCGCAAGCTGGCGATCAAGCTGGCGCGGCCGCTGCTGATCGACGAGGAAGGCGGCAAGCTGCTCAACGACGAGGAGGTCCGCGCGCAGGCGATGGAATCAGCCGAGCAGAACGGCATCGTCTTCATCGACGAGATCGACAAGGTGGCGCAGCGTTCCGACTACGGCCACTCCGGGGTCAGCCGCGAAGGCGTGCAGCGCGACCTGCTGCCGCTGGTGGAAGGCTCCACCGTGTCGACCAAGTACGGCCCGATCAAGACCGACCACATGCTGTTCATCGCCTCCGGCGCGTTCTCGCTGGCCAGGCCGTCGGACCTGATCCCGGAACTGCAGGGCCGCCTGCCGATCCGGGTCGAGCTGTCCGCGCTGAGCGTGGACGACTTCAAGCGGATCCTGCGCGAACCACACAACGCGCTGACCAAGCAGTACGTGGCCCTGCTCGGCACCGAGGGCGTCGGCATCGAGTTCACCGACTCCGGCGTGGATCGGCTGGCCGAGGTGGCGTTCCAGGTGAACGAGCGTACCGAGAACATCGGGGCCCGCCGGCTGCACACCGTGATGGAACGCCTGCTGGAAAAGATTTCCTTCGAGGCCGCGGACAAGTGCGGTGAAAAATACCTGATCGACGCCGAACAGGTAGACAAAAACCTGGGAAGCCTGGCCCAGGACGAGGATCTCAGCCGCTACATCCTCTGAACAAGCCGGGCACCCCCCATCTGCTAAAATGAGTACCGTGAGCAACATTATTGAACTGAAGAATACCGGCCAGCGCGCCCAGTTGCGCGAGGCGCAGCAGAAGCAGACGCTGGTGCGGTTGTGGCGCGAGGAGCTTGAACACGGCAGCTTCTGCGGCTACGTGGGTGGCGTGGGACGCGAATTCTTCCTGCTCTGGGTGGTCGGCGACGGCGTCACCTACGACGGCATGTACGTGATGCGCCACCGCGACGTCAGCGAACTGGAGGCGCCCGACAAGCACCACGTGTTCTTCGAGAAGGCGCTGGCACTGAAACACATCCTGCCGCGCATGCCGCGCGGCTTCCCGCTGGACAATATCCGCGAAGTCATACAGGCCGCCGGCGCACAGGCCACGGTGATCGGCGTGCACGTGGACAGCGAGGACGAGTCCGAGGTCTGCTACATCGGCCGCCTGATCGACGTCGAGGAAGACGGCTTCAACATGCAGGAACTGAGTCCCGACGCGGAGTGGATGCGCGAGCCCTCGTTCTTCGCCTGGGACGAAGTCTCCACCGTCAGCATCGAGGACAGCTACGCGCAGTCCCTGCTCGCCGTGGCCGGCCCCGCGCCGGCCCTGCTGCCAGGCGACACCGGCTTCGGCCGCGCTCCCTCGCCCTGATTCCCGGAAAAACGCCCTTGCAGGATCCCGCTCGCGGGCGATGCCTTTGAGCCGGGAACAGGGAACAGGCAATCGCAAAGGTAGAGGCATCGCCCGCCAGCGGCCTCCCGCGGGGTTGCCGTCGCACCCGGCTCGCCACGCCAACGGGTAAGCTTTCGGATCCGTCCTGAAAGCCCACCCGCCCGGGAGCACGCATGAGCCGCATCGTCGTCGTCGGCAGCATCAACATGGATCTGGTCACCCAGGCGCCGCGCTTCGTCGGGCCGGGCGAGACCATCCTCGGCGAGCGCTTCCTCACCATGCCCGGCGGCAAGGGTGCCAACCAGGCGGTGGCCGCGGCGCGACTGGGCGCCGAGGTGACGCTGGTCGGTGCGCTCGGTGATGACGCCTTCGGCCAGCAATTGCGCGCCGGCCTCGCCACCGAAGGCGTCCACCTGGACCACGTCGCGCGCCTCGCCGACAGCGCCAGCGGCACCGCCTCGATCACCGTTGCCGGCGGGGAAAACCAGATCATCGTGGTGCCGGGTGCCAACGCCCGTGTCACCCCCGCGCAGGTGGACAACGCACACGCGCTGATCGAGCGCGCCGACGCCGTGCTGGTACAGATGGAAATCCCGCTGGACACCGTCGAAGCCACCGTGCGCCTGGGCCACCGCCTCGGCGTGCCGGTGATCCTCAACCCCGCCCCTGCGCAGAAGCTGCCGGTCGACTGGCTGCAACTGGCCCGCTACGTCACCCCGAACCAGCATGAACTGGCGATCCTGCTCGGCGCCGATCCGGACGAAGACTTTCGCGCGCTGATGCAACGCTC
>CAVPQF010000088.1:0-28993 GCA_963707225.1 uncultured Gammaproteobacteria bacterium
GAGCAAGGGACTGCGCTTCGACCTCATCGGCTTTCTGCTGGTTGCGACGTTCCTCGGCTCCCTCGAGGTGATCCTCGACCGTGGCCAGGAGGACGACTGGTTCGGATCCAATTTCATCATTACTTTTGCCGTCATTTGTGCGGTGGCCTTTGTGCTCATGATCCCGTGGGAAGTGACGCGCAAAAATCCCATGGTCGATTTCCGAATGCTGGCCACCCGCCAGTTCGGATCGTGTTTTGTGGCGATGCTCCTGTGCGGCGCGATCCTGCTTGCGACCACGCAATTCCTGCCGCTGCTGGTTCAGACGAGCTTCGGTTACACCGCGACCTGGGCCGGACTGGTGCTTTCGCCCGGTGGCGTCGTGACCATGATGATGATGTTCGTCAACGGGCGGCTGCTTACATTCGTCCAGCCGAAATACATGATCGCGGCGGGCGGCCTCATTGTCGCCGCTGCCATGTATGGATTGACGAGCCTTTACGCCGCGCAGCGGGTGCGTGCCGGCCTGCTGGTGCCGCTGGTGTGCGCCAGCTACGGCGGCGACCTCGCCGTGCTGTCGCACCTGCCCGGCTATGCCGGGTTGCGCCAGGCCTGCGAGGAGTGCGGCGTCGAGCTGATGGAGGCACCGATGAGCATCACTGGCATGGTCAACGTGGGCGAAGGCGCGGTGACGATCGGCTTCGCCGCCGAGGAACACGTCGCCGAGTTCTGAGGATGCCCGCCGCATGCCGCACCCGAGCGTCCTGCTGCTCCTGCTCGCCGTGACCGCCGCGCCGGCCGCCGCCGGCACGGTATACAAGTGCAGCGGCACGGACGGCCGGGTGATCTACCAGGACGCGCCGTGCGCGAAGACGCAGCGGCAGCAGACCCTGCACTTGCCGGACGACACGACCGCACCGTCGCCGCCGCCCAGCGCAGCCGCCCCGCCCGACAGCCCGCCGCCCCTGGCGACACCCGCTCCCCTACCCGCGCCAGGCGTGCCGCTGGTCCAGCTGTACCAGTGCAGGCACGCCGTCGACGGCAGCCTCTATGTCAGCCGCAACGGCAGGCCGCCACCGTTCCGCGCACCGCTGGGCATGCTGGGCGCGCTGTCGATGCCGCTGGGCGAAGTCTATGGATCACCGAACCACGCCGGCATCTCGGCGCCGGAGGCAAACCGCGGCCGGGTCGGTGCCGGGCTGGTCGCCAGCAATTACGTGTGGGTACAGGACCCGTGCCGGCCGCTGAGCGTGCCGGAGATATGCAACGAGCTGCGCGAGGAGCAGGAACAGAACGCGCGCAAGCTGCGCCGCGCGTTCAAGAGCGACCGGCCGCCACTGCAGCGCCGCGACGACGAGCTGCAGGCGCAGTTGACCCACTGCTGAGGCCGCGCCTCAGAAGCCGTAGCTCATGAAGCCGCCGTCCACCGCCAGCACCTGGCCGGTGATGTAGCTGGCTGCCGGCAGGCACAGGAACGCGATCGCGGCGGCCACTTCCTCCGGCTCGCCGATCCGCTTCAGCGGCGTGCGCTCGAGCACCTCGTCCAGGTAATCGGCGTCGGCCAGCGCCGGTTCCGAGCGCTGGGTGCGGATGTACCACGGCGCCACCGCGTTGACGCGGATGCCGTCCACCGCCCACTCCACGGCGAGGTTGCGGGTGAGCTGGTGCAGCGCCGCCTTGCTCATGCCGTAGGGCGAGCCGGTGCGCACGTGCGTCATCGCCGAGACCGAACCCACGTTGACGATCGCCGCGTTCGCGTGCTGCACGAGTTGCGGATGCGCCAGCCGGCACATCTCGAACGCGGAGAACAGGTTCTGCTCGAAGATCGCGCGATATTCCTCTTCGCGATAGTCCAGCGTGCCCATGGGCTGGTTGCCGCCGGCGTTGTTGACCAGCAGCGACACCGGCGCGGCCAGGTCGGCGATCCAGTCGAACACCGCCAGCCGTTCCTCCGCCTCGGCCAGGTCCGCGCCGAACGCCAGCACTTCGATGTCGGCGAATTCGTCGGCCAGTTCCACCCGCACCTGCTCGAGGTAATCCTCGTCACGCGCCACCAGCAGCAGGTCGGCGCCGAGGCTGGCCAGTTCGCGCGCGGTGGCGTAGCCGATGCCCTTGCTGGCACCGGTGATCAGGGCAGTGTGGCCTTGCAGTTGCCAGGCGTCGGGACGGCTGTTCATGGGCGCAGCTTAAAACGTCGTTCCGGCTGCGCCTAGTGATGCACCCCGTGTCCTTGCCTGCGAGCGTGCATGGCGGGACACTCGGCACTTCGACCACGCGCGAGAACCGCCATGAAGCCGCTGCCGCTCCTGCTTTGTGCCCTTGTCCTCGGCGCCTGTTCCGGCAAGCCGCCGGAACCCCAGGCCAAACCGGCGGCAGCCGACACCGCCACGCCGTTCGACGCGCTGAAGGCAGACGAACAGCGCGCCAAGGACGTGCAGAAGGTCGTCGACAAGCAGGCCGAGGAACAGCGCAAGCAGATCGAGGCGCAGGAGCAGTAGGGCCCGCTTCCGCTCAGTGACCAACCCGCTTCAGCGCGGGCTGCACAGGCAGTCCGCGTAGATGTTCGGGGTGCCGGCCTTCGCGTTGCGCAGCAGTTGCAGTTCCGGCGCCAGCGCCGGCAGCTGGGCGAACCAGTTCGGCAGGCGCACGCCCCACGAGCGCAGCACGTGCATGCTGGCGTTCTGGTTGAGGCCGATCAGGAAACGCTCGAAGCCGCCCAGCGGCGCCTCCACGTAGCGCACCGGATAACCCTTGCCCAGCCTGGCCAGGCTGGCCGCGTCGGCGACGGCGGCCTGCAGCCCGCCGAGCTGGTCGACCAGGCCGCGTTCCAGCGCCTGCTGGCCGGTCCACACCCGGCCCTGCGCGATCGCGTCGATCGCGCCGTAGCTCTTGCCGCGCGCCTTCGCCACGTTGCCGACGAAGTCGCGGTAGCCCTTGTCGATGATCGCCTGGATCACCATGCCCACCTTCGGATCGAGCGGGCGGCTGATGTCGAACGCGCCGGCCATCGGCCCGGTGCCGACGCCATCGCTCTGGATGCCGAGCTTGGCCAGCGTGTTGGGCACCGTGTAGTACATGCCGAAGATGCCGATCGAGCCGGTGATGGTGTTCGGCTCGGCGAAGATGCGGTTCGCGTTCATCGCGATCCAGTAGCCGCCGCTGGCCGCCACGTCGCCCATCGACACCACCACCGGGATGCCCGCGCTGCGGGTCAGCTCGACCTCGCGGCGGATCTGCTCGGCCGCGTACACCTCGCCGCCGGGCGAGTTGACCCGCAGCACCAGCGCCCTGGTCTTGCGATCCTCGCGCGCGCTGCGGATCAGCGCCGCGGTGGATTCGCCGCCGATCGAACCGGCCGCGCGCTTGCCGCCGGCGATCTCGCCCTCGGCCACCACGATCGCCACGCCCGGCGCGAACACGTCATCGCCGCGCGATACGCCGGCCGCGTAACGGGCGAACTCGACCTGGCGAAAACTGTGGCCTTTCCGGTCGGCCGGCACGCCTTCCCTGCGCATCATCGCGATCAGCTGCGCGCGGGTGGCCAGGCCGTCGACCAGGTGCTGGTTCAGCGCCAGCCGGGCCAGGTTGCCCTCGGTGCTGGCGATGTGCTGCGGCAGGTTGTCGATGTCGTCGCGCAGCGCCGCCGGGTCCAGCTTGCGCATGGCCGCCACTTCGGCGAGGTAGCCGTCCCACAGGCCGCCCATCCAGTAGCTGTCGGCCTGTTTCGCTTCGGTCGAGGCGTGGTCGAGGATATAGGGCTCCGCCGCGCTCTTGAACTCGCCGACGCGGAACAGGTGCACGTCGACGCCGAGCTTGTCCAGCAGGTCCCTGTAGAACAGGCGGTAGTTGGCCAGTCCGGTGATCATCACGCCGCCCTGCGGATCGACCAGCAGGCGGTCGGCGTGCGCGGCCAGATAGTACTGGCCCTGGTCCAGGTTCACCGCCCACGCGACCACCGGCTTGCCCGCCGCGCGGAAGCGGTCCAGCGCCGCGCCGACCTCGCGCAACGCGGCAAAGCCGCCACCCTGCAGCTCGTCCGGCAGCAGCAGGATGCGGCTGATCCGCTTGTCCTTCGCCGCCGCGTCGATCGCGCCGACCAGGTCGCGCACCTGCACCTGCCTCGGCTGCCCGCCGGACAGGCCGGCCAGCGCACGCTGCAGCGGATCGATGCTGTACTGCTCGACCAGTTGGCCCTGCGGCCTGATCACCAGCACGCTGTCGTCCTGCACCGCGCGCTCCATCCGGCTGCCGGCCACGCCGGCGGTCAGCAGCAACAGCAGCACGAACAGCACGCCGAAGAACACCAGGTTGATGATCACCAGCCGCAACATGTTGATGCCGCGCCCGAGCGCGCGCAGGAAGTCCCGGAAGCCGTTGCGGCGGGGCGGTGGCGGTGGTGGAAGCGTCATGGGGATATCCGGAATCGTCGGGTCAAGCGTAGCCGGTCAGGCCGGCGCGGTCACCGGCATGTGATGGCGCCAGCGCTGTTTCCACGCACTGCGCCAGAAGCGGGTGAACAGCATCACGGCGGCCACCGACAGGCCGGCGATCAGGCCGATCCACATCCCGCGCGCGCCCATGCCCTGGTGGAAGGCCAGCCACCAGCCCACCGGCATGCCGATCATCCAGTACGCGAACAGGGTGATCGCCATCGGCACGCGAGTGTCCTTGAGGCCGCGCAGCGCGCCGTTGGCGGCTACCTGGATGCCGTCGGAGAACTGGAACAGCCCGGCCAGCATGATCAGCTGCGCGGCCAGCGCGATCACCTGCGGATCGTGCGTGTACAGCGTGGCGATGAAGTGCGGCAGGCCCAGCATCAGGCCGGCTGAGAACAGCTGGGTGACCAGGGTCAGGCCGATCCCGCACAAGCCGGCGTAGCGCACGCCCCGCTCGTCGCCGCGGCCCACCGCATTGCCCACGCGCACGGTGATCGCCATCGCCAGGCCCAGCGGAATCATGAAGAAGAACGAGGCGATGTTGATCGCGATCTGGTGGCTGGCGATCACCGATTCGCCGAGCGTGGCGATGATCAGCGCGGTGGCCACGAACAGCCCCGCCTCGGCCAGCAGGGTCACCGCCATCGGCAGGCCAATGTGCATCAACTGACCGATACGGCGCGGATCCGGCCACTCGAAACGGTCGAACAGGCCCAGCCCGTGGTAGTTGCGCCGGAAGATCACGTAGACGCCGAACGCCAGCATCTCCAGCCACAGCACGATCGCCGTGGCCACGCCGCAGCCGTGCGCGCCCTGTGGCGGGATGCCCAGCTTGCCGAACATCAGCACGTAGCCCAGCGGCACCAGCAGCACCAGCCCGCCGAGACTGAAATACATCGACGGCCGGGTCAGCGACAGGCCTTCGGAGAGGCCGCGCAGCGCGAAGTAGCAGGTCAGTGCCGGCGCGCCCCAACTGATCGCCAGCAGGAAGCGCTGCACGTCGTGGCGCAGGCTCGCGGTCACCCCGATCAGCTCGATCAGCGGCTCCGCATGACGCACCACGAACCACAGCAGCACGCCCATGCCCAGCGCCAGCCACAGCGCCTGGTGGAATACCGCACCGACCTCGTGGCGCCGGCCCGCGCCATCCATCTGCGCCACCGACGGCGGCACCGCCATCATCATGCCGATGCCGCTGACGATCGCCAGCGACCAGATGTTCGCGCCCACCGCCACCGCACCCAGCACGTGCGCGCTGACGTGCCCGGCCAGCACCGCGTCGATCACGTTGCTGCCGATCGCCGCCAGCTGGGCAGCAATCAGCGGCAGCGCGAGACGTACGGTGGCGCGCACCTCGTGCAGCAGGTGGGCACGCTCGGGACGGAAGGGTTTCATGGGCACAGCAGACTCCAGGGCCGCACATTCTACCTGAGCCATTCGTCACGACCGCCGGGCCACCGCCCTGTACGAAGATCCTCCGCTGCACCGGACGGGAACCTCGATGAAGCAGCTGACCAGCTGCGAAGGATTGCACTGCGCCAACTGCGGCGCCGCGATGCAGGGCGACTTCTGCCACGAATGCGGGCGTCGATGTGCAGCACCGTCTCGACGGTTTCCTCGAGCATGTGGTGGCGCACCAGGGCTCCACGGTGACCGTGACCGGCGAGGCCTTCAGCGATGCCGACACCCCGAAGGAAGTGCGCAAGGTACTGAAGAGCCAGCCCAAGACCCTAAGCAGATCCGCAACAACCGGCGGTCGGCGTGATGCCGATCACCGTGACCGGCATGCTGTCGACCTGGCTACGACCTCACGCCGCCGGGACCGGCCACGCACTGGGCTGGATACAAGCCGTGCTCATGCGGTGGATCCCGACCTGCCGGCTGATCATGCAGAAGCGGATCTGCCACCAGGGCTGGCCGGCGACCCTGCTGAAATTCTGGTTCATCGGCTGGTGCCACTTCTGGCTGCTGATGCTCGCGCCGACGGTCGCAGCGGCCTTGGTCCCGGCCCATTGAGGCCGCTTGCCGGCTGCTGGCGTGGCGGGTTTTGCACAGCGTCATGAACCTGTCAAGGCAACCGGTGCCGGCTTGTCAATCGTGTGAACTGCAGCTGGATGCCATTTGCAGGTCATTGAAGAAAAAGACTTTTTTTACTTGACCAAAACCTCGTCAGACTGTCGTGAAAGGCGCCACGACGCGCTTTGAGGCGCCCCCTCCCCGCTGCATCCACAGACTTATCCACAGCCCCTGTGGATAAGCGCAAAAACTTCCCGGGGATAGCTACTTACCCGCGACTCCTCGATAGCCGGGCAGCAAGTGCGCGCAACTCGCTCGACCGATTCGCCGTCGAAAACATGAGGCCTCCCGACGCCGCAGTTACACTGGGCCGCCACGAGGTAGCTCATGCCCGCCGTCCTTCGCGTCGCCCTGCCGGTACCCCTGCCAACCCTGTTCGACTACCTGCCGCCCGCGGCAGGGCAGGCCTGCGTGGGCAGTCGGGTGCTGGTACCGTTCGGCCGCGGCAGGCTGGTCGGCGTGGTGGTGGCGATCGACGCCGCGGCGGCGGTCGGCAGCAGCCGGCTGAAGCAGGTACTGCGCCTGCTCGACGACGACGCGCTGCTCGACCCCGAACTGATGCAGACCCTGGCCTGGGCCGCCGACTACTGGCTTGGCGCGCCGGGCGAGGCTTACGCCAACGCCTTGCCGTTGGCCCTGCGCGAGGCGAAGCCGCTGCCGCCGATCGGCGACGAATACTGGTCGCTTACCGGCGACGGCCACAGCGCGCACGATGCCGGCAGCCGCCGCGGCGGCAGCAAGGCCTTGCTGGACCTGCTGGCGGCCGGCGCCTTGAGTGCGCAGGAGCTGGGCGAACGCCAGCCCGGCTGGCGCGACGCGGCGCGCCGGCTGGCCGCGGCCGGCCTGCTCGAGCGCAGCGAACGACCGCCGCTCGATCGCCCGCGACCATCCTCGCCGGCGCCGCAACTCAGCGACGAACAGCAGCAGGCGGTCGCCGCCGTGGGCGCCGGCCTTGGCGGGTACCAGCCGTTCCTGCTCGACGGCGTCACCGGCAGCGGCAAGACCGAGGTCTACCTGGCGCTGATCGAGCAGGTGCTGGCGCAGGGCAGGCAGGCACTGCTGCTGGTGCCGGAAATCGGCCTGGCTCCGCAGACCGTGCGGCGCCTGCGCGAGCGGCTCGGGGTGATCGTCGAGGTGCTGCACTCGAACCTGTCCGAAGGCGACCGCGCGCGCGCCTGGCTGCGCGCGCGCGCCGGCAGCGCGCGGGTGATCCTGGGCACCCGCTCGGCGGTATTCACGCCGCTGCCGCAGGCCGGCCTGATCATCGTCGACGAGGAACACGACAGCGCCTACAAGCAGCAGGAAGGCTTCCGCTACCACGCCCGCGACCTGGCCCTGGTGCGCGCCCGCGCGCTGGGCGTGCCGGTGCTGCTGGGTTCGGGCACGCCGTCGCTGGAATCGCTGGCGAACGCCGAGGCCGGCCGCTACCGTACCCTGCATCTGCGCGCGCGCCCCGGCGCGGTGCGGCCGCCGCAGGTGCAGATCATCGACATGCGCGCGCAGCGGCTGGAACACGGCATGTCGCCGGCACTGCTGGGCGCGGTGGCCGACACGGTGGCGCGCGGCGAACAGGCGCTGGTGTTCCGCAACCGCCGCGGCTACGCGCCGGTGCTGCTGTGCCACGCCTGCGGCTGGCACGCCGGCTGTCCGCGCTGCGATCGCCCGCTGACCCTGCACGCGGGGCGGCGCCAGCTCATCTGCCATCACTGCGACTATCGCCAACGCCTGCCCGCCGCCTGCCCGACCTGCGGCGCCGGCGACCTGAAACCGCAAGGCCAGGGCACCGAGCGGCTGGAGGAAGCGCTGGTCGCGCAGTTCCCGCAGGTGCCGGTGCTGCGCGTCGATCGCGAAACCACCCGTCGCCGCGACGCGTTCGAGCAGTTGCTGGCCACGCTCAAGGACGATCAACCGGCGATCCTGGTCGGCACCCAGATGCTGGCCAAGGGCCACGACCTGCCCAACCTCACCCTCGTCGCGATCGTGGGCGTGGACGAGGGCCTGCACAGCGTGGACTTCCGCGCCGGCGAGCGGCTGGCGCAGCTGGTGGTGCAGGTGGCCGGCCGCGCCGGGCGCGCGCGCAAGCCCGGCCGCGTGGTGCTGCAGACACACCAGCCGGAGCACCCGCTGCTGCGCAGCCTGCTGGCGCACGGTTACGCCGCCGCGGCGCGCGAGCTGCTGGCCGAGCGCCGGCTGATCCAGTTGCCGCCGTACAGCCACCAGGTGCTGTTGCGTGCCGAGGCGCCGCAGCGCGAGCAGGTCGATGCGTTCCTCGCCGCGGCGCACGCCGCGTTGCCGCTCAACGACGCGTTGCAGGTCGCCGGGCCGATGCCCGCGCCGATGCCGTTGCGCGCGGGCCGGCATCGCGGCCAGCTGTTGCTGGAAGCCAGCAGCCGCCGCACCCTGCACGGCATGCTGCGCTCATGGCAGCTGGCGCTGCTCGCGCTGCCGTCGGCACGGAAGGTGCGCTGGTCGCTGGACGTCGATCCGATCGACCTGTACTGAACTGGCTTGACAGAAGCGCGCTCAGCGCGCGCCGGACTTCAGCGAGCCCGGCTTCACCAGCCAGCGCACCGCCAGCACGCCCAGCTCGTAGAGCAGGCACATCGGCACCGCCAGCATGATCATCGAGGTGATGTCGGGCGGGGTGATGAAGGCGGCGATCGCGAACGCGCCGACGATGGCGTAGCGCCGGCTGCTGCGCAGCTTGTCCACGTCGACGATGCCCATCGCGGCAAGCACCACCACCGCCACCGGCACCTCGAAGCACAGCCCGAACGCGAAGAACATCAGCATCACGAAATCGAGGTAGTGGGTGATGTCGGTCATCATCTCCACCCCCTGCGGCGTGATCGCGGTGAGGAAGCGGAACGCCGCCGGCAGCACCAGGAAATAGGCGAACGCGCAGCCGATGTAGAACAGCACCAGCGCCGCGGCGAGCAGCGGGCGGGCCAGGCGTTTCTCGTGCTTGTACAGGCCGGGGCTGACGAAGGCCCACAGCTGGTACAGGATCATCGGCATGCTGATGAACAGCGCCGCGTAGAACGCCAGCTTCAGCGGGGTGACGAACGGGCTGGCGACCTCGGTGGCGATCAGGTGCGCGCCCTCGGGCAGCCGCGCCACCAGCGGCGCGGCCAGTTCCGTGTACAGGCGGTTGGCGAACGGCACCAGCGCCAGCAGCACCACCAGCACGGTGGCGCAGGCCTTGAGCAGGCGCGTGCGCAGTTCCAGCAGGTGCGAGAACAGCCCCTGCTGCAGGTCGATGCCGGGATCAGGCGTGGCCATGCGGCGGTTCCTTCGGTGCCGTCATGGCCGGGCCGTTCATGCCGGCGAACAGGTCGCCGGTGGCGTTGTCCGGTTCGTCCGCGGCCGTGGCTTCGGTGGCGGGACCGGTGACCGCCGCCATCTCGTCCGCCACCGCTTCATTGCGCGCAGGCGCGGCATTGTGCACGTCGCGCACCTGTTGCAGCGTGGCGTCCAGTTCCGTCTGCGCCGCCTCCGCGCGCGCCGCGACCTCGCGGGCGTTGCGCTTGATTTCCTCGATCTGCAATTCGCGTTCCACCTCGGCGCGCACGTCGTCCCAGCCGCTGCGCATGCGCCGCAGCAGGGCACCGGCGGTACGCGCCACGCCCGGCAGCTTCTCCGGGCCGAGCACGATCAGCGCGATGAGCGCGAGCAGCACCAGCTTGCCGAAGCTGATCTCGATCATCGCCGCAACCCGCCCGCCGCCGCGGCTTACTTCGAGTCGCTGGAGTCGCGCTGACTCTGCTTCGCCTTGTCGGCGGGACTGGCCGGCGGGTCGGCGCGCAGCCGGTCGGCTTCTTCCTTGCGCCTGGCCTCGTCCTCGTCGCCGCTGAGGCCTTTCTTGAAGTCGCGCATGGCATTGCCGAGGTCGGAGCCGATGTTGCGCAGCTTGCCGGTGCCGAAGATCACCACCACCACGACCAGCAGGATTACCAGATGCCAGATGCTCATGTGCTACCTCGAAAACGGATGAAACCGGAAACCCATCGCGCCATGCGCGCCGGCCTTTCCGTATCAGCGTGAAGTGTACTCTTCGAGACGGTCGCGAAAGTCGACCACGGGCGCCGGCACGTTGCTGACGCCGCCCTCGAAGATGCGCCGTGGCGTGATGCCCGCGCCGTACACCGCGGCATTCGCATCATAGTCGATGCGCAGCGCCGAGCCGTCCAGCGCCACGCCGGCGAACAGGCCGCGGGTGCGCGAGTAGGAATAGATCTCGGCCTTCAACTGCGCGTCGGTGGCGGCGGTGGCGGTACGCCCGACCGGGCCGGCCGCGGCGGACGCGTCGGCGCCCAGGGTGAACTTGCCGTTGACGATCGAATCCACGCCGCGCTGGGTGCGGAACACCAGGATCACGTCGGTCGACGACACGCCGGCCTGGAAGCCCACGCTGCCGCCGGTCATGGTGATGAAGCTGGGGTTGGACCAGGTGCCGTCGGCGCCCTTCACCGAGATCAGGCCTTCGCCGCGGCGGCCGCCGAAGATGAAACCGGCCTTGATCATGTCCGGGATCACCGCGATCGCCCGGGCGTTGCGCAGCAGGTCCTGCGGGATCGACTTGTCCGGCGCCTGCATGATGTCGTTCATCACGCGCACGGCGTTGGTGGCGCGTACCAGCGGCGGATCCTCGGCATGCACGGCCATCGCCGGCAACAGCAGGGCCAGGCCGGTCAGCAGCAGACGTTGCACGGATGTCTTCAACATGGGGGGCAGCTCCACACGGGTTCGGGGAAGGGCGCGGCGCCACGCAGTGCGCCGGGCTTGTGGCAGACTCCACGGCTGATATGGCCACGACCGTCACGATGCCACGCAGCAGCAACTATACCGGCGTTGCCGGCCATCCCGATGCGCCGTCCGTTCAGCCCGTTCAGGCAGCCGTGCTGCTGGTCAACCTGGGCACGCCGACCGCCCCCACCGCCGGCGCCGTACGGCCGTACCTGGCCGAATTCCTCGGCGATCCACGGGTGATCGACTACCCGCGCTGGCTGTGGTGGCTGATCCTGCACGGAGTGATCCTGCGCCTGCGGCCGCGGCGCTCGGCGCATGCCTACGCGCGGATCTGGAACGAACGCGGCTCGCCGCTGCGCTACGGCAGCGAGGCGCTGGCGGCCGGGCTGCAGGCCGCGCTGGACCGGCAGCAGCCGGGCGCGCTGCGGGTGGCGCTGGCGATGCGCTACGGCGAACCGTCGGTGGCAGACACGATCGGGCAGCTGCAGCGCGAAGGCGTGCGCCGGCTGCTGGTGCTGCCGCTGTATCCGCAGTATTCGGCGACCTCCACCGGCTCGGTGATCGACGCGGTCGCCGACGCCTTCAAGGCGCTGCGCTGGCCGCCGGAGCTGCGCATCGTCAACGACTACCACGACGACCCCGGCCACATCGACGCGCTGGCCAGCGGCATCGAACGCTGGTGGGCGGCGAACGGCCGCGGAGAAAAGCTGCTGCTGTCGTTCCACGGCATTCCCGAACGTTACGTGCGGCTGGGCGATCCGTACGCGGAACAATGCCTGCGCGCCGCGCAACTGCTGCGCGAGCGGCTGCAGCTGGGCGAAGACGAAATGATCGTGAGCTTCCAGTCGCGGGTAGGCCGCGAACGCTGGCTGCAGCCGTACACCGACGCCACCGTGCGCCAGCTGGCCGCCGACGGCGTGCGCAAGCTCGACGTGGCCTGCCCCGGCTTCGCGGTGGATTGCCTGGAGACGCTGGAGGAGATTGCGATGCAGAACCGCGACTTCTTCACCGCCGCCGGCGGCGAGACGCTGCGCTACATCCCCGCACTGAACGACAGCGCCGAACAGGTGGACAGCCTCGCCGCGCTGGTACGCAGGCACCTGGGCGGCTGGCCGGAATCCGCCGGGTGAGCGCTGCGGTCGAACAGCGCATCGCCCTGCCGCACCTCGCCCTGCATGCGCAGGTGTGGGGCGACGCGACGCTGCCGCCGCTGCTGGCCCTGCACGGCTGGCTCGACAACGCCGGCAGCTTCGCCCGGCTGGCGCCGCTGCTGGCCACACGCTACCGGGTGGTCGCGCTGGACCTGCCCGGCCACGGCCACTCCGGCCATCTCGCCGCCGGCGCCAGCTACCACTACGTCGACTACGTGCAGGCCGCGCTGGCCGCCGCCGACGCGCTGCGGCTGGACCGCTACAGCCTGCTCGGCCACTCGCTGGGTGCCGGCATCGCCGCGCTGGTCGCCGCCGCCTCGCCCGGGCGGATCGAACGGTTGCTGCTGATCGAGGGCCTCGGCCCGCTCGGCGACGACGGCTCGCACACGCTGCAGCGCTTCCGCGGCGCGCTGGCACCGCGTGGCGACAACGGCAAGCCGTTGCGGATATTCCGCGACGTCGCCCAGGCGGTCGCCGCACGCAGCATGGCCAGCGGCCTGCCCGCCGAGCTGGCGCGGCCGATCGTCGAGCGTGGCCTGGTCGAAGCCGACGGCGGCTGGCGCTGGCGCAGCGACCCGCGGCTGACCCGGCCCAGCGCCGTGCGCCTGGCCGAAACGCAGGTGCACGCATTGCTGCGCGGCATCGCCGCGCCGACCGCCCTGCTGCTGGCGCAACCGGCCACCAGCTACCTGCCGGGCACGATGATGCAGGCCCGCGCCGAGTGCGTGGCGAACATCACCGTCCGCCATCTCGACGGCGGCCACCACCTGCACCTCGAACACCCGCAAGCCGTCGCCGACTGGATCGCGCGCTCGTCGCCGCCGTTGTAGGGCGGGCACGGCCCGCCGCTCTGCGCCACAACAAAAGCGACAAGCCGGCGGGCGGTGCCCGCCCTACCGGGTCGGCTCGGCCGATCCGCGCATGCTCGTCAGGGCTTCTTCAGGCCCAGCACGTCCAGCCCCTGCTCGAAGCGAATGTCGACCGGGATGTGCGCCTGGCCGAGTCGCTTCAGGTCGCCGGCGAGCTGCGCGTCGACGGCACCCATCTGGTCGGTGAGCTGTTTCGCCGCGTCGTAGTCGCCGTCGCCCTGGATGGTCAGCAGCTTGGCCGACAGCGCGTTCATCGCCGCGGTCATCCTGTCGAAGTCGACGCGATAGCGGCCGGTGGTTTCACCGCGGCTGAAGGCGCCCTGCTGCCTGAAGAAGTTGAAGCGCACCATGTTCGCCTTCGCATGCGCATCGCTGGCGCCGAAGCGCACCGAGCGCAGGATGCCGGCGAGGAAGGTGACGTAGTTGTCCATCAGCTTCGACTTGTCCAGCTCGCCCTTGTCGGCCAGCTTGCCGACCATGTACAGGCCGAGGATGTCGGCCTTGCCTTCCTCGAAGCTGGAGGCCTGGTCCTTCAGCGCCTTGCGCACGGTGCCCTTGCCGTCGGGGCCGCTCTTGCCAACAACGTTCTTGATGCCGAGGCCGTGCGCCACTTCGTGGAACATGGTGTTCTGGAAGAATGCGTCGAAGGTGAGGTTGCGCTGCTGGTCATCGGCGATCAGCTCCTTCGCGATCGGCAGCATGATCTGGTCGAACTTCGCCTGCATCACGTTTTCCAGCTGCAGCCGGCGCGTGCCCTTCTTCAGCTGCACCTGCTCGTCGTTGGGCAGGTTGATCGCGATGGTCTTGGCGCCGACGTTGGCGTCGCCGCCGTAGTAGATCGCGAAGTAGGCATTGAGGTCGGCGTCGGAACCGGGCTTTTCCGCCTTGTACCTGTCGGCCACCGGCAGGCCGCGCTGCAGTTCGGGCAGGTACTTGGCGAAGCGCGCCAGCTTCGCGCTCCACGCCTGGTCCTTGATCAGCACGTAGGATTCGTAGCTGGCCTTGTAGCCGTACAGCTGGTCCTCGTAGGTTTCGATCGGACCGATCACGATGTCGACCGGATTGTTCTTCATGTCCATCCAGGCGAAGTCGCTGGCCTGGTAGTCGTCGCTGAGCAGCGCGTCGGCGCGCAGCGTGAGGTATTTCCTGAAACCGGGATCGCGCGCCAGCTTCGCGGCCTGGCGCAGCAGGCCGGCAGCCTTCTCCAGTTCGCCCTTGTACGCCTCGTGGTAGGGCACGCTGATCAGCCGGCCCTGCGCGTCGCGGCGCAGCAAGGTGTACAGCGAGGTCTTGTCCTTCAGCGTGGATTGCTCGAACTCGGCCTTGCCCATGTCGGCCGGGTAGAACTGCGCGCCGGCCGGGCGCACGCCGATGCCGGCGACGAACGGGCGGTCGTTGTCCAGCCGGTTCCACGGGCCGTAACTGATTTCGGCGAACTCGCGCGTGGCCGGGTCGCTGATCTTCTGCAGCAGCGCGTCGCGGTCGCCCCACGCCTGCTGCCAGTACAGCGCGTTCATGCTGTCGGCCGCCTCGACCAGCAACGCGATCATCTTCTTCTGCCTCGCATCGAACTTCGACAGGTCGGCGCCGAGCTTCACCGTGGCGTAATCGGCCAGGTGCTTCTGCACCGCCGCGCTGGCGCTGGCGTCGGTCGACGCCGCCGGCGCCACGGCCGCACTGCCGGTCGGCATCGGGGCAAGCTCCTCCTTCGATACCGGTGCCGTGGCGGGAGCGTCGTGGCTGGAGGAGCAGGCGGCCAGCGCCAGCAGCAGGCATACGGGAAGCAGACGTCGGACCATGGCAATGCCTTGACGAGGGGATTGCCCATGGTATCGGGCCATGCCTGACCGGATGCACATGCCGCACCGTCGCCGTTCGGCTATCGTGCCCTTCCCATCGCTTCGCCATGCCCATGGACCCGTCGCCGGCCCGGGTCACCCGCGACCTGCCAGCCACCGCCAGGCCCCAGCCCATCGAGGCCGGCCCCGCCGTGTTTCCCGGGACCTGCCCCCGCTCGCCACCGCCCATCCATCCGAACCGCCTCACCCACCACAGGAAAATCACCCATGACCATTTCGATGTACCAGGTCGCCGTTCCCGTCTTCGTCCGCGCACTGGGCAATCTCGCCCACGTGCTGAAGAAGGGCGAGGAACATGCAAAGTCGAAGAACGTCAGCGACGAAGTGCTGCTGCAGACCCGGCTGGTCCCGGACATGCTGCCGCTGATCAAGCAGATCCAGATCGCCTGCGACATGGCCACCCGCGGCACCGCCCGCCTGGCCGGCGTGGAGCCGCAGAGCTTCGAGGACAACGAGACCACGCTGGAGCAGGCCTATGGCCGTATCGAGCGCGCGATCGAGTACATCAAGAGCTTCAAGCCGGAGCAGATCGACGGCAGCGAAACCCGCGCGATCCAGCTGAAGATGCGCAACGGCGAGATGAATTTCGAAGGCCAGGCCTACCTGCTGCACTTCACCCTCCCGAACCTGTTCTTCCACTGCACCACCGCCTACGACATCCTGCGCGAGGCCGGCACCGACATCGGCAAGTCCGACTTCATCGGCCAGGCCTGAGAACCCGGCGTGGCGACGGCCCCGGCGGGATCGTCGCCACCGAACGGTCGAAATGTGATGCACGCCACATTTCTCCACGGAGCTGTGGCCATGCCTCCTGCTTGCATGGAGATGACTTCCCCATCCTCCGAGCAAGCATCATGGAACAGATCAAATGCATCATCGTCGGCGGCCCGCAACATGGCCTGGTCCTCCGGCGCCTGTGGGAGCAGCGCCGCCCAACGCCATTGTGCGCAACCGCCGTCGACGGCGAACCGTGCACCGCGGCCGCCTGCCGGCACGACGAAGGCATGGTCACGCGCTACCTGCTGCATCCACGTGCCACGGGCGAACAGATCCTGACCATGCTGGCGGCCTGAACGGACCCACCGGTCACCCGCGGGTGCCGAGATGCGCGACCACGGCCACGCATCGGTAGGCGACACACGATCTGGCGGGCTGACGCGCGCCTTGTCCGGCAAGCCGCATCGCGTCGACAATAGCTGGCCGGGCCAACGCCCCTCCACGCCGATCGACCGCCCCGGACCCCCATGCTGCGACTGACCGACCTCAAGCTGCCGCTCGATCACGGCGAGGCTGCGCTCACCGCCGCGATCCTCAAGCGGCTGGACATCGACGCCGCCGCGCTCGCCGGCTACAGCATCGCCCGACGCGGCTACGACGCCCGCAAGCGCGGCGCGATCATGCTGATCTACGCGCTGGACATCGACACCCCGCACGAGGCCGAACTGCTGCAGCGCTTCGCCGACGACCCCCATGTGCAACCCACGCCGGATACCGGCTACCACTTCGTGGCCAAGGCCCCGCCGCGCCTGGAACACCGGCCGCTGGTGATCGGCTTCGGCCCCTGCGGGCTGTTCGCCGGGCTGATCCTGGCGCAGATGGGATTCCGCCCGATCATCCTCGACCGCGGCAGGGAAGTGCGCGAGCGCACCAAGGACACCTGGGACCTGTGGCGCAAGCGCCAGCTGCATCCCGAGTCGAACGTGCAGTTCGGCGAGGGCGGCGCCGGCACGTTTTCCGACGGCAAGCTGCACAGCCAGATCCGCGACCCGCTGCACCACGGCCGCAAGGTGCTGACCGAGTTCGTCAAGGCCGGGGCGCCGGAGGAAATCCTCTACGTCAGCAAGCCGCACATCGGCACGTTCCGGCTGGTGACGATGGTGGAGAACATGCGCGCCACGATCGAATCCCTGGGCGGCGAGATCCGCTTCAGCCAGCGCGTCGACGACCTGCTGCTGGAACCGTGTGCGGATGGCCAGCGGCAGATCCGCGGCGTGACCCTGGCCAGCGGCGAGCAGATCCGTGCCGACCACGTGGTGCTCGCGCTCGGCCACAGTGCGCGCGACACCTTCGAGATGCTGCACGCACGCGGCGTGTACCTGGAGGCCAAACCGTTCTCGATCGGCTTCCGCATCGAGCACCCGCAGTCGGTGATCGACCGCGCCCGCTTCGGCCCGCAGGCGGGCCACCCGATCCTGGGCGCGGCCGACTACAAGCTGGTGCATCACGGCAAACCCGGACCGGCTGCGCCCGGACGCACGGTATACAGCTTCTGCATGTGCCCCGGCGGCACCGTGGTGGCGGCCACGTCCGAGCCCGGCCGGGTGGTCACCAACGGCATGAGCCAGTATTCGCGCAACGAACGCAACGCCAACGCCGCGATCGTGGTCGGCATCAACCCGTCCGATTTCGCCCCGTTCGACAACAGCGGCAGTCCGCTGGCGGGTATCGCACTGCAGCGCGCGCTGGAAAGCCACGCTTACGTGCTGGGCGGCAGCGATTACAGTGCGCCGGCCCAACTGGTCGGCGATTTCCTCGCCGGGCGGGCCTCGCACGAGTTCGGCGACGTGCAGCCGTCCTACCAGCCCGGCGTGACCCTGGGCAGCCTCGAAAGCGCCCTGCCCGACTACGCGATCGCCGCGATCCGCGAGGCATTGCCCGCCTTCGAACGTCAGGTGCGAGGCTATGCGATGCACGACGCCATCCTCACCGGGGTCGAGACCCGCACCTCCTCGCCGGTCCGGATCAAGCGCGACGACAGCCTGCAGAGCCTCAACACCCGCGGCCTGTACCCGGCCGGCGAAGGCGCCGGTTACGCCGGCGGAATTCTGTCGGCGGCGGTGGATGGCATCAAGATCGCCGAAGCCGTGGCACGGGATATCGCGGCGCAGGGCTCATAGCACCGTATTTCAACTCAACGATTGAAATGTTGCGTTTCAACCTGTAAAGTGAATTGCAGCGAATCAATCTTGAGGTTGAATCATGCGCTCGACACCGATTCTTCTCCCCACCCAATTGGGCGACATCCTGCGCGGCGCACGCCTGAGCCGAGGCCTCACCCAGACCGATATCGCCAGACAGTTGGGCATCAGCACACAAGCCGTCTCCAAGCTGGAGAACAACGCCGCCCGGGCCTCCTTCGAGCGCATCCATCGACTATGTCAGGTGCTGGGACTTGAACTGCTGCTACAGGAAAAATCCGCGATGAATCTGCGTGATGCAGGCGCACCGGAATGGTAACCACAGCGCGCGCTCTGGCTCTGGACATATGGATGAACGGTCTGTATGTCGGCATCTGGGAGCGTCCCAAAGGGGCGGCCGACCGGTTGACCTACGACACCGGCTGGATCCGGTCCGCCACAGGGCGCCCGTTGTCGCTGTCGCTGCCATTCGGCCATACCCGCGGCCGCGGGTATGACATGCAGACGTTGCGTGGCGACAAGGTCGCCGCGTATTTCGAGAACCTGATCCCGGACAACGAACGCATCCTGCAGCGACTGCGTGATCGGTACGGTGCGCGCTCCACCGCCCCGTTCGACCTGCTCGCCGCGATCGGGCGTGATTGCGTCGGTGCCATCCAGTTGCTGCCCGCGGGTACGGAGCCCGGCGACATTCGTCGCATCGAGGCCACGTCGCTCAACGAGGCTGGCGTGGCGGACGTGTTGCGCCATACCACTGCATCCCGATATCCGGGTGAGGCACTCGACAACGATGCGTTTCGCCTGTCCATTGCCGGCGCACAGGAAAAGACCGCGCTGTTGCGGCATCGAGGGCGCTGGTGCATTCCGCATGGCGCCACGCCATCCACCCACATCTTCAAATTGCCGCTGGGGCTGGTCGGCAACGTGCAGGCCGACATGCGCATGTCGATCGAACTGGAATGGCTGTGCATGGAGCTGGTGCGCGAATACGACCTGCCCGTCGCCCATGTCGAAATCGGCCGGTTCGGCGACCAGAAGGCCCTGATCGTCGAGCGCTTCGACCGCATCCGCGCACGCGACGGCAATTACTGGCTGCGCATTCCGCAGGAGGACTTCTGCCAGGTCACCGGCCTGCCGCCAAACCGCAAATACGAAAGCGACGGCGGTCCCGGCATCCGCCGGATCATGGATATCCTGCGCGGTTCCGAAAACGCCGACGCGGATCGCGAAGATTTCTTCAAGACGCAGCTGCTGTTCTGGATCATGGGCGCCACCGACGGCCACGCCAAGAACTTCAGCCTCACCCTGCTCGCCGGCGGGCGTTATCGACGCACGCCGCTGTATGACATCCTGTCCACCTGGCCGATCCATGGCCGCGGCGCAAACCGGATGGATTCCCGCAAGGCGCGCCTGGCCATGGCAGTCGAAGGCGGCAACCGCCACTACCTGATCCACGACATCCATCGCTGGCACTGGGTCGGCATGGCTGAAAGCCTGGGCCTCGGCGACCGCGCCGCGGCGATGATCGAAGGCCTCATCGAACGCACGCCGCGTGCACTCGATACGCTGGCGAAACGCCTGCCGGAGGATTTTCCCGCGGCGCTGTTCGACAGCGTATCGAACGGCGTGACGGCGGTCGTCAAGCGGCTGGCAAGAGAGCCGGATCGCCGCTCAGCCACGCCGGTCGAAAAGCGTTGACCTGATCCGCGCCCACGCCACGTCCCAGCCGATCCGCTCCTGCTCCAGCCGCACGCGCACGCCCCAGCGGTCGCCGCGCAGGTCGCGGTACAGCGCCAGCTCGACGGCATCCAGATGCTCGATGGCGTCGGCGCGGTGCGGCTGCGGTTCGGTCACCCACAAGGCGCGATGGGCGAGCAGGGTCGACTCGTCCATCAGCAATGATGCTACCTGCGGCAGGTGGCCGCGCAGGCGACCGAGAATGGCCAGGCCGTGGGTGTCCAGGTCGCCCCAGTAGTGCACGGTCTGCGCAGCGCGCAGCCACGGCAGTTGATGCAAGCGATCCACCGCGTAGCCGCGCGCCATCAGCACCACGGACCCGGGCAGGTCGTCGAAGGCCAGGCCGGTCTGCTTGTTCTCGACGATGAAGACGTGACGTACCGGCAGATCCAGCGCGGCCAGTTCATCGAACGGCGCATGGATGTCACCCAGGCCGCCGGTTCGCGCACGCAAGGCGGGATCGAGCACGCGCATGCGCAGCCGGTCCGGCTCGCGACGCAGGCCGCTGGCTTGCTGGAAATCGGTGTCGCGCGGCAACCCGGCCAGCGTGCGCAGCCACTCGCCGAGCAGGCCGGTGCGGGTTTCCAGCCACTTGCTGTCGAGCCCGGCCACCGGCAGCTGGCGCGCGAACAGGTTCGACGCGGGATGCGCCTGCAGCCACGCCAGCATGTCGCCGAGCCGGGCGAACTCGGTGTCGTCGGCGTCGGCCAGCAAGGCGTACTGACGGCGCAACGTGGCGGCCAGCGCCGGCCAGCGTTGCACCCACGCGTCGAACCGCGCGCTGGCACGTTGCCAGCGCGCGGCTTCGCCCAGCAGTTCGGCCAGCGCCTCGGCGTCGGGCAACGACACCGCTTCCGGCACTGCCTGACGGCCGAGCAGCGGCCAGCGCCGCTCGACCCAGCTGACCTCGCCGCCGCGCCAGTCTTTCCAGCCGGATCGCCAGGCCTCGAACGCGGCCCAGTGCGCACTGGCCTGGCGCTCGTCCGGAGCCGCCAGCGACACCCGCAACGGCCAGTCACCGCCGCCACCGAGCCAGTCGCCGGCCTGCCGCCGCCAGCTGCCGCGCAGCAGCGCGACGACCTGCTCAGGGCTGCGCATCGCCGCCTTCGTGTGCGGCGCGCGGCAGCTCCAGGCGCTGGCTGGCGGCGTCGTACTCGATCATCAGCACGCGCGAATCATGGCGGCCGTCGATCTCGACGAAGCAGGCGCCGCCGATGAACGGCTCCAGGGTCATCACCGACTTCAGCGGCGTGGCCACGATCATCTGGAAACCGAAGTTCTCGAAGATGCGCATGGCCATCGCGGTGAATTCGTTGTCGGCCTTGTCGAACGCCTCGTCCAGCACCACCGCCGCGTACTGCGGCACGCCGCCGTCCTCGTCGCCGAGCTGATAGCGCAGCGCGGCGGCCAGGCAGGTGGTGGCGAGTTTCTGGCGCTGGCCGCCGGACTTGCCGGCGCCGCTGCGGTACACCTCCAGCTGGCGGCCGCTCTGCGCGTCGCGCTCCTCGCCGATGAACTCCACGTGCAGGCGCACGTCCAGCACCTGCTCGCGCCAGCGCTTGTGCTCGGGGTCGGTCGAGGCCAGCCGCGCGACCAGCTTGCGCAGGCCCTCGAACTGCGCCTCGGCGCGCTCGCGGTCGTCGGTGCGCTGGTGCGCCAGCACGTCGCGCAACTGCTGGCGGAACTCGATCACCTCCGGCAGGCGGCGATCCTCCGGCTTGATCTGCAGGATGCTGCCGCGATTGAACGGCACCATCTCCAGGCTGGCGTTGACGTCCTCCATGCGCGCGCGGATCGCCTTGTGCGCCTGGGCGATGTGCGTCTGCAGCGCCACCAGGTTCTGTCCGCTCTGGGTGCGCAGCATGTCGAAGAAGCGCGCCTCGTGCGCCGGCAGGCCATCGCGTTCGAGCCGCTCCAGCCGGGCGAAGAAATCCGTCGCGCTTTCCAGGTTGGCCTGTACGTCGCCGGCGTCCTGCGGCCAGCGGCGGCGGAACGTTTCGAAGCAGCCGACGATGCGATGGCTCTGCTCGCCGGCCTCCGTGTCCAGTGCAGCGATGCCCTGGTTGAGCGCGCGCTCGATCGCCAGCGTGCGCTCGGCCAGGTTGCCCAGCGTGAACGCGGCGCCCGCATCGCAGCGCGCATCCAGCCCCTGCTGCTGCAACGGCGTCAGCGGTCTGGCGGCCACGTCCTCGCCGCAACGGGCGCGATCCTTCTCCAGCCGCTCGCGTTCGCGCCGGTGATCGCGGCGTTCGTCGCGCACCTCGTTCAACAGGCGCTGCGCGACAGCGACCTGTTTCTCCTTTACGTCGATGCGTTCACCCAATTCACGCAAGGCCACGTCGCCTTCGCGCAGTTCCTTCAGCGTGGCTTCGATCGCATCCAGCCGCGTCAGCAGGGGCGCGGCGTCGATGTCGCTCCAGCGCAGGTTGGCCAGCGACTGCGCCGCGGCGGCATGGCTGGCCTGCTGCGCGCGTTCGGCCTTGATCGCCGCCATCGTGCGGTCGGCCTCGGCGATCTGCTGCGCCAGCGCGCCGGCCTCGGCCTTGTACAGCGCCAGCTTTTCGCGGTTGTCGAAACCCATGACCCACTGGCGGCGGTCGCCAACCGCGTGGCGGTCGTCCTTCTCGTGCCGGCTGCGACCGTGCTTGATCTGGCCCTGCGCGGTGATCGCGCGTTCGCTGCGTTGCAGCGCCTGCACGCTGTCCACGCAGGCGTAGTCGTAGCGGCGCAGCAGTTCGCCGTGCAGCCATTCCTGATGGGCGTGCGGGGCCAGCTCCAGCTTGTGCAGCAACGAGCGCGGCGGCGGCGCGGACACGTTCAGCCCATCCGCCGCGCCGATGCGGTGATACACCAGCTTGCCGCCGAGATGGGTGGCATCGACCCAGGCGGCCACCCTGGCGTAATGCCGCTCGTCCACCAGCAGCGACAGCGCGAAGCCGTGCAGCAGGCGCTCGATCGCGCCGCTCCACGCCTGCTCGTCCGCGCGCACCTGGATCAGCTCGCCGGCGAACGGCAGCGCGGCGTCGGCCAGATCCAGCGCGGCGCACAGGCGGCTGCGCAGCGCCTGCAGATGCGCGGGGATGTTCGACGGGTGTGCTTCCAGCGCGGCGATCTCGGCACGCGCGCTGGCGAAGGCGTCTTCGGCCTGCTTCTTCTGCATGCCCAGTTCCAGCATGCGCTGGTCGGCGCGGGCGGCAGCGTCCTGGCCGGCATCGAGCAGGCTGCGCGCCTGCGCGAGCTGCTCGGCGAAACCCTGTGGCGTGCCGGCGAGCGGCCAGTCCAGTTGCCGGCAGGCAGCATCGGCCACGCCGCGATGGCGCAGGCCGGTATCGCGTTCGCGCGACACGCTGTCGCGCTCGCGTTGCAGCTGCTCGATGCGGTCGCCGCCTTGTTCGCGGTGGCGCGCCTGCAGCTCGCCGAGCTCGCGCTGGTGCTGTTCCAGGCTTTGCTGGCGACGGCCCTCCTCGCCTTCGAGGCCGCGGTCGAGCGTGTCCAGTTCGGTCAGCCGCGCGTCGAGCAGGCGCAGCCGTTGCCGTTCGCGATAGCCGTCCATGCCGGCCAGCAGCTCGTCCAGTTCGCCGCGCTCGCGCCGCACGGCCATCAGCCGCTCATGGGCCGCCCGCGCGGGGCGCAGGGTCTCGATCTGCTCGCGCGCGGTGACCACGGCCTTGTGCGCCTCGTCCAGCTCGGCGAATTCGGCCACCAGGCGATCGGCCACGGCGAAGGTTTCCGGGCGCTCCAGCATGAAATCGCGCAGGAAATGGTTGAGGTCGCCCAGGTTCTTCGCCGACTGCGTCTTGTGCAGCAGGCGCAGCGCGGTGTCGTTGCCGATGCCGAGCAGGCGGCGGAAGCGCTCGGCGTAGGCATTGAAGCTGTCGTGGTGGTGCACGTCGCCCAGGCGCTGCTTGAGCCGGCGCAGGTCCAGGTCGAAACCTTGCAGCTCGACGGCCAGGTCGAACGGCCGCTCGGCGACGATGAAATGCTTCTGCACGTCGGCCGCGGTGGAGCTGTTGCCGCGGATCCACAGCAGCCGCACCAGGGTCACGCAGCGGCCCAGCGCGTTGCGGTATTCCAGCGCCAGCGCCGACCACACCGGCCCGCGGCGCAGGTACTGGGTGGCGACCTCGCCGGAATCCTCGTCGTGCTGGTCGGCCCAGGCGCCGCGCACGTACGACACCAGCGAGCGGTCGCGGCCGCTGCGCTCGGCCTCGCGCGCGGCGGCATTGAAATCCACCAGCGCGGGCGGCACCAGCAGCGCGGACATCGCATCGAGCAGGGTCGACTTGCCCGAGCCGGAACGGCCCACGAACAGGAAGCCGCGCTCGGCGATCGGCACCTCGTGCAGGCCGGAGAACGTGCCCCAGTTGAGCACCTGCAGGCGGCGCATGCGGAACTGCTCCTCGCGCGGCGTGGGCAGGTCGGACAGGAACAGGGCGGGTGCGCCGTCGGACTTGTTCATCCCTCGTCCTCCTCGCTCTCCACGTCCCCACCGTCACGCTGGCCGGCCAGGTGCTCGCGATAGACCGCGCCCAGCGCCTGCACGTCCTCGGCGGAGAACAGCAGCTTCAGCGTGGGCGATACCTCGTGGCGGCCTTCGCTGCCGCGGATCGGTTGCAGCACGTTGTTCTTTTTCATCTTCTCGATGGCGGCGTTGAGCTTCCTGGTGAAGCCGGCGCGGTCGGTGCCCTGCGGCGGCTCGTAGACGGCCAGTTGCGCGTGCAGTTCGTCCACTTCCACCACCGCGCGCTGGCCTTGCGCCTCGGCTTCGGCCAGGCGCTGGCGCAGGGCCAGCAGCAGCACCGAGTCGATGAAGGTGAGCGGACTGGAACGCAGCAGGGTCGGCGTTTCCAGTTCGCCGGTATCGGCCTGGCGCACGAAGGCCACGCGCAGGTCGCGATCCAGCACCAGTTCCAGGAACAGTTCGCACAGGCGTGCGCGAATGGCGGTTTCCTCGCGCAACAGCACCGGCCACAGCAGGGCGTGGCGCTCGGCGTCCACGCTGGGGCCGGCCAGCAACTGGCACAGCACGCGGCGCGCCTCGAACGGCAGGCTCCCGCTGTCACCGGGGAACAGTCCGGCGTCACCGATGCCTTCCGATGGCGCGTTGGCCGGGTCCGGCTCGCCCATGTCCTCAGACCAGTTCATCGCGTTTTTCCTTGAGGAAGTACAGCAGGGGAATGCGGGCGCGGCGCTCGTGGCCGTCCTCGCCGCGCCAGCTCACCGGCTCGAAGCGGTCGGGCACCCGCAGGCCATGGCGGCTGCCCAGCGCCACGTAGCCGACCACGCTGCCCAGGCCCTGTTCGGCGGGATAGTGCTGCAACACGGTGCCCACCGAGCACTGCGCATGCTCGCCCAGCAGCGTGTGCACGCGCTGTTTCAGGGTGCGGAAGTCGATCTCCGACTGCGCCACCAGTTCGCCCACGCTGTCCAGCGTGATCGCCGCGCCCTCGGCGCGCACGATGGCACCGTCGACCTGACTGGTGCGAGGATCGTTGAGCCGCCAGCGCGACAGCGAGTGCAACCGTGCGCTGCTCAGGGTGAGCGTATAGTCGATGCCCTCGTTGCTGCGCACCCGGTCGCGCAGTTTCAGCGCCTCGGCCTGGGTCTGCTTCAGCAGCTGGTGCAGGCGGCGCTGTTCCAGGTAGGCGCGGCTCTGCACGAAGCCCTTCAGGCTGCGCGCGAAATGCTGCAACACGTCGTGCACGTGGCCACCGCGCTCGAGCAGGGTGCGGGTGAGGTGCAGCAGGAAGCTGCGCTCGCGCCGGTCCAGCTTGCGTGCGAACCCGCGGCCGGTCACCGCATCCACCGCGGCTTCCAGCTGGCCGCTCTGCTCGGCGTCGGTGAGCAGCCGCCAGAACGCCTCGAAGCTGCGCCCCGATTCGCTTTCCGCGATCACGTCGACGCCGGCGAACAGCGCCTCCAGCATCTCGCCGCGTTCGCGCTCGTCGTCGATGATGCGTTCGCGGAAGTCGCGGTCCAGTTGCTGGAAATCGTCGCGCACATGACGAAAATCCTCGGCCAGCTCGTCGGCCAGCGCGATGATCTCGCGCGCCCGCTCCAGCGCGCGGGTATCGTCCAGCACATCCACCCGGCCTTCGCTGACCGCGGCGATCTGCGCGTCGATGCGCTCGCGTTCGGCCAGCAACTCGGCCAGCCGGCTGTGCGGGTCGCCATCGGTCTGCCGGGCCAGCTGCACCAGTTGCTGGATCACCAGCGCCAGCCGGCTTTCGGTGGCCACGCTGCGGCTGGCGTCGAGGCTGCCGAGAAAGCGCAGCGCGCCGATCGCCTGCGTGGACAGCTCGTACTGCTCCTCGCTGGCTCCTTCCGGAAAGCGCCGCTCCAGCCAGCCTGAACCCAGCCATTCGGCCACGTAGGCCTGTGCGGTGCGCGGCACGGCATGGCCATGCGCACGCAGTTCCTCCAGTTCGCGCGCCAGCCGCTCGTGCAGCAGCGAAGCCGGCAGCTGGCGCTCGGCGTCAAGTAACAGACCTTGCAGCAGCGCGGCAGTCAGCGGCGCGTTGTCGGCCGCCAGCAGCTTCCAGGTCGGCTGCTGGCGCAGGCGTTGCCAGGTGGCGATGCGCGCACGGGTTTTCACCGCGGCACCGGATGCGATACGACCCGATTTGAGGCGGTCGCCATTCCCTGGATGAGTCGATGATGTGACATATACCTGAGTCGTGCGGCAATACGGAGTTGTCGCTCGGACACGACCGTGTCCCTGCAGCGGCCCATTGTAGCCGTCGGCATCTCATCCGCTGCGATCGCCGTCGTCGAGCGCCGGCGCAGCGTCTCTGCGCAACCCGCGTCCCATGCCCCCGATCCTCGTTCCACATCACCGATGGGCGGGTGTGCTGTCCTGCAAGGTCTTCCGATAGGGTACCATCTCGGCATCCGCGACGCCGGCGGTCTGCATGGACTGCACGGCTTGCTGCAGCTGTTTCAGGCCTTCGTCTCGCCGCCCAAGGCGCACCAGGATCTGTGCCCGCAGCGCTGCCAGCACCGTGGCGCGCCCGGGATCAGAAGTACTTGCCTGGTACGCCGCCGGATCGACCCGCGCGACCAGCGCCAACGCTTCGGCATGACGACCCAGCTCGCTGAGCACGTCGGCCCGAGCCGCACGAGCGGCGTGTACGGCGGGACTGTGTTCACCCGACACCTCAAGCAGTCCCTGCTCGGCTGCCTGCAGATCGGCCAGCGCGGCCTTGAGTTCACCCGCCTCCTGTTCCTGCGAGCCCAGATTGAGTTGCTCGACCAGGGTGTACTGGTTGTGATTGCCCCACCGCGCCAGGGCACGCTGGTAGACATCCCGCTGGGTATCCAACGATTTCACCGCATCGCCCTGAAGCGAATACAGGTAGCTGAGCGTGCTCAACGCGCTGATCGTGCCCTGTCCGCCCGGACCCTGCGAAGCTTCGTAATTGGCTACGGCCTGTTGGCTGGCCGCGACTGCCTGGGGATACTTTCCCTGCGCCCGCAGCGCATCGCCAAGACGCGAATGCGCCAGCGCCAGCACGCCGACACCCACCCGCGATGCCGTGTAGGCAGGACCGGCCAGCACCTGCCGGGCGAGTTTTTCCGCGACCGGCGCATGATCCAGCCGCAGTTCGCAGCCGGCAATGCCAAGCAGCAGATGCGCGGACATCAACGCGTCGTTCGGGTGCAGAATTTTCTGCACGGTCAGCGCTGCCCGATAATTGTCCAGTGCTGCCTGCACCTGCATCTGCTGATACGCCAGATCGCCGCGCGCCATGTGCGAGCGCAGGCTGATTTCCGAGACTGCCTGTCGACGCACCCCGGCCGCCGCGTCGGCGCGATCGAGCCGGACGCTGGCCTGCTTGAATTGCGACATGTGGGCCTGCATCACCGTCAGCTCGTACTCCGCCAGCAGGCTGCGCTCGTCGCCGCCACCCAGTGTCCGATCCAGCAGATCGACCGCGGCCCGCAATTGCACGAGCGCCTTGCCGTAGTCGCCCGTACTGCGATAAGCCCGGCCCAGGGTCTGATGCAGTCCGGCCGCCAGCAGCGGTGCCTTGCCGAAGCGCTGGTCCAGCCGCTGCGCCGCAGCGTCGAGAATCTCCTTCAGCCGCGGGTTCTTTTCGTACCACGCGGGCGAATCGCCACCGAAGCCGGCGCCGAGCAGATCCTCGTTGAGAAACCGATTGGTGGTGGTGGCGATGGCGGCTTGCCGCTGCGCCTCGTCACGGGCAAGCCCGACTCGATGGAATTGCCACAGGCTCACGCCCAGGCCGACCAGCAAAAGCAACAGTATCGCGGCGATCCAGGGTCGTCGCGCACGACTGCGTTCGAGCTTCCGTTCGGCGCGTCGCGCGCGCGCCTCGGCATCGCGCAGGCGCACCCGCTCGATCCGCCGCGTTTCCAGGCCGCGCAGGCGCTCACACAATTCGGCGACACTGCCCAGGCGCCGCCGCGGCGATCCGTCGGTGGCGGTGGCAATGTCCTCACGCAACAGCTCGTCGTCGATGTCCGCTTCCCACCCCGGCGCCAGTGGCCGGCGCAGGTCGCCGACAAGCAACTGATACAGCACCAGGCCCAGCGCATAGAGGTCGCTCTGCAGCGTGGGCGCCTGGCCGGCCAGCAGTTCCGGTGCCAGGTACAGCGGGGTGGCGCTGCTGTCGGCACGGGTCAAGGTGAGGCCCAGCGCGGTGATGCCCAACTCGGCCAGCCGCTCGGACTGCAGCAACCGGCTGCTGCCGAAATCGGCCAGCTTCGATTGCCAACCGCCGCCATGCGGCTGGATCAACACGTTGGCCGGCTTGATGTCCCGGTGCAGCACGCCCACGCCATGTGCCGCGGCGATGCTGTCGGCGATCTGCAGGAACAGCCGCAGGCGCTGCTGACGATCCAGACTGGCCAGGCCCGGCTCGCCATCGGCCCAGCTCGCCAGGTCGGGGCCGCCGTACTCGCACTCCAGGAAAAACGGCACGTGCTCGAAATTCCAGTCGAGTACGCGCACGACATCGTCACGTTCGCCGAGGGTGTCGTGCAGTACGCGGTAGATGGTGGCCTCCCGCTTGAGGGATGCCAGCCGCTCGCCATCCTTGGCGAACTTATAGACACGCAACTCGCCGGTCTTGTCATGCCGGGCCAGCCACACTTCATGGCCGCGCGAAGGACCGAGCTGTCGGCGCAGCAGGAAGTGCTCGCGCCCCGGCACCGGCTGGCCGGCCACCAGTTCGAAACGGCTGCGCAGGCGCCGGC
>CAVPQF010000089.1:0-7905 GCA_963707225.1 uncultured Gammaproteobacteria bacterium
CGTCATCGGCGCGCAGGATCGGCGCCGCCACCACCTTCACCGGCAACCCCAGGTCGCGCACCATCCGCTCGACCACTTTGAGTTGCTGGAAGTCCTTCCGGCCGAACACCGCCACGTCCGGCTGCACCAGGTTGAACAGCTTGCACACCACGGTGGCCATGCCGTCGAAATGCCCCGGCCGGTGCGCGCCCTCCAGCGTGTCGGTGATCCGCGGCACGCGCACGCTGACGCTGTGTTCGGGGCCGAACGGGTACATCGTGGCCACGTCCGGGGCGAACAGCAGGTCGCAATCCTGATCGGCCAGCGCTGCCTGGTCCTGCACCAGGGTGCGCGGATAGCGGTCGTAATCCTCGTTCGGGCCAAACTGGGTGGGATTGACGAACACGCTGGCAACCACGCGTTCGGTGCGCGCCCGCGCCAGCCTGATCAGCGACTGGTGACCTGCATGCAGGTTGCCCATGGTTGGCACGAAGCCCACCGTCTGGCCCTGCGTGCGCCAGCCGCGGATCGCGGCACGCAGTGCCGGAACGTCTTGTACGGTCTGCATGGGACGTCGACTCGCCGGCTCAGTTGAAGCAATGCTCGGGAGCCGGGAAGGCGCCGCTGCGCACGTCCTCGGCATAGGCGGCGATCGCCGCGGCGACAGAATCGCGCCCGACCAGGAAATCCTTGCTGAACTTCGGCCGCTTGCCCGGGGTGATGCCGAGCATGTCGTGGATCACCAGCACCTGGCCGTCGCAATGCGGCCCGGCACCGATGCCGATCACCGGTATCGTCAGCGCCGCGGTCACCCGCTGGCCCAGTTCCACCGGCACGCCTTCCATCACCAGCATATCCGCTCCGGCCGACTGCACCGCCAGTGCCTCGGCCAGCACGCGGTCGGCCGCCGCCTGCTCGCGGCCCTGGATGCGGAAACCGCCGAACTTGTGCACCGACTGCGGGGTGAGCCCCAGGTGCGCGCAGACCGGGATCGCCCGTGCGGTCAGCGCCGCGATCGCCTCAAGGACATGCGGTGCGGCGCCCTCGATCTTCACCATCGCCGCGCCGGCTTCGCCGACCAGCCGCGCACCGGCCTCCAGTGCATGCGCCACGTCGCGGTCGGCCATGAACGGCAGGTCGGCCACCAGCAACGTGGCCGACAGCCCGCGCGCCACCGCGGCGGTGTGGTAGACCATGTGCTCCAGCGTCACCGGCAGCGTGCTGCGATGCCCCTGCACCACCATGCCGAGCGAATCGCCGACCAGCGCAACATCGACGCCGGCCGCCTCCAGCTGCCACGCGAAGCTGGCGTCGTAGGCGGTGAGCATCACGATGCGCCGTCCCTGCGCCTTCATCGCAAGCAGGCCTGGCACGGTCACCGGCTTGCGGTCGGGGACACTGGCGTTCTGCACGTACACGGCAATTCCTGGGATGGGGTGGCCGCCGATTATCCGGCGTGCCACGGTGAGGGCTCAAGCCACGCGTTCGCAGCCGGCCAGGTCGAGGCGGGCCAGCAGTTCCGCCACCGTAGCCTGTCCGGGCAGCCGCAGCGTGGGCGCGATGTCGTGCAAGGGCAACAGCACGAACGCGCGTTCGGACATGCGCGGGTGCGGCAAGGTCAGTTGCGGGTCGGCGAGCCGCACGCCGTCGACGTGCAGCAGGTCCAGGTCCAGCGTGCGCGGGCCGTTGCGCCCGGCGCGCACGCGCCCGGCGCGCTGCTCGATCGCCAGCAAGGCATCCAGCAAGGCATGCGGCGACAATGCGGTATCCAGTTCCACCGCGGCGTTGATGAACGGTGGCTGCTCCAGCATCCCCCACGGCGGCGTGCGGTAAAGCCGCGAACGTTGCAGCAGGCGGGTATCGGGCAGGTTCGACAGCGCATCCATGGCATCGAGCAACTGTTGCCGCGGGTCGCCGAGATTGCTGCCCAGCGCGACGTAGGCCAGGGTCATGCGGAACCTGATTTGTCGCCCGGCCGGCGTCGCCGCCGGCGCGGGCGCGGCGGCTTGGCGGCTACCGGCGCCGCCATGTAATCGCCGCCACTGCCGCCACCGGCCGGCAGCGCGGCCGCCAGCACGTCCTGCGGCAGCTGTTGCGCATGCGCCCACCACTCGCCCAGTTCGCGCATCGCCGGCAACTCGTCGGCGCGCAGCAGCAGGAAGTCGAACGCGGCACGAAAGCGCGGGTGCGCCATCAGGCGAAACACCCGCTTGCGCTGGATCTGCTCGAAACGCGGCTGCAGCGACCAGATTTCCTCCATGGTGAAGGTGAACCGGCGCGGGATCGCCACCCGCTGGCACTGCTCGCCGACCACCTGGGCTGCGGCACGCGACCACGCTTCGTTGCCTTCGACGCCGCGGCCGATCAGCTGGTGCGCCACGTCGCGCACCTCGCCCCACAGCAGCACGGCGAACAGGAACGCCGGGGTCACCGACTTGTCCTCGGCGATCCGTGCATCGGTATTCGCCAGGCCGCGTTCGATCAGTGCACGCAGCGCCTCATCGCCGCGCCTGAGCGCGCGCGCGGTGGCCGGGAACAGGAACTTCAGCAGGCCGCACTGCTCCAGCATGCGAAAGCTCTTCAGGCCGTTGCCGGTCAGGAACATTTTCAGCGACTCGTCGAACAGCCGCGCCGGCGCGGCATCGGCCAGCAGCGGCCCCAGCGTCTCGAACGGCACCATCGCGGCGGCGTCGATGCGCATGTCGAGCTTCGCCGCCAGCCGCGCCGCACGCAGCATGCGCACCGGGTCCTCGTGATAGCGGGTGTCCGGTTCGCCGATCAGGCGCAGCACGCGGTCCTCGAGATCCTGCATGCCGCCGACGTAGTCGCGCACCGAGAAGTCGCTGATGTCGTAGTACATCGCGTTGACGCGGAAGTCGCGGCGCACCGCGTCCTCCTCGATCGTGCCCCAGATGTTGTCGCGCACGATGCGGCCGTCGATGATGTGGCGGTCGCCCTCGCCGCCCTCCTCGCCGGTGCCGCGGAAGGTGGCCACCTCGATGATCTCCGGGCCGAACACCACGTGGGCCAGCCGGAAGCGGCGACCGATCAGGCGACAGTTGCGGAACAGCTTCTTCACCTCGTCCGGCGTGGCGTCGGTCGCCACGTCGAAGTCCTTCGGACGCAGCCCCAGCAGCAGGTCGCGTACCGCGCCGCCCACCAGGTACGCGGTGTAGCCGGCTTCGTTCAGGCGGTACAGCACGCGCAACGCCGCCTTGCTGATGTTCTTGCGCGAGATGATGTGCTGGTCGCGCGGAATGACCCGCAGCGTCGGCGTGGCGTCGGTCCTCGATTCGAGATTCAAGCGGTCGGAATCCTTGCGGGCGAAGCTGCCCTTGGGTTGCAATATATCGCGGCGCGCGACGCCGCGGACCGTCCCGCGGGGACGCGCGGCGCGTGCACCGGCAGGGTCTGCTTCGAACGGTGCAGGCCGGTGCATGCCAAGCATTGCCGGGCGAAACAATTCCGCTATACTAGCGCGCCTCACAGGATAACGCTCCCTTCGTCTAGTGGCCCAGGACACTGCCCTCTCAAGGCGGGAACACGAGTTCGAGTCTCGTAGGGAGCACCATTTGCTTTTGCAATCGTCCATGATTGCCGTTATCTGGAAGGGTCTCGACAACCCGCGGCTACTGGCCATTGGCCAGACCAGAAGCGGCCTTCCATGGCCGCACTCTTCACAAGAGCCGTCCGACCGCCTTCCCTACAGCTGAATTGCCTCCATGACCTTCGTCGTCATCGACAACTGCATCAAGTGCAAGTACACCGATTGCGTCGAGGTCTGCCCGGTCGACGCCTTCCATGAAGGCCCCAATTTCCTGGTGATCGATCCGGATGAGTGCATCGACTGCACCCTGTGCGAACCGGAGTGCCCGATCAACGCGATCTATCCGGAAGACGACGTGCCCGCCGGCCAGGAAGCGTTCGTGGCGCTGAACGCCGAACTGGCAAAAGACTGGCCGGTGATCACCGAGCGCAAGGACGCCCCGCCCGACGCCAAGGCGTGGGAAGGCAAGCCGGACAAGCTCGAGCTGCTGCAGCGCTGAGTTCATCTGCCAAAAAGAACGCCGCCCTTGGGCGGCGTTCTTTTTGGTCGCGAGCGGTTCGGGGATCAGCCGCCCAGGCGCGACTTCAACGCATCGACCACCTTGCCTACGGCCGCGGCATTGCCCTGGGCGCGTATTTCGCTGGCCGCCGTGCCGCTGTTGTTGACGCTGATCTGCACCTGGTGCGAACCGGCGCCCGGAGCACGCGCGGCACCGCCCTTGTCGCGCCCGAACAGGCGACCGAAGAAACCCTTTTTCTTCTGTTGCACCACGGCGTCGGAAACATTCAGCGTATAGCTGTGCGTGGCGTCGTCATGGCCGACCACCTCGCCCAGGTTGCCGCTTTCCAGCGCCTGGCCGACCCGGCGATAGGCATTGTCCACGCTGTCGGCCAGCACGAAGCCGTCGGTGATCTGGCCACCGGCCGAACCGACGCTGGCGGTGGCGCCGTTGGCGGTCGGCTGGTTCGCGCCCGGCGGCGGAATCACCAGCGCGTCGCTGGTCGACGGCCGGTCGAGGCTCGGCGGGATCTCCAGCGGGGCTTCCTGTACGGCGGTGTCCCACGCCTTGTGCGAGCGGAACGCGCCGCAGCCGGAAAGCAGCAGGCCACTGAGGGCCACGGCCGGCAGGGCCACGAGGAGCGAAGTTTTCTTCATGTAATCGGATTCCGTGAGTAAGTCGGGCAACCGTCAACCGGCCGCAGTCGCCAAGGATGCCAGACTGGACAGCGCTTGGTGCAATCGGGCGCGATCCGGACCGTCGTTCAGTTCCACCAGCGGCAATCTCGGCACGGCCAGCCCCAGCCCCAGCACGGGCAGGCCGGCCTTGACCGCGATCGGATTCGGCGCGCAGTTGAGCGCCTGCACCAGCGGCTCCAGAACGGCCTGGCAACGCGCCGTCGCCGCCTGATCGCCGCCGGTAGCCGCATCGCACAGGGCGCGGAACGCCTGCGGCACCAGGTTGGCCGCCACCGAGATGGTACCGGCCGCGCCGGCCAGCATCGCCTCGCCGGCGCTGCCGTCGTCGCCGGACAGATAGACGAAATCCGCACGCACAAGTTCCGCCAGCGCCGAAATCCGCTCGCGGTCGCCGCTCGCTTCCTTGATCCCGACGATCGCCGGATGTTCGCGCAATGCGGCCACGGTCGACGGCAGCAGGTCGCAACCGGTGCGGGTTGGCACGTTGTACAGCAGTACCGGCAGGCCGCCGTGCTCGGCCACTTCCAGGAAATGCCGGCGCAGGCCTTCCTGGGTCGGGCGCACGTAGTACGGCGTCACCACCAGCGCGGCATCGGCACCGAGAATCCTGGCGCGGCGGGTCAACGCAACCGTCTTGGCGGTACCGGCCTCGCCGGTGCCGGCGATCACCGGCACCCGCCCGGCCACGCGTTCGAGCGCGAACGCCAGCAGGCGGTCGAACTCGTCGTGCTCCAGCATGTGCGCCTCGCCGGTGGAACCGGCCACCACCAGGGCCTGGGTACCGCCGGCCAACTGATGGTCGAGCAACCGACCGAACGCATCCAGGTCGAGTGCGCCATCGGCCGCGAACGGCGTGGCCAGCGCGCAGATGCTTCCGCGAATGTTCAAGACTCGATTCCGCTACAAGGCAAGCCCTGCATGTTACTTGCCGCCTCGCGAGGGGGGCAAGTAAGCTCGACCGGAGTAGTCTCATGGCTCCGCACCACGCGGGCTGACGTCCACAGGCAGACCCTCTTGAAACCTTCCCCCGGCCCCTCTTCCGCTTCCACGCGTTCGGGCAACGACAACCAGTTGCTGATCCACGCACTTACCCCGACGACCCAATCGCCGCTGCTGGCGCTGGCCAAGCGCATCGCCGACGCCGGCTGCAACCTGTCCGAATCGCGCGTCTCCACCATCGGTACGGAAATCTCGCTGATGCTGCTGGCCACCGGCGCGTGGGACGCGCTGGCCAAGCTGGAAACCGCGCTGGCCAAGCTGAGCCGCGACGAGAGCATGCGGCTGGTGCATTACCGCACCGGCCCGCGCCAGAACAGCTCGCACCTGCTGCCCTACCTGGTGGAAGTGGTGGCGGCCGACCGGCCCGGCATCGTGGCGCGCATCGTGGATTTCTTCAGCCAGCACGGGATCAGCGTGGAGCAGCTGAACTCGACCCGCTACCAGGCGATGCAGACCGGGGCGGAGATGTTCCAGGCCCAGTTCACCATCGGCATCCCGGCGGAAATCCATATCGCCGCGTTGCGCGACGACTTCCTGGAACTGTGCGACGGCCTGAACCTCGACGCGATCATGGATCCGGTCAAATTCTGAGGCGAGGCAGTCTTCCAAGCATCGCGCTATCGCGCCCCTCTGAAAAGGACTGTCATCCACCGCCCCGCCCGCGCTAGTCTGTGCCCGTGAACTACCGGAGGGACGTTGCATTGCAGCCAGCGTGTCGATTCAAGCCGATCGCTCCGGGCGCCATGGCGCCCTTCGTCCGAACCGTGTCACCCCTCGCTTTCCATCAATGATCACGGCGCCGCCGCGCCGTGCAGGATCCGTCATGCCCGATATCGGCAAGAAGCTGCCCCCGCTGAAAGGCACCACCGGCAACGGCAGCGAACTGAAGCTCGCCAGCCTCAGGGGCCAGTGGGTCGTGGTGTACTTCTACCCGAAGGACTCGACACCCGGCTGCACCAGCGAGGCCAGGGATTTCCGCGACCTCTACCCGGTCTTCCTCGAACGCCATGCGCAGGTCATCGGCGTGTCGCGCGATTCCGGGAAATCACACGCCAACTTCGCCGCGAAGCAGGAACTGCCGTTCCCGCTGGTGTCCGATGCCGACGAAACCTGGTGCCACGCGTTCGACGTGATCCACGAGAAGGTGCTGTACGGCAAGCGCCACCTGGGCATCGTGCGCAGCACCTTCCTGATCGACCCCGACGGGAAGCTGGCGCGCGAATGGCGCGGCGTGAAAGTCCCCGGACATGCCCAGGCCGTGCTCGACGCCGTCCCCGCCCAGTGACCACCCCGCCGTCCATGGCTCTCATCCGCCCGTTCCTTCCACCCACCAGCGAGGACACTTCCGCATGACCGGAAGCAAGCGCATCTACGCTCTCGACACCAACGTCCTGCTGCATGACCCGACCTCGCTGTTCCGCTTCGAGGAACACGACGTCTTCATCCCGATGACCGTACTGGAGGAACTGGACGAAAAGAAGAAGGGCGCCTCGGAGGTCTCGCGCAACGGACGTCAGGTCAGCCGTTTCCTCAACGAACTGATCGAACTGGGCAAGCAGCATGACCTGGGCGATGGCCTGGAGTTGAGCAATCCACAGGGCATCAAGCTCAAGCGCGGCGGCTCGGTGGGCCGCCTGTACTTCCAGCACCGCACCAGCAGCAACGGCCACGCCAAGGCGGACAACCAGATCCTGTCGGCGGTGATCGAACTGCGCGACCAGAACCCCGGCCGCGACGTCATCCTGGTCACCAAGGACATCAACCTCCGGATCAAGGCCAGCATCAACGGCATCGTCGCCGAGGATTACGAGAACGATCGCGCGCTGGACGATTTCTCCCTGCTCTACACCGGCTCCGCCCAATTGCCGGAAGATTTCTGGGAACGGCATCCGGAAGTGCGCTCATGGACCGAACGCGGTCGCACCTTCTACGAAGTGAACCGGCGCGAGGAGGACGACTGGCATCCCAACCAGTGCCTGTACCTGCCCGGCGAGAATGCGGTCGAACTGCGCGTGCTTCACGTCGACGACGCCAGCGCCACCCTGGTCCTGCTGGACGACCACTCGCACGCGAATCACCACGTCTGGGGCATCGGCGCGCGCAACCGCGAGCAGAACTTCGCGCTCAACGCGCTGATGGATCCGGACATCGACTTCGTCACCCTGCTCGGCAACGCCGGCACC
>CAVPQF010000090.1:0-20071 GCA_963707225.1 uncultured Gammaproteobacteria bacterium
CAATTGCCGCAGCCGACGCCGCGACCGCCGGAGACGACCTTGCTGGCGCTCTGCAGGTCGGGTCGGTCACTGCTGCCCTGCTTCAGTTCGATGAAGCGGGTGTGCGTGGGCAGGCTGGCGTCGACGCTCAATGCCACGACCGGTGCGCTGTTGGCGCCGGTGGTGGCGGCCGGCCACGAGGCCGAGCGGATCGTGGCCACGACGGTGTGGGCGGCGTCGGCTTCGACGGTGATGATCGCATTGCCGGCATAGATCGGACGCTTGAAGGTGTGCGCAGCCTCCACGCTCATCACGTCGCTGACCTGGGCCACGCCGAGCAGTGCGGCAATACGCGGGGCGACGTCCTTGCCGAAGGTGGTGGACGGCACGAACACGTGGCTGTAGCCGGCAGTTGCCTTGGCGATCTGCGGCGCCAGCACGGCGGCCAGCGGGTGTGCGTTCTCGGGGCGGGCGACGGTGAGCACGCGGCTCACGCCGTCGATCTTGGCCGCCTCGGCGGCGATCGCGTCGACGCTGTCGGCGAGTACCAGCACGTCGATCGCTTCACCCTTCACCGCAATGGCGGCGCTCACGGCGCGCGCGGTGGAGGAGTTGAGTTTGCCGCCGAGGTGTTCGGCGATGACCAGGATCTTGCTCATGGTGTGGACAACCTTCCGTCTCGAGTAGGGCTTTGGTACTTGTAGGGCGGGCACTGCCTGCCGACCTTTCAGGTCTTTGTGGGGCGGCGGGCAGTGCCCGCCCTACAGGCCGCGTTCTACAGCAAACCTTTCTGCCTCAGCGCGGCGACCAGCTCGGCCGCGTCCTTCACCATCACGCCCTTGCTGCGCTTGGCCGGCGCGGTGTAGTGCGTGGTCTTCAGGTGGCCGTGCGACTCGATACCGAGCGATCCGAACTCGATCGTGTCGATCGGCTTGGACTTCGCCTTCATGATGTCCGGCAGCTTGATGAAGCGCGGCTCGTTGAGGCGCAGGTCGGTGGTGATCACTGCCGGCAGCTCGGCCTCGATCACTTCGAGGCCGGCGTCGACTTCGCGGGTCACCGTGGCTTTGCCATCGGCGCCGCTCTCAACAGAGATGGCGACCTTGCTGGCGAACGTGGCCTGCGGGCGGTCCCACAGTGCGGCGAGCATCTGGCCGGTCTGGTTGGCGTCGTCGTCGATCGCCTGCTTGCCCAGGATCACCAGGCCCGGCTGCTCCCTTTCGATCAGCTTGAGGAACACGCGGGCGGCGGTCAACGGCTGCACGGCGTCGCCGGTGACCACGTGGATGGCGCGGTTCGCGCCCATGGCCAGGCCATTGCGCAGGTGCGCGGTGAGATCGGCCGGGCCGATGCCGACCACCACCACTTCCGTGGCCACGCCTTTCTCGCGCAGGCGCAGCGCCTCTTCCAGCGCGATGTCGTCGAACGGGTTGGCGGACAGCTTGACGCCGTCGGTGACCACACCACTGCCGTCGGGCTTCACCTGGATGCGCACGTTGTAGTCCACGACGCGCTTGTAGCCGACCAGAATTTTCATCTGCGAATTCCTACCTCGTTGGCTGCCCCATGCCGGGGCGCAGGACCGCCATTCTACCCGGCATCGAACAATCGTACGAAATGCGCGGTTCTGCGGCGTTGCGACGCGGCGAAGGCGATCAACCGCTGCGCCGCGCGTACGGATACGTCCCGGGCGCCGCTTCGGCGAGGCCGAGCAGGCCGGCGACGCTGGCCGTGCTGAAGCCGCCGGCGCCGGCGCTCAGGCTGAACACGCGTTCGATGGCGTGGGCCAGGGTGCCGTCGAGCTGGCCTGCCTCAGCCTCGAACTCCGCTATATCCAGATGGGCGTCCAGCAGTGGGCGCAGGGCGGCCGGACGCAGCCAGAACATGCTGCCGGCGATGAAGCTGTCGTGTTCCACCTGTGGCGCCGCGATGCCGAGGCGGCGGGTGAGGTAGTCGACGTTGGCCTGGTTGGCGCCCCAGTAGTAGTCCAGCGGTTGCAGGTGGCCTTCGGCGTGCACCAGGCCCAGCGTGGCGTCGTTGCGGAAGGCCGCCGCGATGCGGCCGGCACGTTCGGGTGCGAGCAGCTTGTCGAGCAGTTCGCGGCGCCAGGTCTCGCCGTCCTGGCGATGGGTGGAACGCTTGCCGTGCAGTTTCAGCACGGTCGTCACGCCTTCGTCGAGCAGGCGGTTGGCCACGTGCAGGAACGGCAGGATGTCGCGGCCACGGTTCTCGAACACCTCGATCTCGGCGTCGAGGCCGAGCTGCGCCATCCGTTCGCGCACCGACTGTTCGCGCTCGCGGGCGGTGGTGATCACGACGCGCCAGTCGATGCCGCTGGCGCGCAGCGCCGTCACCAGCTCGTCCAGCAGTTCGGGATACCAGACGTGGATCACCGCGCAGGGTCGCGTATCGGCGGCCGGCGCCGGCTGCAGCGCGGCGCGGGTCGCTTCCAGCCAGGCGTGGCCGAGTCGGCTGTCCGGCTCCAGCACCGCGCCTTCGGCCCATTCGTTCCACGCGTTGACGAACACCAGCGGCTGCGCCGGAAAGCGCCGCTGCGCGACACCGATGGCATGCCGCAGCCAATCGCGATAGCCGCGCGGCGAGGCGTGCGCGAACACGCGGCCGCCACCGCTGCGCCGCGGCTCGTTGTCCCAGCCCGGATTGACGCCGGGGTAGCGCGGACAGGCGGGCTCGGGCTGCGCCATCGACTGCCGCGCCAGCTCGCGCCAGTCGTGCACGTCGCCGCGGTAGTCCGGGTTGAGCAGGTGTTGCCGCGCGGTGATCGGCGCGGGCGTGGTGTTGTTCGGCGGGAATTCCACCGCGGCGTCGAAGCCGATCGTGCGCGGGTCGACCCGGTCGAAACTCTGCACGTAGGCAAGATGGATCTCGCCGATGCCGTTGGCGCGGCACCACTCGCGCCAGCGCGTGGCGGTCGCCTTCGGGTCCGGCAGCAGGCCTGGGCGGTAGACCAGCAGCAGCGGCCTGCCGTCGACGCGCAGGTAGCGCGGGTCGGCGAGATAGCGCGCGACATGTTCGATGAAGGCGAGGTCGTCGGCGGGGCTGTGTTGCTGGCCGATCAGGATGTCGTCGGCGCGGCCGTCCCAGCGCCGCGACCAGTTCTCGTTGGCCCAGCACAGGCACAGCGGCAGGTCGAGCGTGCGGTCGGCCTGCCATTGCTGCAGCGGCGTTTCCAGCAGGGTCTTGCCGGCGAACCAGTAGAAGTAGCTGCAGAACGCGCCGACGCCGTACTCGCGCGCCAGCTGCATCTGCCGGCGCATCGCGTCCGCCAGGCGCAGGTCGTAGAAGCCCAGCTCGCCGGGCAGGCGCGGCTGCGCATGCCCTTCGAACTGCGGCAGCGCGCGCGTCACGTTGTGCCACTCGGTGAAGCCCTCGCCCCACCACGCGTCGTTCTCCGGGATCGGGTGGAACTGCGGCAGGTAGAACGCCACCACGGTGGCGGGCAACGGCGTCGGCAGCGTGCCGCTGCGCCGGGGTACGAAACCGATCGCGCGCCCGGCGGCTTGGCTGCGTGGTCGGCGCTCGGCCTGCGACGCTTCATTCGATTGGCCGCGCGGCCCCTGCGGCAGCAGGCCCGCATGCCGGTCCAGGAAACGCTGGCGCAGCCGGTCGCGTGTGGTGCCCGACATCGGGGTCAGCCGGAAGCCGGTGCGCAGCACGGTGAACAGACAGCGTTTGGCGAAATCGCGAGCGGACATGGCGGCCTATCGGTGGCGATGCCGAAGCATCGGCGCTGGCGCGCGCGTGGTCAATCCAGCACGCGATGCAGGGCGGCGGCGGCGGCGGCGGCGGAGAAATGCTGCTGCACGTTGTCGAGGCCGTGCGTGGAGAGCTGCTGCCAGAGCGTTTCATCGCGCTGCAGCCGGCGCACCGCCTCGACGAAGGCGGCTGCGTCGTCGGCCACCAGCACGTTCACGCCGTCGGCGAGCTGCATGCCTTCCACCGCAATCGTGGTGGCGATCACCGGCACGCCGTGACTCATCGACATGTTGATCTTGCCCTTCACGCCGGCGCCGAAACGCAGCGGCGCCAGCGTGGCCAGGCAGCGGTCCAGCCACGGCGCCAATTCGGCCACGCGGCCGTGGAATTCCAGGCCCGGCGTGGCCAATTCGTGTCGCGCCGCATCTGGCATGTCGCCGAGTACGTGCACGCAGAGGTCGGGCAGCGTTTCACGCAGCCGCGGCAGGATCTCGTCGGCGATCCAGCGGATCGCGTCGCTGTTCGGCGGGTGGCCGTAGCCGCCGATGAAGACCAGGTCGCGGCGCCCCGCGTGCGGCTGCCGGCAGCCGTGCACGTCGTGGATGTTGGACAGCAGTTCCACCCGCGCCTGCGGCAGCAGCCGCGCCAGCAGCGATTGTTCGTGCGGGCTGACCACGAAGCTGACGTCGGCCTGTTCGATCAGGGCCAGCTCGCTGCGGCGTGCGGCTTCGGCCTGGCGGGCCATGACGGCGCTGCCGCCGAGTTCCGCCGCGCGGCGTTCGCGCAGGAAGTGCAGGTCCACCGTGTCGAACAGCAGCTTCGCCTGCGGCGCGTGCCGGCGCACCAGCCCGGCGTACTGGCCGGCGACGGTGTGCCGGCACAGGATCACCGCGTGCAGTTCGCTGCCGTGCTCGCGCAGCCAGCGCGGCAGGTCCGCCACCCATGGCTTGCACAGCACTTCGCAGCCCAGTGTGCCGAGCGCGTCGATCTCCGCCGGGCTGGCGCGGCCGTCGTCGGGCAGGAAGGCGGTGCTCCAGCCCTGCTCGTCGAGCAGGCGCAGGATCGCGCACAGGCGCAGCGAGCCGGAATCGCGCGCAGGCTCCGGCGTCATCGCGTCCACCACCAGCACGCGGCCGCGCCGGCGCCAGTGGATCGCGCGCTCGAGTGGCGTGCCGGCGGGCGGCTGGGCGGCGAGTTCGGCCGCCCATTTGTCGACGAACTTCACCTGGTTGGGACGCTGGTGGCGCTTCATGCCGCGGTCGAGGTCGGTGCCGGCGCTGATGCCCTCGCAGTGGATCGCCGTGCTGGCCGGCTCGTAGTACACGCGCAGGCCGAGCCGGCGCACCGCGAACGCCAGGTCGGCGTCCTCGTAGTAGGCCGGTGCGTAGCGCGCGTCGAAGCCGCCGACGCGCCGGAACACTTCGCGGCGGATCAGCAGCGAGGCGCCGGAGACGTAGTCGACCTCGCGGCGGCAGCGGAACAGCGGCACGTCGCGCGGTTCGAAGCGGCCGGTGGTCCAGCAACTGCCGTCGGCGAATACCAGTCCGCCCGCTTCCTGCAGGCGCCCGTCCGGGTAGACCAGCCGGCTGCCGGCGATGCCGCAGTCGGCGCGCTCGGCGAAGCAGCGCAGCAGCGCGTCCAACCAGCCGGGCGTGACCTGGGTGTCGTTGTTGAGGAACAGCAGGAACTCGCCGCGTGCCGCGGCGGCGCCGGCGTTGCAGCTGCCGATGAAGCCGAGGTTGGCGGCGTTGCGCAGCAGCTGCAGGCCACCGACCTGCGCCAGCGTGGCGGCGCTGGCGTCCGGCGACGCATCGTCCACCACGATCACCTCGAACGGCGCCTGCGCACCGTGCCGCGCCAGCGAGCGCAGGCAGGCGAGGGTGTACGGCAGCTTGCCGTGAACCGGAATGATCACCGATACCCGCGGCTGCTCGCTGACCGGCAGCGCGAACGGCGCGAACGGTTCGTCCAGCGCCAGCAGCGCCAGTGCCTCATCGAGCTCGGGACGTGACTGGAACTCCTGCCGCATGCGCGCCAGCGTGCCGCGCCAGCCGCGCAGCGCGAGGCTGCCGCGCGTGCGCTGCCACAGGTAGCCGAGGCGCTTGAGTCGCCAGTGCAGGTTGCCGATCAGCGGACTGCCCCTGCCACTCAGAGGTTCTGGTAGTTCGGCCCCGAACCACCCTCCGGCGTGACCCAGGTGATGATCTCGTACGGGTCCTTGATGTCGCAGGTCTTGCAGTGCACGCAGTTGGCGGAATTGATCTGCAGGCGCTTGCCGTGCGGAGCGCTTTCGTCTGCCACCATCTCGTAGACGTTGGCGGGGCAGAAGCGGGTGCAAGGGTTGTCGTACTCCTCGACGCACTTCGTCGCGCAGATGTCGGTGTCGGCCACGTGCAGGTGCACGGGCTGGTCCTCGTCGTGCTCGGTGGCGGCGAAGTAGACGCCGGCCAGGCGGTCGCGCGGAGGCAGTGAGCGCTGCACGTAGTCGCGCTTCGGCTCTTCCTGCGCGCCGAGCTTGTGCAGGCTGGACCAGTCGGCCTTGTTCTTCAGCGTCCACGGCGACAGGCCGAAGGTGACGGTTTCCCAGGCGGCATTCAGCATGCCGAACCACAGGCCCTTCTTGAACGCGGGCTTGATGTTGCGCACCTTCTTCAGCTCGGCCATCACGTCCGAGCCGCGCAGTTTCGCGTCGAAGCCGGTCGGATCCAGGCCGTTCGCGGCCAGGTGCTCGGCGGCGAGCATGCCGCTCTTCAGTGCCTGGTGGGTGCCTTTCACCTTCGGCACGTTGAGCAGGCCGGCGGTGTCGCCGATCAGCAGCGCGCCGGGCATCTCGCATTTCGGCAGCGACTGCCAGCCGCCGGTGACGATGGCGCGCGCGCCGGCGGAAAGGATGGCGCCGCCTTCCAGCAGCGGCTTGACCATCGGGTGGTTCTTCCACTGCTGGAACGCTTCCCACGGCTGGTAGTTCGGGTCGCTGTAGTCGAGCCCGCTGATGTAGCCGAGCGCGATGCGGTCCTTGTCCAGGTGGTACATGAAGCTGCCGCCATAGGTATGCGTGTCGGCCGGCCAGCCGAAGCTGTGCACGATCTTGCCCGGCGTCACGCGACCGGCCGGCAGCTGCCACAGTTCCTTGATGCCGATCGAGTAGCCCTGCGGGTCGCTGTCCTTGTCCAGCTTGAAGCGCTTGACCAGCTGCCTGGTGAGGCTGCCGCGGGCGCCTTCGGCGAGCACGGTGACCTTCGCCCTGATGTCGATGCCTTCGGCATAGCCCGGCTTGTGCGTGCCGTCCTTCGCCACGCCCATGTCGCCGATGCGCACGCCGGCGACCGAACCGTCTTCGTTGTAGATGGTGTCGGCAGCGGCGAAGCCGGGGAACACGTCCACGCCCAGTGCTTCGGCCTGCGGCGCCAGCCAGGCGCACATCGCGCCCAGCGAGACGATGAAGTTGCCGTGGTTCTTCATGCCCGGCGGCACCATCATCTTGCGCCCGCCGGTCTTGCTGAGCAGCCAGAACTCGTCTTTGCCGGCCGGCACGCAGATGGGCGGCGGGTTGGCGCGCCAGCCGGGCAACAGGGCGTCCAGCGGTTGCGGCTCGATCACCGCACCGGACAGGATCTGCGCGCCGATGGTCGAGGCTTTCTCGATCACGCACACGCTCGTTTCCGGCTTCAGCTGCTTCAGGCGGATCGCGAACGACAGCCCGGCCGGGCCGGCGCCGACGACGACAACGTCGTATTCCATGGTTTCGCGTTCGCTCATGGCGGACTCCCTGATGCTGGGTGGAGGCGCAGGCGGCTGCCGTGCGTGAGGGTATGGGTCAGACCTTGTGAAAAACCCACTTCCTGTGTTTTTTTCAGTCGCGGGTCCGGCACGTGTCCGTACTCGCTCACGTGGATCAGGCACGTGCATGCCTGATCCACGTCCGGCCATCCATGGCCGGTCTGAGAGGCCGTGCATTTCACGGCCTCTCGGACTGCCATTGTCCGTTTTCGCGCGCCGTGCGGCAACGCGTGCTGCGTCACCGCTTGCAATCGCTTCACCGGAGGCGGCGATAATCGGGGCAACCCAAGGGAGTGTTCATGAATTCGATGCCGCCGATCGCCGATCTCGACCTGCGCCGCGCCTCGCTGTGCCAGTTGCTGCACTGGCTGGCGATGGGCCGCGTACAGCCGCAGGCGCTGGCCGACGCCTACCAGCAGGCGATCGAGCGGATCGATCCCACGCTGCATGCCTATGTCGACCAGCGCTCGGGATTGTTGCAGGACCAGGCGCAGCTGGCCGACCGGCGCCGCCGCGACGGCGTGATCGGGCGGCTGGACGGCATCCCGCTGGCCCTGAAGGACAACTTCGACATCGCCGGCTGGGCGACCCGGGCCGGTTTGCCGGGCCGCGGCAAGCCGGTGCAGGAGGACGCGCACGTGGTGGCGCGGCTGCGCGCATCCGGCGCGATCCTGCTGGGCAAGACCAACATGGACGAGGGCGCGCTGGGCGCCGTCACCGACAACCCGCACTTCGGCGCCACCCACAATCCGCACCGGCACGGCTACACCGCCGGCGGTTCCTCCGGCGGCGCGGCGGCGGCGGTGGCCGCGGGCCTGGCGGTGGCCGCGGTGGGTTCGGACAGTCTCGGCTCGATCCGCATCCCGGCCAGCTATTGCGGCGTGTACGCGCTGAAGCCCACGCACGGCGAGATCTCCGCGCGCGGCCTGGTGCCGGCGGCGCGACGGCTCGACGCGGTCGGCCTGCTGGCGCGCAGCGCGGACGACCTCACCGTGCTGCTGCGGGTACTGGCCGGCTACGACGCCGACGATGCACGCTCGCGCCGGCGCCGGGTCGCCTTCGCGCTGCCGGACTGGGAGCCGGGCAACCTGCGCGCGGGCCTGCTGCCGGACCTGGCCGCGGTCGGCGTGCAGCCGGAGGTCATCGAGGTATTCGAGGCGGCCATGGCGAAGTTGCCGCATGCGCTCGGCGATCGGCGCACGGTCGACTTCGCCGACTGGGATTTCGCGCGCACCCGCCGCGCCGGCCTGCTCCTGATGGAAGCGGAAATGCTCGGCACCTTTGCCGCGGACCTGACGAATACCGAGCATCCGGTGTCGGAGCGCTTCCGCCGCCTGCTCGGCTACGCTGCCAGCAAGAGCGCGGCCGACTATGCGGTGGCCGACCGCGTGCTCGACGCGGCCACGCTGAAGATGCGCCGGCTGTTCGCCCAGGTCGACGTGCTGGTGCTGCCGACCACGCCGCAGGGCGCGTTCCCGCTGGATGGCCCGGTGCCCGATTCGCAGGCCGACCTCACCAGCTTCGCCAGCCTGGCCGGTTGCCCGGCGGTGAGCCTGCCGATGGGCACGCTGCCGAATGGCCTGCCGGTGGGCCTGCAACTGGTCGGTGCGCGCGGCTCGGACCTGCGCCTGCTGGAACTGGCCTCGGTGTGTGCGGCCACGCTCGATGTCGAGCCGACGTATCCGGTGATCGCCTGAAGCCTCCGTCGCGCAGCGGGACATCGGCAAGAGGCGGACCCGCCCATGATGCCGCCGAAAGGCATATGCCGTGCACGCATGGCACGCCGCACCGAGGTTATTTCGGAACCCTGCCAGTGATCGCGTAACATGCCCGGATGACCGGCGCGCGGTGGCGCGCCGCGCAAGGCCAGCCTGGGTTCCACGCATGAATACAGACAACGCGCCGACGCATTCGCACCTGGACGATCTGGAGGCGGAAAGCATCCACATCTTCCGCGAGGTGGTGGCCAGCTTCCGTCATCCGGTGATGCTGTATTCGATCGGCAAGGATTCCTCGGTGCTGTTGCACCTGTTGCGCAAGGCGTTCCATCCGGCGCGGCCGCCGATGCCGCTGCTGCACGTCGACACCACGTGGAAGTTCCGCGAGATGATCGCGTTCCGCGACCGCGTGGCGGCGGCCGGCGACGTGCAGGTGCTGGTGCACGTCAACCAGGACGGCGTGCGCCAGGGCATCTCGCCGCTGATCCACGGCGCCACCGTGCACACCGACGTGATGAAGACGCAGGCGCTGAAGCAGGCGCTGGACCAGCACGGGTTCGATGCGGCGATCGGCGGCGCGCGGCGCGACGAGGAGAAGTCGCGCGCGAAGGAACGCATCTTCTCGTTCCGCAACGCGCAGCACCGCTGGGATCCGAAGCGCCAGCGGCCGGAGTTCTGGCACACCTTCAACACGCACATCCGCAAGGGCGAGAGCGTGCGGGTGTTCCCGCTGTCCAACTGGACCGAGATGGACGTGTGGCTGTACATCCGGCGCGAGGGCATCGACGTGGTGCCGCTGTACTTCGCCAGGCCGCGCCCGGTGGTGGCGCGCGACGGCGCGCTGGTCATGGTGGACGACGAACGCTTCACGCTGCGCGAGGGCGAGGCGGTGGAAATGCGCGAGGTGCGCTTCCGCACGCTGGGCTGCTACCCGCTCACCGGCGCGGTGGAATCCGGCGCCGATACGCTGGACAAGATCATTCGGGAGATGGCCGACTCGCGCAGTTCCGAGCGGCAGGGCCGGGTGATCGACCAGGACCCCGCCGCCTCGATGGAACGCAAGAAGCAGGAGGGCTACTTCTGATGGCCGCGCCGACCGCTTCCGCCATCACGGCTGCCGCCGCCGGCCAGGGCCTGCTGCGCTTCATCACCTGCGGCAGCGTCGACGACGGCAAGAGCACCTTGCTCGGCCGCCTGCTGTATGACGCCGGCACGGTGCCGGAGGATCAGCTCGCCGCGCTGGCGCGCGACAGCCGCCGGCTGCATGCCGACGCCGGCGATGCGCTGGATTTCGCCCTGCTCACCGACGGGCTGGACGCCGAGCGGGAGCAGGGCATCACCATCGACGTGGCCTGGCGCTACTTCCACACCGCGCGGCGCAGCTTCATCGTGGCCGATTGCCCCGGGCACGAGCAGTACACGCGCAACATGGCCTCCGGTGCCTCCAACGCGGAACTCGCGGTGGTGCTGGTGGACGCGCGCAAGGGCCTTCTGCCGCAGACCCGCCGGCACACCTATATATGCAGCCTGCTCGGCATCCGCCAGGTGGTGCTGGCGGTGAACAAGATGGACCTGGTCGACGGCGACGAGGCCGTCTACCGCGAGATCAGCGAAGCCTGCCGCGCGCTGGCGCAAGCGCTGGGCATCGCCAGCGTGACGTGCCTGCCGGTGATCGCGCCGGGCGGCGACAATGTGGGCACGCGTTCCGCGCGCATGCCCTGGTACCGCGGCCCCAGCCTGCTGGAGCTGCTGGAGGCGGCTGACGCAGCGCCCGCCCGGGCGGCGGATTTCCGCCTGCCGGTGCAGTGGGTGAACCGGCCCGACCAGTCGTTCCGCGGCTACGCCGGCACGATCTGCGGCGGCCGCGTGGCGCGCGGCGATGAGGTGCTGGTGCAACCCGGCGTGCAGCTCGCGCGCATCGAGCGCATCGTCACCGCCGACGGCGAACTCGACAGCGCAGGCGACGGCCAGGCGGTGACGCTGTGCCTCGACCGTGACATCGACGTGAGCCGTGGCGACGTGATCGCCGACGCGCGGCGCCCGGCGCCGGTGGCCGACCAGTTCGCCTGCCACCTTTTGTGGGTGGGCGATGCGGCGCTGCTGCCGAACCGCACGTACTGGCTGAAGCTCGGTACGCGCACGGTCAACGCGCGGGTGATGTCGATCAAGTACAAGGTGGACGTCAACACCCAGGCGAAACTCGCCGCGCGCCAGCTCGCGCTGAACGAAGTGGGCTATTGCACGCTGGGCCTGGACGACGAGGTCGCGTTCGAGGCCTATGCGGACAACCGCACGCTCGGCGGCTTCATCCTGATCGATCGCCTGAGCAACGCCACGGTGGCGTGCGGCATGCTGGATTTCGCGCTGGGCCGCTCGGCCAACGTGCACTGGCAGCACGTCGACATCGACAAGGGCGTGCGCGCCTCCAGCAAGGGGCAACAGCCGCTGTGCCTGTGGTTCACCGGCCTGTCCGGCGCCGGCAAGTCCACCATCGCGAACCTGGTCGAGCGCCGCCTGCACGCGCTGGGCTGCCACACCTACCTGCTCGACGGCGACAACGTGCGCCACGGCATCAACAAGGATCTCGGCTTCACCCCGGAGGATCGCGTCGAGAACATCCGCCGCATCGCCGAGGTGGCGCACCTGATGGTGGACGCGGGCCTGATCGTGCTGGTCAGCGCGATCTCGCCCTACCGCAGCGAGCGGCAGTCGGCGCGCGAATTGTTCGCGGCGGCGGAATTCATGGAAGTATTCGTGGACGCGCCGCTGGAGGAATGCGAGCGGCGCGATCCCAAGGGCCTCTATCGCAAGGCGCGCGCCGGCACCATCCGCAACTTCACCGGCATCGACGCACCGTACGAGCGGCCCGCGGCGCCGGACATCCACCTGCTGAGCAGCGGACAGCACGCCGAACAGCTGGCCGAACAGGTCGTGGCACGGGTGCTGGCCGGGATCGACGGCCACGCGAACGGGTGATCCTGCGGCGACCGCGCCTGCCGCACGGCTTGGATTGCCCGCTGCCGGCGGCGATAATGCAGGACTTTCCCCCGCAAGGCGCCGCCGCGATGACCGAGAAGACCGTACTCAACGCCACCCATCGTGCGCTCGGCGCGCGCATGGTCGACTTCGGCGGCTGGGACATGCCGATCAACTACGGCTCGCAGATCGAGGAACACCACGCGGTGCGGCGCGACGCCGGCATGTTCGATGTCTCGCACATGACGGTGGTCGACCTGCATGGCGCGCGTACCCGGGGATTCCTGCGCCACCTGCTGGCCAACAACGTCGACAAGCTCAAGGTCACCGGCAAGGCGCTGTACTCGTGCATGCTGAACGAGCAGGGCGGGGTGATCGACGACCTGATCGTGTACTTCTTCGACGAGGCGCATTTCCGCCTGGTGGTGAACGCCGCCACCCGCGCCAAGGACCTGGCATGGATCGAAGCCCAGGCAAAGGCGTTCGACGTGGAAGTGAAGGAGCGCCCGGACTTCGCGATGATCGCGGTACAGGGGCCGAATGCACGCGAGAAGACGCTTGGCCTGCTGCATGAGGTGGATCGCCCGCGTATCGCGAAGCTGGGCAGGTTTTCCGCCGCCGCGGCGCAGGGTCCGCGCGGCATGCCGCTGTTCGTGGCGCGCACCGGCTACACCGGCGAGGACGGTTTCGAGATCATCGTGCCGGCCGAACATGCCGTCGCGTTGTGGGAGGCGTTGGCCGCCGCGGGCGTCGCGCCGGCCGGCCTCGGCGCGCGCGACACGCTGCGCCTGGAAGCCGGCATGAACCTGTACGGCCAGGACATGGACGAGAGCGTCACGCCGTGGGAGGCGAACCTGGGCTGGACCATCGCGCTGGACGAGGGTCGCGACTTCATCGGCCGCGCCGCGCTGGAGCAGCAGAAGGCGGCTGGCGTGCCGCGCGTGATGGTCGGCCTGGTGCTGGACGACAAGGGCGTGCTGCGCCACGGCCAGAAGGTGCTGACCGCGAATGGCGAGGGCGAAATCCTCTCCGGCAGTTTTGCGCCGACGCTGAACAAGGCGGTGGCGTTCGCGCGCATTCCGGCCGGCGAGCCGGGCGACGTGCGTGTCGACATCCGCGGCCGCGAGGTGCCGGTGCGCCTGGTGAAATACCCGTTCGTGCGCGACGGCAAGCCCTGCGAAGGGATCTGAGCCGCCGTCACCCCCATGCCGTCCGCGGCACATTCTTCCCTTTGGCGGATGTAGCTAGAATCACCGCCTGTCACCCAACCAAACGACTGGACCCCGATCATGAGCGAGATTCCCGGCGATCTGAAATTCCTCAAGTCCCACGAGTGGGCCCGCGTCGAAGACGATGGCCTGGTCCGGGTGGGCATCTCCGACCACGCGCAGGATCAGCTCGGCGACCTGGTCTACGTGGAACTGCCGGAAGTCGGCTCCGCCGTGAAGGCGGGAGCCGGTGCGGCCGTGGTGGAGTCGGTGAAGGCGGCTTCCGACATCTACTCGCCGGTCTCCGGCGAGATCGTCGGGGTCAACGAGCTGCTCAACGACAAGCCCGAGACCATCAACGAGGACGCCTTCGGCGAAGGCTGGATCTTCCTGGTGCGCCCCAGCGACCGTGCCGAGCTCGACGAGCTGCTCGACGCGAACGACTACGAAGAGCTGGTCGAGAACGAAGACCACTGAGTCGCGACCGATCGCAGTCTGACCTTGCCGGCCGCCCAGTGCGGCCGGCAGCGTTTTCGTGGGATGGAATGTGCCGCTGCGTCGTCCTGCAGCCGCCAGGTTTTTTCGCAGGCGCCGTTGATCGAAACCGCGTGCGCCGAAGCGAGTGCCATCCTGTTCCTCCCGATGAAATCATCCCGATGTTTTGCGCGGCGCGTGCACGCCGTCGTCGACGTGATGGTGTGCGGAATGTTGCCGCGTCATCGCCGGCGGCGACGAGTGTCCGGGAACGCCGCACATCCCGCTCGCGCCGTTGCCGGGGTCCGAGTGGGGCGGGGTGCCGGATATTTTTCGCCTGTGCCTTGGGGACGGGTTCAGCTCATTTCAGTCGTGTTCCATTCATCTGCCGGGCATTGCCCGGCGACCCGGAATGCACCTTGCTAGAACAGTGCCTCGCAACGGGTGCCGGGTGAGTCATCGTCGCAGGTATGCCTTGAAAGCGTTATGCAGCAAGGGTTTCAACGAATTTGACATTTTCCAATGAAATAATGTTTGGACGTATAGACGTCCAAACGATCATATCCACGATTACCCCTGAAGCCTTGTCGTGGCAGGCCTCGGGCCGGTTTGGGGCGGGGTGGACCGGATTGATTTCATGACTAAAATCAATTGACAGGCGAAATCTTCGGGGATAGCTTTCGCAACAGATCACGGGGAATGCGTTTTATGGCGACAACGAAATTCATCAAGCCCTATGTCGAGCACGGTGAAAAGGCCAATGCAGTACGCAAGATCACTGTCTCGATTCCGCTGCACGTCCTGCGGCGGCTTTCTGATTTGCGCACCCACCGTCAAGTGAACAATCTTCGGCACGCTACCAACAGTGACGTGTTGGTCGAAGCGTTCCTGCACGCTTTTACTGGGCAACCACTGCCAACTGATGAGGAGCTGAGACGAACCATGGCCACTGCCAAGAAATCCGCTGCAAAGAAACCGGCCGCCAAGAAGGCCGCCGCCAAGAAACCCGCCGTGAAGAAGGCCGCCGCCAAGAAGCCGGTTGCCAAGAAGCCGGCCGCCAAGAAGGCTGCTGCCAGGAAGCCGGCCGCCAAGAAAGCTGCCGCCAAGAAGCCGGCAGCCGCCAAGAAAGCTGCTGTGAAGAAGGTCGCGAAGAAGGCTGCGCCGAAGAAGGCCGCCGCCAAGAAAGCTGCACCGGCCAAGGTGGTGAAGGCCACCAAGACCGCGAAAGCCAAAGCCAAGAAGTAAGGCTGCAAGCAACACCACAAGCGACACCACAAGCGACATCCACAATAAGACAAGCAATCGACTTCTCTCCCCGCGGTGCCCAGCGCGGGGAGAGCACTTCGAGAAGCCTTCGTCCCGGCCTGGCCGGGACGCTTCGTTTCCGGGGTCGGGAAATCCACCCGCCGATGGCGGCGCCTGCCGCTGCGCTCCCTTCGCCGCCGCCGCTACCGGCCGTGTTCCCCGCGATCTGCACCGCTGCCCCGCGCCGGATCCCTGAACCCGATTCCGGCCTGGTGTCGTGATTCCGCGCACGATTTGCCGTGCTGCGCCATTGGAGTTACCTTCTGCACATCCGCGCCGCAGCGAATCCGGGGATTCGCTGCTCCTGGATGGACAGGGGGAAAAAGCGCGGGTATCTGTCGACACTCAGCGAGAGACCATGGATACCCGATACATACTTGATACGCGCCGGCATGCGCGTGGGGCCGTTCGGCCCCTGGTCATTGCCATCATCGCCATCTTTGCCCTGCTCGCCGTGGGCGCATGGTTCCTGATCATCAAGCCGCACCAGGAGTTGGTCATGTCCGACTCGGGCGGCCATCCGTCCACACCGGTTTCCAGCGCGACGCGGACGGCGCCGCCGCCGGCCAACGTGGCGGCGATGGATCTCAACCAGCTGCTTGCCGAGGCGCGCACCGCCATGAACGAGCAACGCTACCTGGCGCCGGCCGGCAACAATGCGTTCGAGTTCTATCTGCGCGTGCTGGAAAAGGAGCCCGGCAACAAGGTGGCTTCCGATGCGTTGCGCGAGACGTTCCCGTTCGCCGCCACCTCGGCCGAGCAGGCGATCAACTCGCGCGACTTCGGCGAAGCGCAGCGACAGATCGATCTGCTGGCGAAGGCCGACCCGGCCAACTTCACCTTGACCATTCTCCGTTCCAAGCTCGATGCCCAGCGCAAAACCCTGGACAAGCAACAGCAGCTGGCGCTCGATCAGGAGAAGGCCGCCCAGCTCGCGGCCCAGAAAGCTGCGGCGGACAAGCTGGCGGCGGACAAGCTGGCCGAGCAGCAGAGGGCCCAACTGGCCGAGCAGCAAAAGGCCGAGCAGGCGAGCGCGGCGAAACAGCCACGCCAGCAGGCTGCGGCGAACGCGCCGGCGGCAGGTGGCGACAATGCCGCGGGTACGGACAGGGGCAGCGCAGCTGGCCCGACCGTGGCGGCGGTGCTGGTGAAGGGTGCGCCGGCGCGTTACCCCACGGCCGCGATGCGGGCACGCCAGGAAGGCTGGGTGGTGGTGTCGTTCACGGTCGATCCCGACGGCAAGACCAGCGACGTGAAGGTGGTCGAGTCGCAGCCGCGTCATGTTTTCGATCGTGCCGCCATCGACGCGGTGGAGCGCTACCGCTTCAATCCGGCGATGAAGGACGGTGTGGCCGTGTCCAGCGTCAAGCAGCAGCGGATCGAGTTCAAGCTCTGATCGCGGATGACTGCAGCAACCAGGGCGGCGCATGTTTCGCATGCGCCGCATTCTTTTGGGCGGTTGCGATTCAGCGGTGGCGTGGCGTGCGGCGATGCACCCGTAGCCGGGATTTCACTCTGGGTTTCGCCGCCGGCTTGGCGGCGCCTTCGATGTGGGCCCAGTCCACGTGCGGCAGGCCCAGCAGGTCGTCGAACACCATCGGCATCAACCCGCTGGGCGTGGGGCCGGTGGAGTTCCACAAGGTGACCACGCCGGCGCGATACTTCGGGAAGAAGCCGATCATGGTGCGGTAGCCGGCCACGGCGCCGGCGTGATAGATCAGGGTTTCGCCACCGTATTCATAAACCCGCCAGCCCAGCGCGTAGTGTGCGGCAGTCAGGCGTCCGCTGCGCCAGGCGGTGGCGTGCAGTTCGCTGGGCGTGGCGACGCCGGGCGTGTGCAGTACGTCCAGCAGCGAGGCGGGCAGCACGTCCGGGCGGCCGCCCATCTGGGCGATCAGCCATTTTTCCATGTCGCGCAGGCTGGCGTTGACGCCGGCCGCCGGCGCGACCCGGTAGTAGGTTTCGTTCGGATCGAACGGCATCCAGCCCCGGCTGGTGGCACGGTGCGGGCGCGCCCAGCTCTTGCTGGATTCCAGCGCGGCGCGGCCGTAGCTGGCGGTGCTCATTCCCAGCGGATAGAAGATGCGCTTGTCGACCTGGTGATAGAAGAAATCGCCGGTGCGCGCGAGCACCACGTCGCCGATCATGCTGAAGGCGACGTTCTGGTAGCCGTAGCACTGGCCCACGCCGCAGACCATGTCGACTTCGTCCAGCTTGCGCACCAGCTCTTCGTAGGGCGTGTCGCCCTCGAGCATGTTGTCGTAGGTATTGCGCGGCAGGCCCAGACGCTGCCCCAGGATGTCGCCGACCGTGGCCTGCGAGGCGGCCTGCATGTCCTTCAGTTTGAAGTACGGCAGCACGTCGACCAGCTTCGTGTCCCAGCCGAGCTTGCCATCATCGATCAGCAGGCCGGCGATGGCGGTGGCGAACGCCTTCGACAGCGAGGCGAGACGGAACACGGTGTCCGGCGTGATCGGCTGCTTGGTGGAGACATTGGCGTAGCCGACGGTACCCTCGTAGACCACCTTGCCGTCGATCACCATCGCGGTGGCCAGGCCGGCGACGGCATCGCGCTGGGCCAGGCGGTTCAGCCAGCGATGGTAGTCCGCGAGGGTCTGCTTGACGCGCGCCGACGGCAGTTGCTGCGGTGCATTGTCGACGCTGGCCGACGATGGGGGGGAAGCCGGGGAAGCGGTGGCGCAGACCGGCGTGCAGGCCAGCCCCAGGGCGCCCGCGATCAGCAAGAAGATCTTATGAAACTGCATGGTATTCTGGCGTGATTCCGGCGTGGGGATGCGCCTCAGGGTGGAGAGCTCGGCGATGGGTCTGATCGTTTTTTTGATTGTTATTGTCCTGATTGTCTTGTACTTCGTGGCGATCTACAACGGACTGGTCACCTCGCGCAACGGCTACAAGAACGCATTTGCGCAGATCGACGTGCAGCTCACCCGGCGCCACGACCTGATTCCGAACCTGGTCGAGACGGCCAAGGGCTACCTCGCGCACGAACGCGGTACGCTCGAGGCGGTGGTGCAGGCGCGCAACGCGGCGGTCAGCGGGCTGGCCGGTGCGAAGGCCAACCCGGGCGATCCGGCCGCGATGCAGCAGCTGGCCAGCAGCGAAAATGCCTTGACCCGGACTCTGGGCCATTTGTTCGCGCTGCAGGAAGCCTATCCCGACCTGAAGGCGAACCAGACCATGATGCAGCTCTCCGAAGAGCTGACCTCCACGGAGAACCGGGTGGCGTTTGCGCGCCAGGCGTACAACGACTCGGTGCTGACCTACAACAACAGGCGCGAGGTCTTTCCCGCCTCGTTCGTGGCGAACAGCTTCGGCTTCGCCGCCGCCGAGCCGCTGAAGATCGAGGACCCGGCCGTACGCGACGTGCCGAAGGTTTCCTTCAGCTGATCGCCGTCGCGTCACGGCGCCTGCCGTGGCGCCACCCGGGGGCTTCCATGGATTTCTTTGCGCAACAGGCGCGCGTGCGCGGCAGCAGCCGGCGGCTGGTGGTGCTGTTCGTGCTGGCGGTGGTGGCGATCGTGGCGGCGATCGACGCGGTGGTCTGGCTCACCATGGGCCATCATGCGGCCGACGGCGAGCCGGCTGCATCGAACCTGCCGCTGCTGTTCGCCAGCAGCGTCGCGGTCATCGCCGGGATCGGGCTCAGTTCGCTGTTCCGCATTATGAGCCTGTCCGGCGGCGGCAAGGCGGTGGCCGAAAGCATGGGGGCGGTGGCGGTGCCGCCGGATACGCGCGACCCGCAGCTGCGGCGGTTGCGCAACGTGATCGAGGAAGTCGCCATCGCCGCCGGCGTGCCGGTGCCGGACATCTACCTGATGGCCGACGAAGCGGGCATCAATGCGTTCGCCGCCGGCTACTCCGCTTCCGACGCGGCGGTGTGCGTGACCCGGGGTTGCCTCGACAGGCTCAGCCGCGACGAGTTGCAGGGCGTGATCGCGCACGAGTTCAGCCACGTGCTGAACGGCGACATGCGGCTCAACATCCGCCTGATGGGCCTGCTGTTCGGCATCCTGGTGCTGGCGATCGTGGGGCGCCGGGTGACCTGGTTCGGCGGCAGCGGCAACCGCCGGGGCGGTGGCCAGGTGTGGCTGATCGGGCTGGCGCTGATCGTGGTCGGCTACATCGGTTATTTCTTCGGGCGGCTGATCCAGGCTGCGGTGGCGTGTCGGGGAGCACCCGGCGCATGAAGGCGGCGGCTTTCGCCGGTGACCCCACGGCGTCAAAGCTCAGGCCGCGGCGCGGCCCCCGATACTTCAGCGACAATTCACGGACATAGACCACCTCCTTGGGATTGCTTTCCAAATTGGTCGTGACGCTTTCGCAAATGGTCATTGGTCTTTCCTCCGGTGTGGGTTCAAGAACACCGCCGAGGTCAAGGCCCCGGCGGCGGCTGGGTTAAAACTCTTCCGGCAGGGAAACCACGGTCGTCCCATCCGTCAGGGTGAGAAGGTAAAGCTTCGTGCCGTCGCGGTCGCGAAACGCCGAAAGGTGCAGGCACGAGGAGATCGACCTCGAGCACCGTCCTCGCCCGGAAACCCCAGGTCGCCCTCATCGACGAGCTGCGCCCACACCAATGTCCCCGGAAGCCGGAACCCCAAACGGATCACCAGGATGTCCAGGATATCCTGGCCGAGGGAGTCCACGTCGTCACCACGCTGAACATCCAGCACCTGGAAAGCCTCTATGACATCGTGGAGAAGGCGACCCGCGTCAGGATCCGCGAGCGGATTCCGGATAGCGTGCTCACCGAGGCGGATCAGCTCGTCAACGTCGACCTGACGACCGAGGACCTCCGGGAAACGGCTCCTGGAGGGGAAGGTCTACCCGCCGAACGGATCCAGACCGCGCTGGAGAACTTCTTCAAGCAATACGGTACTCGGTCCAGGCGCTACA
>CAVPQF010000091.1:0-20660 GCA_963707225.1 uncultured Gammaproteobacteria bacterium
GGCGGGCCAGGCCGATGCCGGCGTTCGGCAGCATGCCGAAGTCGAACGCGCGCTCGGGGTTGGCCACGTTCATCATGATTTTCAGCGGCGCCTCGGGCATGGCGCCGAGGTCGGCGGTGATGCGCTCGAATTTCAGGATGCCCTCGTAGATCGTGCCGGTGTCGCCTTCGGCGCAGGACACGGTGACGTCGGCGCCATCGGGGATCAGCTCCAGCGCGTTGCCGGTACCGACCACGGCGGGTACGCCCAGCTCGCGCGCGATGATCGCCGCGTGGCAGGTGCGGCCGCCGCGGTTGGTGACGATCGCCGAGGCGCGCTTCATCACCGGCTCCCAGTCGGGATCGGTCATGTCGGCGATCAGCACGTCGCCGACCTGCACCTTGTTCATCTCGCTCAGCGAGCGGATCACGCGTGCCTTGCCGGCGCCGATCTTCTGGCCGATCGAGCGCCCTTCGGCCAGCACCTTGCCTTTTTCGCTGAGGCTGAAGCGCTCCAGCTGGGTCGCGTGCGAGCGCGACTTCACCGTTTCCGGGCGCGCCTGCACGATGTACAGCTTGCCGGTGTGGCCATCCTTCGCCCACTCGATGTCCATCGGGCGGCCGTAATGCTTTTCGATGATCAGCGACTGGCGAGCGAGTTCCTGCACGTCCTCGTCGCTGATGCAGAATGTGTTGCGCAGCTCGGCCGGAGTGTCCTCGGTCCTGACCCGTTCGCCGGGAACGCTGGAATACACCATGCGCAGCTGCTTGGCGCCGAGATTGCGACGCAGCACGGCCGGCTTGCCGTCGCGCAGGGTCGGCTTGAACACGTAGAACTCGTCCGGGTTGACCGCACCCTGCACGACCATCTCGCCGAGGCCATAAGAACCGGTGACGAACACCACGTCGCGGAAGCCCGACTCGGTGTCCAGCGTGAACAGCACGCCCGCGGCGCCCACGTCCGAACGCACCATCAGCTGTACGCCGGCGGAGAGGAACACGTCCTCGTGCTTGAAGCCATGGTGCACGCGGTAGGCGATGGCGCGATCGTTGTACAGCGAGGCAAAGACTTCCTTCACCTTGTACAGCACGTCGTCGATGCCGACCACGTTGAGGAAGGTTTCCTGCTGGCCGGCGAACGATGCGTCGGGCAGATCTTCGGCGGTAGCCGAGGAGCGCACGGCTACCGCGATATCGGGATACTTTTGCGATCGTCCCTGATCGCCAGAATCAAGAACCGGCGATCCATCGCCGGACTTTTCAACAGGAGCGGCATCCTTGCACAGCTTGATGTAGGCGTCGCGGATGGCCTGCTCGAGCTCGGCGGGCAGGGCGGTGTCGGCGATCCAGCCACGGATCTCCTTGCCTGCCGCCACCAGGGTATCGACGTCGTCGACGTCGAGCATGGCCAGCCGATCCTGGATGCGCTTGGCCAGGCCGCTCTTTTCCAGGTATTGCTGGAAGGCGCTGGCCGTGGTCGCGAAGCCGCCGGGCACGGAGACCCCGAGCTTGGCGAGGTTGCCGATCATCTCGCCGAGGGAGGCATTCTTGCCGCCGACCTTGCCCAGGTCGGTCATGCGCAGTTGGTCGAGCCAAAGCACCAGGTCGTTCAAGGGTGTCTCCTCAGGAAGCTCTGCAGGTAAGTGGAATGGGCGCGGCACGAAGGCCCGAAGCGGGTTGCAAAGAACTGGTATTGTCCGCTGTGGATGGTGCGCAGCACAAGAAGACCAATGCCGGAAGATGTCATTCCAACGGCATACCAGTCAGCTGGCAGTGGATTTCGTGCTTGCGCTAAGGTGCAGACAAATGCTTCCCCGCAATCAGGATCCTGTATGCAGCGAACGGTTTTCTTCATCTCCGACTCCACTGGCATTACCGCGGAGACGATCGGCAACAGCATTCTGGCGCAGTTCGAGGGCGTGCAGTTCGACAAGCACCGGCTGCCGTTCACCGACAACGCGCACAAGGCGGAAGCCGCTGCGCTGCGGATCAAGACCAAGTACGCGCAAAGCGGGCAGCGGCCGATCGTGGTCAACACCATGGCCGACCGTGCGCTGTGCGAGATCGTGGCCGCCAGCGGGGCCCTGATGCTGGACGTGTTCGCGCCGTTCATCGGTCCGCTGGAGGACGAGCTGGGGACCAAGCGCACCGGCCTGGTGAACCGCTCGCACGGCCTGGTCGATCTCGACAAGTACGAGGCGCGCATCAATGCGACCAACTACGCGCTCTCGCATGACGACGGCATCGACGTGAATTATGCCGAGGCCGACCTGATCCTGGTCGGCGTGTCGCGCTCCGGCAAGACGCCGACCTGCCTTTACATGGCCTTGCATTACGGCGTCAGCGCCGCCAATTATCCGCTGACCGACGAAGACCTCGAGAAACTCGAACTGCCGGCACGCCTGCGTCCGTACCGGCACCGGCTGTATGGACTGACTATCGATCCGCTGCGGCTGGCGCAGATCCGCGAGCAGCGCCGCGCCGGCAGCCGCTACGCCACCTTGCAGCAGTGTCGCTGGGAGCTGGAGCAGGCCGACCGGCTGATGCGCCAGGCCAACATTCCCTGCCTCAACACCACGCACGTGTCGATCGAGGAGATCGCCAGCAAGATCTTCGACCGCTTCGGTATCGAGCGGACCATGTTCTGATTGCCATCTGGAGTTTGCGCGCCCGCCATGAGCGTCGTACTGGACAACCGCAACAGCCTGCTGCCAGGACGCTTCGAGTTCCTGATGGGGCTGTATGCGGAAAACTACCACCGGCTGACGCGGTTGTTCGCGCCGCAGCAGTTGGCGCCGGGCCGGTATGTCTCCGACGTGGGCGACGGACTCGACGTGCACCTGCACGTGCAGGAATGCCACCCGTACACGCTGGAGCTGGAGCTCACCTACGATTTCGTCGATGCGCATACCGGCCAGCGTGCGCCGTCGGCGCAGTTGCGCATGTATACCGACGCGCATGTGGCCGAGGCCTTGCACTGCCATCCCGGCCGGCACCTGTGGCAGGTACTGGGACCGTTCTCGCCGGCACACACCGTGTTCCAGCATCGCCTGCGCATGAACCGATTCCTGTCACGCTGGCTGGAATACCTGGCGGAGCAGGGACACTCCATCGGCACGCTGGAACCACAACCGGGGCAATCAGAAAGCGGCGGCCTCGTATGAAAGTGCGGCCAGGGACGGCGGCCTTTTGACTTTCCCGCGCTCAGGGATGAGCGCACGAGTACAGCAAGTGCAGCCAGGATGGCTGCTACTCAGACCTTTGCGCACATGGATGAGCGCGCAAATACATCACAGCAAAAAGCCCGCGCAAGGCGGGCTTTTTGCTTGGATAGTGGCGGAGTGGACGGGACTCGAACCCGCGACCTCCGGCGTGACAGGCCAGCATTCTAACCAACTGAACTACCACTCCGCATTTGCAACATCTTCCAGCTACTGCGAGCCAACTTGGCGTCCCCACGGGGATTCGAACCCCGGTCGCCACCGTGAAAGGGTGATGTCCTAGGCCTCTAGACGATGGGGACGGATTAAGTTGGTGGAGCCAGGCGGGATCGAACCGCCGACCTCCTGCATGCCATGCAGGCGCTCTCCCAGCTGAGCTATGGCCCCGCCGCTGGAAGCCGAGAAGAATAGGTGCGAGCCACATATCCGTCAAGCTTTTTTTCAGCATCGCGGTGAAGGAATCGTCCGTCACCCGTCGCCTCGTTCGACCACCGGTCGGGTATCGCCGTGCTTCGTTTAAGCTGCAATGACTTGCACCGTTTCGAAGAGTTGATGAATGCACGAAATCGGCTTCATTCGTGACCTTGCCGTGGTGATGATCGTGGCGGGCGCCACCACGATCCTGTTCCAGCGGATGCGGCAGCCGGTGCTGCTGGGTTACATCCTGGCCGGCGTGCTGATCGGTCCGCACACGCCGGGCGTGCTGGTCGGCGATCCGCGCGCGATCGACGACATTTCCAATCTCGGCGTGGTGCTGCTGATGTTCACGCTGGGCCTCGAATTCAGCGTGCGCAAGCTGCGCGAGGTCGGCATCGGCGTGTTGGCCGCGGCTTTGGCCGAAGTCGGGCTGATGCTGTGGATCGGCTACGGCATCGGCGGCCTGTTCGGCTGGACCGGCACGGACGCGCTCTTTCTTGGCGCGATCATCTCGCTCTCGTCCACGATGGTGGCCACCCGCACGCTGGCGGAGAACGGGCAGCGGCAGCAACCGTTCGCCCAGCTGGTGGTGGGGCTGCTGGTGGCCGAGGACATGCTGGCCATCGTCATGCTGACCTTGCTCACGGCAGTGGCGCTGGGCGGTTCGGTGCAGGCGGAGACCGCGTTCACCCTGGTCGGCCACCTGGGCCTGTTCGTGATCGTCGGGATGGTCCTGGGCCTCTTGTTGCTGCCGCGGCTGGTGGATTACGTGGCGGGTTTCGATCGCGATGAAACGCTGCTGGTCAGCGTGCTCGGCATCTGTTTCGGCGCCAGCCTGTTCGCGGCCTGGATGGGTTTCAGCGTGGCCCTGGGCGCCTTCCTGGCGGGGGCGGTGGTGGCCGAGTCGCGCAGCGTGGGACGCGTGCTGCACCTGGTGGAACCGTTGCGCGACATGTTCGCGGCGCTGTTCTTCGTGGCGATCGGCCTGAAGATCGACCCGGCGATGTTGCTGCAGTATGCATTGCCGGCGCTGCTCATCGCGGCGGTCGTCATCGTCGGCAAGACGCTGGCATGCAGCCTGGGCATCTTCGTTGTCGGGCACGACGCGCGCACGGCGCTGCGTTCGGGACTGGGCATGGCGCAGATCGGCGAGTTCTCCTTCGTCATCGCCACGCTCGGGCTTTCGCTTGGCGTGATCAGCGATTTCATCTATCCGATTGCGGTGGCGGTCTCGGTACTGTGCATGGCCGCAACGCCATACCTGAACCGGTCGGCCGACGGGTTGGCGAATGGCCTGCGCCGGATGACGCCGCGTTCCTTGAGGTTGCTGGCGACCAGCTACAGCGGTTGGCTGGAAAACCTCAAGCCGGTCAACGAAAACGCGGCGATCGCCGCGATGTTCCGGCGCCTGCTGTGGCATATCGGCATCAACGTCCTGCTGGTGGTGGCGTTGTTCATCATCGGCGCCTACATCAATGCGCATAACTGGAGCTGGTTCTCGATGCTCGGCATCGATCGGGACCTGCGCCATACGCTTATCTGGGCCGGCGCGCTGTTCCTGTCGCTGCCCATGCTGATCGCGGTCTACCGCAAGGCCGAGGCGCTGGGCATGTTGCTGGCGGAGATCGGCATACGCGAGCGCTTTGCCGGTTCGTATACCCAGGCCATCCGCAACGTGCTGGCCAGGGTCATCCCGCTGGCGACCCTGCTCGCGCTGGCGCTGCTGGTCAGCGCGCTCAGTTCGGCCATCCTGCCGCCCCGCGGCGTCGCGCTGTCCCTGGTCGTGCTGGGCGTGGTGGTGGCGGTGGTGCTGTGGCGCGGCCTGGTAAAGATGCATGCGCGGCTGCAGGCGGCGCTGAAGGAGACCCTGGAAAAGCCCGGCCCCTCCGGCGGCAGTGCGGGCTGAAGGGCGGTGAACCTTTATCCCGTTCGACGGTCTGAGCCCTGAGTCGTTGCCAAGATCGGACAAGCACCGCACAATGCGTGGCCTGCCTCCATCGGGGGGGCCGGCCGGCAACGTCGGCATATCCATACATGAGGGAGTTACGAATGAAGCACTTTCTGCGTCCCACGCTGACGGCGGTCGCAATGGCCGTTGCGCTGGGCATGACGGCCGGCGTCGCCGCTCAGACGGCTGGCGCTGCCGGTACCGTCGACAAGGCGAAGGCCAGCTATGTTGTGGGTTGGGAGATTGCTTCCCAGGTTCCGCCGATCATGCGCGACGAGCTGGACCCGAACGCCGTGGCGAATGCGGTGAAGGCGGCGCTGTCCGGCCAGAAGCCGACCATGAGCGAGACCGAAGCCAAGCAGGTGCATGACGCCTTCATGGCCAAGATCCAGGCCAAGTACCAGGCCGAAATGACCAAGCTGGCGGCCAAGAACAAGGCCGAAGGCGACGCGTTCCTGGCCAAGAACAAGACCGCGCCGGGCGTGAAGACGACCGCGTCGGGCCTGCAGTACCAGGTGATCAACCAGGGTACCGGTGCCCGTCCGGGTCCGAACGATACCGTCGAGATCAACTACACCGGCACCTTTGTCGACGGCCAGGTGTTCGATGCCTCGGCCAAGCACAATCCGCCGGGTGCGGCCAAGATCCCGCTGGCCGGCGTGATCCCGGGCTTCCGCGAAGGCCTGCAGCTGATGCAGGTGGGCGGTCATTACAAGCTGTTCATCCCGGCTGTGCTGGCCTACGGCGCCGAGCCGCAGCCGCCGATGCCGCCGAATGCCACGCTGATCTTCGACGTGACCCTGGTCAAGACCGGCCCGACGCCCGCAGGCGCGGCCCCGGCCGGCAAGTAATCGAAGCTCCATCGCCGTCTTGCGGCGGTGACAAAGCAGAAGGGCGCGAAGCGATTCGCGCCCTTCTGCTTTTCCGTCCATGGCGGCGCGGCGCCGTGCCGCGCGCTTGAGCGGTTAGAATAGTCGGCTCAAGCTTCTAAGGGATTGCTGCAACGATGATGAAAGTCACCATTTTCGGTACCGGCTATGTGGGTCTGGTCACCGGTGCCTGCCTGGCCGAGATGGGCAACCACGTGCTTTGCGTCGACATCGATGCGGCCAAGGTCGAGCGCCTGAAGCGCGGCGAGATTCCGATCTACGAGCCGGGGCTGGAGTCGATCGTGCGGCGCAACCATGCCGGCGGCCGGCTCGACTTCACCACCGAGGCGGCGCCGGCGATCGCGCATGCCGAGCTGATCTTCATTGCCGTCGGCACGCCGCCGGACGAGGACGGCAGCGCCGACCTGCAATACGTGCAGAAAGTGGCGAGCACGATCGGCCGGCACCTGGACCGTTACGCGGTGGTGGTGAACAAGTCGACCGTACCGGTGGGTACCGCCGATCGCGTGCGCGAGGCCGTCGCGGCCGAGCTGGCAGCGCGCCAGGTCACAGTGGCGTTCGACGTGGTGTCGAACCCGGAGTTCCTGAAGGAAGGCGCGGCGGTGGAAGACTGCCTGCGTCCCGACCGCATCGTCGTGGGGGCTTCCAGCGCGCGCGCGGTGGCGCTGCTGCGCAAGCTGTATGCGCCGTTCAACCGCAACCACGACCGCATGGTGGTGATGGACGAACGTTCGGCCGAGCTGACCAAGTACGCCGCCAACGCGATGCTGGCGACCAAGATCAGTTTCATGAACGAGATCGCGAACATCGCCGAGCGGGTGGGCGCCGACGTGGAACTGGTGCGCCAGGGCATCGGCTCGGACCCGCGCATCGGCTACAGCTTCATCTATCCGGGTGCCGGGTACGGCGGCTCGTGCTTCCCCAAGGACGTGCGGGCGCTGGAGCGCATCGCGCACGCCCATGGCTACGAGGCGCGCCTGCTCGGCGCGGTCGAGGCGGTCAACCAGCAGCAGAAGAGCAAGCTGTTCGAGCTCATCTCGCGCCACCTCGATGGCAAACTGGCGGGCAGGACGGTCGCGCTGTGGGGGCTGGCGTTCAAGCCGAATACCGACGACATGCGCGAGGCTTCCAGCCGGCGTCTGATGGAGTTGCTGTGGGATGCCGGCGCGAAGGTGCGCGCGTTCGATCCGGAGGCGCGCGAAGAAGCGCAGCGGCTGTACGGCGACCGCGATGACCTGGTGCTGTGCGAGCACGCCATGGACGTCCTGCAAGGCGCCGACGTGCTGGCGGTGGTCACCGAGTGGAAGGCCTTCCGCAGCCCGGATTTCGCGGCCATCCGCGCCGCGCTGGCCGTGCCCGCGATCTTCGACGGGCGCAACCTGTACGACCCGCTCGTGGTGGAGGAGGCGGGCCTGGCCTATTACGGCATCGGCCGCGGCCGCAGCCTGCAAGTATCGCGATGAACGACCCGAACGACACGCTTGCCCGGCGACTCGACGAGATGGAGGTCAAGCTGACCTTCATCGACGAGGCCGTGCAGGCGCTGACCACGGCGGATGCCGACCAGTCGCAGCGGATTGCCGCGCTGGAGCGCGCATTGCGCGACCTGCGCGGCGAGATGGCGTCGATGCGCATCGCGCAGGGCGACGATCCGCACGACGAACCGCCGCCGCATTACTGATCCGAACCCATCCAACCTGTCGATCACGGAACCCCCGCATGGCCGATTCCCTGCGCGATCAGCTGCTCAAGAGCGGCATCGTCAAACAGGTCCAACTGGAGCGGGCGCGCGAACCGAAGCGCCCGCCGCCGCCGCCGCCCGGCAAGCCCGCGCGCAAGGGCGGCAAGCCGCACGCCGCGTCGCACGCCGCACGACCGTCGGGGCAGAGCCAGCAGGACATCGACCTGGCCAAGGCGTATGCGTTGCGCGCACAAACCGAAGCCCGCGAACGCCAGCGCGTCGAACAGGAGGCCGCCGAACAGGCCAGGCTGCGGCGCGAGCGCAAGCAGAAGATCCAGCAGTTGCTCGACGGCAAGGCATTGAACAAGGCCGACGCCGACCAGCCGCGCAATTTCGAATACGGCGGCAAGATCCGCCGCGTGCACGTGGATGCCGCGCAGCTGTCGGCACTCAATGCCGGCGAACTGGGCGTGGTCCAGCAGGGCGGTCGCTATCTCCTGGTCAGCCGCGACATCGCCGAGCAGGTGCGTGACATCGATCCGCATCAGCTGGCGCTGCTGGTGGACCCGGATGCCGCTGGCGTGGGCGATGACGGCGTGCCCGACGACCTGATGTGGTGATTCGACCTGCGTCAACGAAAACGCCCGGTCATGCCGGGCGTTTTCATGGTGCGCCCGGCAGGGCGCACCTGCTTGGAGGTGAAAGTCCTCTATCCACCCGGCAAGGGGAAGGATTAGCCAGAGGCAAGGGCGATCGGGTGACTGGTCGTCTGAAGGAAGCCCGAGGCAAAACGCTGGCCTGATGACAAGACCGCCGGGAGCGGTCTTGAACAGCCGCAGGCTGGCCCCGAAGGGGTGAGCCGCAGGGATGCGGCGAATAACAAGAAGCGGATACGAGGCGACGTGTCGGGGTGAGGCAGCCATGAAGGCCAAAGCCCAGTACTTGCACGGAACGACACGGCGTATATCCGACAGGCATCCCGCAAGGGGACTTCCTTCGGTCGTAAGCGGGAAGGCAGGTGCGTCATACCCGGGGAGATCTCGCCTCGTGCCTGACCAGCCCGAAGGGCGCAGGACAGCCGTAGGCTGGTCCTGAGCGTAGCGAAGGATGCGCGCAGCGCACAAAGGGCGACGCCGCAGGGCGGAGCGAGAAGTCAGCAGAGGCCATAGTAGGTGCGGTATGACCGAAGGGCCGAACCTGTCACGAGTGGCAAGTCACGCGTGCTCTCTGCGCGTCTTGGGCAGAAGTTCCGGTGCAAGCCGGGAGCCTTGGTCAGAGCTGGACGGGCCGGAAGTCCGGAAGGTGATTGGGGTGTCCATAGGACGACAGGCGACACGACGAACGAAACAAGCTCAAGGCCTCGAAGTTCGCATGAACTACATGGCAGACGGGAACCGCCGTATGCGGAACCGCACGTACGGTGGTGTGGGAGGGGGCCGGAGTATTCCGGCTCCCTACCCGATCAGGTAATCGCGAGCCGATCAGTTGACGGAAGCGGTCGGCAACTCGAAAGCGCTCTGTGCCAGCGCCGGGAGATCCCAGCCGTGTTTCGGCTTGAACCGGTCGCCGTAGCGCTGCGCGAGCTGTTCGAGCCTGGCCTTGAGCTTGTCGGCGCCTTCGCTGCGCGCGTACTGGATCGGGCCGCCGCGGAACGGCGCGAAGCCGGTGCCGAAGATTACGCCGGCGTCGAGCAGGTCGGCGTCGTCGACCACACCGTCGGCGAGGCAGGCGATCGCCTCGTTGACCATCGGCAGGATCATGCGTTCCTGCACGTCCGGCGGCGTCACGTAGTCCTTGTCGACCTCGGGCTTCTGCGGCTTGCCGTCCTGCCACACGTACAGGCCCTGGCCGTCCTTCTTGCCGCGCTTGCCGGCCGCGAGTCTTTCGTCCAGCCCCGGCGGCACTTCCAGTCCCAGGAACGGCGCCAGCTCCTTGCCGACCGAGGCGCAGACATCCAGGCCCACGGTGTCGGCCAGTTCGATCGGCCCCATCGGCATGCCGAACTTCCTCGCCTCGCGATCCAGCACCGGGCCGGGCACGCCTTCGCTGTACAGCCGCATGGCTTCCAGCAGGTAGGGCATCAGGATGCGGTTGACCAGGAAGCCCGGCGTGCCATTGACCACCACCGGCAACTTGCCGATCGCCTTGCAGAACGCCAGCGCGCGTTTCTCGATCGCCGGGTCGAGCCGGTCGTGGCGCACCACCTCGACCAGCGGCATCTGCGCCACCGGGTTGAAGAAATGCAGGCCGAGGAAACGCTGCGGCGCGACGAGGTTCTTGCGCAGCTCGTCGAGCGGAATGCTGGAGGTGTTGCTGGCGAGAATTTCGTCGGCCCGGAACTGCGGTTCGATGCCGGCATACAGCGCTTCCTTCGCCTCGGCGTTCTCGTAGATCGCCTCGATCGCCAGGTCGGCCGAAGCCACGCCGCTGCCCTCGACGTCCGCGCGCAGGCGGCGCATGGCCGCCTCGACCTTTTCCGGCGTCTTCAGCTTTTTCTCGTACAGCTGGCGGGCGCGATCCAGTGCCGGCTGGATGAATTTCATCTCGCGGTCCTGCAGGGTCACGTCGAAACCCTTGAACGCGGCCCACGCGGCGATGTCGCCGCCCATCACGCCGGCGCCGACGACATGGACGTGCTTGATCGCCAGGTCCGTGCCGCCGCCCTGGCCCTTCAGCCGTTCCTGCAGGAAGAAGACGCGGATCAGGTTCTGCGCGGTCGGCGTCTTTGCCAGCTTCGCCACCGAGCGTGCCTCGATCTTCAGCCGCTGCTGGATGCCGGAGCCGCCGCGCTTCCACACGTCGATCATCGCGAACGGGGCGGGGTAATGTTCCTTGCGCACCTTCGCGGCGGTCTGCCTGAACATCATCGGCGCCAGGATCTGCCGCGCCGGCCAGATGTTGCTGGCCCATGCCTTGGCGCGGCGCGCGAACGGGCGTGGCGCAGCGTGGCGCAACAGCAGCCGCGCCTCGGCCAGCAGCTCGTCGGGACGGGCCAGCCGATCGACCACGCCCAGGCCCAGCGCGCGTTTTGCCGACAGCGACTTGCCGGTCAGCATCAGCGGCAGCGCCTCGGTGGCGCCGATCAATCGCGGCAGGCGCGCGGTGCCGCCCCAGCCGGGATGGATGCCCAGCATCACTTCGGGCAGCGCGATCCGGGTCTTGTCGTCGTCGGCGGCGATGCGCTGGCGACAGGCCAGGATCAGCTCGGTGCCGCCGCCCATGCAGGCGCCGTGCACGGCGGCCACGGTGGGGCACGGCAGCCGCGCCAGCGCCTCGTAGACGCGCTGGCCGTGCTCGATGTTCTCCAGCACGGTGTCGTGCTTCGCGTACTCGATGAATTCCTTCACGTCGGCGCCGACGGCAAACCCCGGAGACTTGGCCGAATGGACGATGACGCCCGCCGGCCTGTCGATCGCCATCCGCTCGACGATCTGCTCGAGTTCGTCCAGCACCGCACGGGAGATGGCGTTGACGCTGCTGTTGGCCCGGTCGAGGGTCAACGTGACAACGCCGTCGTCACCTTCGCTGGTCTTCCAGTGGTTGAAACGCAATCCTTCGAACATGGGAGTACAGGCGTGGTGGTGGTGATCTGAACCATACCGTTCTGCCGCCTTGATTGCGAGATGTGACGTGCTTGCTTGACCGTGCAGGAGCGCCGGTGTGAAATCGGGCCTTCCTCGGGAAACCGCCTGCCGTGGCTGGCCGGGCGGGGTTTCGGGGTTGCCCACGCTGCGGCGCGGGCCTCCGTACTGGACAATGGAACGATCCACCGTGGTTCAATGGGTCCCGCAGCGGCCGGAGGCCGGCCGGCCGACCACCCGGTCAATCGCTGGCGGGCCGACTTCACCATGGCACTATCGCCGATACGGCAGGACGGGGACGCAATGACTTCAGCAATGGCCTCCGTCCCGCCGCAAGCCGGCACCGAGATTTTCGAGCGGATCCTGGCGGCCCCGAGCGGCCTCGTGGTGCTGGACAGCAAGGACGTCCATGCCCTGATCGACCAGTTCCGCGCGATTGCCCGGCATACCGGCCAGGCGGTGTACCTGTGGCAACCCGATACCGGCCTGGGCAGCCTGCGCGACGCGCAGGTGCGCGTGCCGGACTGCCAGCGCCTGGGCAACGCGCTGCGCTACATGCAGCAGAGCATGCATTTCGGCGTGTATTTCCTGCTCGGGCTGGAGCTTCCGCTGTCGGCGATGGATGCTACCTTGCTGCGTCAGCTCGCCCGCGCGCCCAAGGGACATCTGCGCCGCGTGGTGCTGATCGACGCGCCGGTGGCGCTGGCCGAGCATCTGGGCGAACTGGCAGTGCACCTGGGCAACGAGGACAGCCAGCCTCGGCGCTTGCGCCTGCGCGATGGCCGGTGGCTGGTCTGAGAAAGGCATGCACATGAATTCCGGCATCCTGGTGGTCGCAGCCCGGCGCGAATTGCGCCGCAGCCTGTTCGATGCGCTCGACCAGGCGGGCTATCCGCAGATCCACAGCGCGCGCGACGTATCCCACGCGGCGATCCTGCTGGAGGGGCGTGCGTCGCTGCCCCCGCTGCAGCTGATCGTGGCGGTGCTGGCCGACGACGAGCAGCAGGCACGCGCCTGTTGCGAGCAGTTGCGCCGTTTGCCGGGCGGCGCCGACACGCCGCTGATCGTGGTGCTGGCCGAGGAAGCCAAGCTCGCCCCGACCGACCTGCCACCGGGCATCACCGACTGGCTTTCCGCGGCGCAGATCGGCAGCGAACTGGTGCCGCGCTGGCGGCGCTCGCAGGCTGGCCAGCGCCCGCGCAAGGTGGTTGCTGCGGAGGATGGCGGCGGGGCGCACGAGGACTATCGCTACGTGTTCGAGGAGGGCGACAGCGAGTGGCTGATCGTCGACGCGCAGACCGGGCGCCTGCTCGAGGTCAGTCCCACCGTGGCCAGGCACAGCCGCATGCACGCCGGCCAGTGGGAAGGGTTGCCGCTGTCCGACGTGCTGCGCTTCGAGGGCATCGCGATCGGCCAGGTGCTGGCCGAGGCCAATCGCAACTGGTATCCCTGCCAGCGCAAGTCGGCGCAGGGTGCGGACACCGGCCAGGCCAGCGTGCGGCGCATCCGGCATGGCGGGCACGAGGCGCTGGCGTTGATGTTCCGCAGCGACCGCGCCGACCTGCGGGCCGAGGCCGCGCTGTCGCTGCTGTCGCGCATCTTCGCCTCGACCAGCGGGGTCGACGCGCAGACCGCGTCCGGCCGCCTGCTGTTCGACGAACTGGGCCTGGATTACCTCGCCGTCTGGTCGGCGCGCCAGGACGGCGCCGACGGGCCGACCCAGATGTTGCAGTTGTGGAGCGGCGACGACCCGCAGTGGCCGCCGGCGCAACTGCAGAGTTCGCTGCAGCTGGTGCTGGGCGGCAAGCCGATCCTGTACCGCAACGACGCGAAGCGGCTGGCGTCGATCGATCCGCTGCTGCAGCAGCTCGACCTGGCCGGTTTCGCCGGCCTGCCGCTGTACGATGAACGCCACACCGTGCTTGGCGCGATGCTGGCTGGCAGCCGCCGCGGCTTCGGCGAGATGGGCATCATCGAGCCGGTGCTGCGTTGCGCCGCGGCGCGCTTCGCACAGATGCTGGAGCTGGGCCGCACCCGTGAACAGGGCCGCGCCGAGGGCCTAGTGGACGCCCTGACCGGACTGCCGAACCGGCTGCTGTTCAACGACCGGCTGGATACGATCATCCGCGAGGCGACCCGCAACGGCGAGTGCTTCGCCGTGCTGTTCGTCGACCTGGACCGCTTCAAGGCGATCAACGACACCTACGGCCACGCCGCCGGTGACCAGGTGCTGCGCACGGTCACCCAGCGCCTGTGCGGCAGCATCCGCGCGTCCGACACGGTGGCGCGCTACGCCGGCGACGAGTTCACCGTCGTGCTGCGCCACATCGTGAAGAACGACGACGTGCTGCGCGTGGCCGAGAAGATCGTGCAGGTGATGGAGACGCCGCTGTATCTCGATGACGGCACCGAGCTGCAGGTGACCGCGTCGATGGGCCTGAGCTTCTTCCCCGACGACGCGGGCGACGCGCAGACCCTGCTCAAGCATGCCGACGAGGCGATGTACGCGGCCAAGCACCAGGGCCGCAACACCTTCCAGGTCTACGAGGTGAGCCCGGAGTACGCGCAGGAGCACGGCATGGCGCTGAAGACGCGCCTGCGCCACGCCGAGGGCAATGGCGAACTGCGCGTGGTCTACCAGCCGCAGGTCAACACCGAGACCGAGGACATCGTGGGCATGGAGGCTCTGGTGCGCTGGGAGCATCCGGAGCTGGGCATGATCAGTCCGGCGATATTCATCCCGCTGGCCGAGGAGACCAGGCTGATCGTCTCGATCGGCGAATGGGTGATGCGCACCGCCTGCCGCCAGGCGAAGGAATGGGAGCAGCGCTACAGTCTGCGCCTGCGCCTGGGCGTGAACCTGTCCGCGGTGCAGCTGATGGAGCCACAACTGCTGGATACCGTGGCGACCGTGCTGCGCGAAACCGGGCTGGATCCCACCTTGCTGGAGATGGAGGTCACCGAAAGCATCAGCATCAAGGAGGCGCCGAACCTGGTCGAGAACCTGCACGCGCTGCACAGGCTGGGCTGCCATATCGCGATCGACGACTTCGGCACCGGCGCGGCCTCGCTGGACTACCTGCGCCGGCTGCCGGCCGACCGCATCAAGATCGACCAGAGCTTCGTGCGCAACATCGGAGTGGACCCTGACGACGAGGCGATCGTGCGCGCCACCATCGAGATGGCGCACCGGTTGAAGCGCGCGGTGGTGGCGGAAGGTGTGGAGATCGAGCAGCACCTGCAGTTCCTGCGCCAGCACGGTTGCGACGAGTTGCAGGGCTACCTGTTCTGCCGCCCGCTGCAGCCGATCAGCTTCGACAAGCTGCTGGCCGAACGGCAGCGCCTGCTGGAGGGACGGGTGGCCGAGCCGGCTTGAGCCGGTGACGGACGTCCCCATAACTGGTCCTGGCCCATCGCGGGGTCGGGGCGCCCGACCAGGCATGACAACCAGCCAACAGGCCATGCGTTATGGTGGAGGCGATACCCTGTGCATCCCTGAACTGAACTCGGGCGCCGGACCGTGGTCTGAGCGCCGCGTTCAGTTCAAAACGAAGCTCCCGCAGCGGAAGACGGCATTGACGACGGATACGGCCCGGATGGGCGAAAATGAACTGGACCGTGCACTGGTCGAGCGTGTCCAGCGAGGAGACAAGCGGGCCTTCGACCTGTTGGTGCGCAAGTACCAGCACAAGGTGATCGGGCTGGTCTCGCGCTATGTGAGGAGCCATGCCGAGTGCGAGGACATCGCGCAGGAATCTTTCATCCGTGCGTGGCGGGCGATCGGCTCGTTCCGCGGTGACAGCGCGTTCTATACCTGGCTGTACAAGATCGCGGTGAACACCGCCAAGAACCACCTGGTGGCGATGGGGCGGCGCCCGCCGTCCGGCGACATCGACGCCGATGACGCCGAGTTCATGGCCGGCGCCGAGCGCATGCACGACAGCGCTACGCCCGAGCGCGAGCTGATGCGCCAGGAAATTGAACAATCGGTGTTTTCCACTGTCCAAGCGTTGCCCGAGGAGCTGCGGACCGCCATTACGCTGCGCGAGGTGGACGGCCTCAGCTACGATGAAATCGCCGAAGCGATGGGCTGCCCGATCGGTACGGTGCGTTCGCGCATCTTCCGGGCACGCGAGGCGATCGACGAGAAGCTGCGGCCCCTGTTGTCGGACCGCGAGGATCAGACATGAATCAGGCAGGCATGAATCAGGACACCCGGGAAAGCCTTTCCGCGGGCATCGATGGCGAGTTGTCGAAGGAGCAGCTGCGTTTCCTGCTGCGCCGGCTCGACCACGACGCTTCGCTGCAGCAGGCCTGGACCCGTTATCACGTCGCCCGCGACGGCCTGCGCCGGCAGTTGCCGTCGATGGCGCAGCCCGGTTTCGCCGCGCGGGTGATGCTGGCGATCGAGCAGGAGTCGAAGCCCGCGGCGGCATCGACCCGGCGCAACCACTGGCTGCGCTGGTCCACCGGCGGTGCCATTGCTGCCAGCGTCGCCGCCGCTGCCCTGATGATCGGACAGCCGACCGGTGATGCCGAGCGGCTGACCGCCCTGACCGCCCAGCAGGCCAGTGCGGTCACCACCGTGGCGCCGGCGAACAAGTCGGTCGCCCCTGCCGCCGTGCCGCCATGGTTGAGCGGCAACTCCGCCGGATTGCTCAGCCAGCAGGCCTCGGCCACCTTCGGTGCGTCGTTTGGCCAGGGCCAGTCGACCTATGCGCGGCGCCTGTCGGACTACCCGTCGATGCCCCGTTACCGGACGCTCGACAACAACGACGGCAGCTACCTGCTGCTGCTCGACCCGGAGCAGCGGATGGCACCGGATACCTCGCGCCGGGCTTCCGCCGTCGCGCAATAAGGCGAGTCCGCGTGTGATTGCCCGCGGCTCGTCCCCATGGTCGTTTTCAGCTTTACCGACCCGCCGCCCGGGCCGCGGGCAACACTTGCCCGCATCGACCGTGCGGCAACTCTGGTCATCAACCCGCTCGAGGCCCACCGACCGGAAACAACCTAAGGAGGAGTCATGAACCATTCCATCTTGCGCAGCCTGGCATGCTGCGCGCTGCTGGGCATCGCCGGTGCCGGTGCGCTGCAGGCGCAAACACCGCCGGGCGTGGCGACGCTGCCGGATTTCACCGGGATCGTGCAGAAGAACGCGCCGGCCGTGGTGCACGTCGAGGCACGCTACAACGGCGAGCGACAGGACGACAGCCGCAGTGCGCGCGGGCAGATGATGCCCGGGCAGGGCATGCCGGACGATCCGCAGGCCGAGATCCTGCGCCGCTTCTTCGGCATGCCGATGATGCCGTCGCCGCAGGAACAGAAACACACCTCGCTCGGCTCGGGCTTCATCATTTCCAGCGATGGCTACATCCTCACCAACAACCACGTGGTCGACCACGCCGACAAGGTGACCGTGCGCCTGCAGGATCGGCGCACGCTGACCGCCAAGGTGATCGGCACCGATCCGACCTATGACATCGCCCTGCTCAAGCTCGACGCTGGCGGCAATCTGCCGACGGTGAGCATCGGCGACTCGCGCAGCCTGAAGCCGGGCCAATGGGTGCTGGCGATCGGTTCGCCGTTCGGTTTCGACTACACCGTGACGCAGGGCATCGTCAGTGCGGTGGGCCGCAACCTGGGCCAGCGCGACCAGCCGTATACCTCGTTCATCCAGACCGACGTGCCGATCAACCGCGGCAATTCCGGCGGCCCGTTGTTCGACCTGCAGGGCCGCGTGGTCGGCATCAATTCGCAGATCTATTCCAACACCGGCGACTACCTCGGCGTGTCGTTCTCGATCCCGATCGACGTGGCGATGAACGCGGTGCAGCAGCTCAAGAGCAAGGGCTACGTCTCGCGCGGCATGCTTGGCGTGACCATGCAGCCGGTGGACGACGACATCGTCAAGGCCTTCCATCTCGAGAATGGCGCGGGCGCCGCCGTGGTCGACGTCAGCCCCGACAGCGGCGCGGCGAAGGCCGGCATCCAGCCCGGCGACATCATCCTGGCCTACAACGGGCAGCCCCTGCAGCAGGCGACTGACCTGCCGCCGCTGGTGGGCATGACCAAGCCGGGCAGCAAGGTGCCGGTGGAAATTTTGCGCAACGGCAAGAGGCAGACGCTGGATGTCACCATCAGCGAAGCCTCGCGCGACAAGAGCGCGGTGAACAACCCGGGTGCCACGTCCCCATCGAGCCGCAGCGGCTCGGACGCACTGGGACTGACCGTGCAGTCGATCGACAGCGACACCCGCAAGCAACTGGGGCTGAAGCCGGGGCAGGGTGTGGTGATCGGCGACATCACCGGCCCGGTGGCGGCGCAGGCCGGCCTGCGCGCCGGCGACGTGATCACCATGGTCAACCAGCAGAAGATCGGCAGCGTGGCCGAGTTCGAGGCGGCGACGAAGAACGTGAAGGCCGGCGGCACGGTGCTGTTGCTGGTGCGCCGCGGCGATCAGAGCAGCTTCATCGGTCTGACGGTACCGGATGACAAGTGATCCGGTCGCAGCGTGAGGCCGGTGCAGGCGCCACCCTCGCGGTGGCGCCTGGCCGCATGAACCCGTGCGTGGCGGCGGCGGGTTCCATGCGATAATGCCGGGTTAGCGTCGCTTCATGCCGATGCACTGCCACGCATGGTGCGTGGCGGCAGGACCCAAGCCCGACGACAGGCCGCCAGCGCTCCATGGAATTGATCCGCAACTTCTCCATCATCGCCCACATCGATCACGGCAAGTCGACCCTGGCCGATCGCATCATCCAGATCTGCGGGGGCCTGGCCGATCGCGAGATGGAGGCGCAGGTGCTGGACAACAATCCGATCGAGCGCGAGCGCGGCATCACCATCAAGGCGCAGTCGGTGTCGTTGCCGTATACCGCGCGCAACGGCAAGACCTACCAGCTCAATTTCATCGACACACCCGGCCACGTCGATTTCTCCTACGAGGTCAGCCGCTCGCTGGCCGCCTGCGAAGGCGCGTTGCTGGTGGTGGACGCCGCCCAGGGCGTCGAGGCGCAGTCGGTGGCGAACTGCTACACCGCGGTGGAGATGGGGCTGGAAGTGGTGCCGGTGCTGAACAAGATCGACCTGCCCACCGCCGACGTCGAAAAGGTGAAGGGCGAGATCGAGGCGGTGATCGGCGTCGACGCCGCCGACGCGGTGGCGATCAGTGCCAAGACCGGCCTCAACGTGGTCGAGGTGCTGGAGGCGATCGTCGCGCGCATCCCGCCGCCGAAGCCGCGCGACACTGACCGGCTGCAGGCGCTGATCATCGACTCCTGGTTCGACAACTACCTCGGCGTGGTGTCGCTGGTGCGCGTGATGCAGGGCGAGATCAAGCCCGGCGACAAGCTGCTGGTGATGTCCACCGGGCGCACGCACGAGGTGGACGACGTCGGCGTGTTCACGCCCAAGCGCAAGAAGACGGCCAAGCTGGGCGCCGGCGAAGTGGGCTGGATCAACGCCTCGATCAAGGACGTGCACGGCGCGCCGGTCGGCGACACGCTGACCCACGCCGGCAAGCCGGCCGACAAGGCGCTGCCCGGTTTCCAGCACATGCAGCCGCGCGTGTTCGCCGGCCTGTTCCCGGTGTCGTCCGACGACTATCCGGCGATGCGCGAGGCGCTGGACAAGCTGCGCCTCAACGACGCGGCGCTGTTCTTCGAGCCGGAGAGCTCCGAGGCGATGGGCTTCGGTTTCCGTTGCGGCTTCCTCGGCATGCTGCACATGGAAATCGTGCAGGAGCGGCTGGAGCGCGAATACGACATCAACCTGATCACCACCGCGCCCACCGTGGTGTACGAGGTGCTCAAGACCGACGGCTCGATCCTGATGCTCGACAACCCGGCCAAGCTGCCGACCAACTCCAGCCTGGTGCAGGAGATCCGCGAGCCGATCATCGTGGCCAACATCCTCACGCCGCCGGACTACATCGGCAACGTGATCACCCTGTGCGAGGAGAAGCGCGGCGTGCAGCGCTCGATCCAGTACCTGGCCAGCCAGGTGCAGATCAGCTACGAGCTGCCGCTGGCCGAGGTGGTGATGGATTTCTTCGACCGGCTCAAGTCGGTCTCGCGCGGCTACGCCTCGATGGACTACCACTTCGACCGCTTCGAGGCCGGCCCGTTCGTGCGCGTGGACGTGCTGATCAACGGCGAGCGGGTCGATGCGCTGAGCCTGATCGTGCACCGCAGCCACGCCGACCGCAAAGGTCGCGACCTGGTCGAGCGGATGAAGGACCTGATCCCCCGCCAGCAGTTCGACGTGGCGATCCAGGCGGCGATTGGCGCGCAGGTGATCGCCCGCTCCACCGTGAAGGCGCTGCGCAAGAATGTGCTGGCCAAGTGCTATGGCGGCGACGTGAGCCGCAAGAAGAAGTTGCTGGAGAAGCAGAAGGAAGGCAAGAAGCGCATGAAGCAGGTCGGCCGGGTGGAGATTCCGCAGGAAGCCTTCCTGGCGGTGTTGAAAGTCGACAAATAACCCGCGCGATCAGCGATGATCCGTCAGGCACTCTGGAGTTGATGCATGGAATTTGATTTTTCGGCGATTCTGCTGGGCCTCACCGTGCTGTTCGGCGTGGTGTGGGGGCTCGATCGCGCGCTGCTGTACCGCAAGCGCAAGGCACGGCTGGATGCGGCCGGCCAGGAGTACCGCGATCCGATGCCGGTGGACTGGTAGGATACGGCGGTTTCCGGTTGGAAAGTACTTTGGCATCAATTTCTTCCACCTGCTTTCTTGCAATTTCGTCATCCAAAGGGAGCATTGCCCGCGAGTTTGCTTTCCACGCATCGTAAATCGGAACAAAAGGCGAATTTTGCGAAACCATCAGTTTCATTTTTGTATTGCCAAACCTGCCATCTTCGAGTAAACGCAAATTGGCTTCCCAAGCAGCAATTGCACCGGTTCCGCTGCCAATCGCCTGAAAATAATACTCCGGAATTTTCCC
>CAVPQF010000092.1:0-40837 GCA_963707225.1 uncultured Gammaproteobacteria bacterium
TTCCATCTACTGGTTCGGTTGGTCTTGCTCGACCAGTTCGGTGGCGAACGTGCGCCAGGGCGACAGCTATACCGTCGAGGCGCAGTTCACCAACATCGGCCAGCTGAAGGAGCGTGCGCCGGTGAAGATCGCCGGCGTGCGGGTCGGCCAGGTGCAGTCGATCACGCTGAAGCCGGGCCACGACGTGGCCGACGTGAAGCTGTCGATCGACAAGAGCTACGACAGGATTCCACTGGATTCGGTGGCGACGATCTTCACCAGCGGCCTGCTCGGCGACCAGTACGTGGGCATCGAGTACGGCAGCGCGAAGCAGGCGGTGGCCGCCGGCGGCACGCTGGCGCGAACCAAGTCGACCCAGCCGCTGGAGGAGATGCTGGGCAAGTTCTTCGGCGCCGGCGGGGTGGTCGACAATGTCGGCGGCAGCTACACGGTGAAGGCGGGCTTCACCAATGTCGGCACGCTTTCGGCCGGTGCGCCGGTGAAGATGGCCGGCGTGGTGATCGGCAGCGTGCAGTCGGTGCATGCCGACCCGGTCAAGCTGAATGCCGAGGTCGTGCTGTCGATCGACAAGCGCTACGACGCGATTCCCGACGATTCGGCCGCCGCGGTGTTCACCAGCGGTTTGATCGGCAGCCAGTATGTTGCGATCCAGCCGGGCGGTTCGCCCGACTCGCTCAAGGACGGCGACGAGATGATCCTGACCCAGTCCGCGATGCAGCTGGAGGACCTGATCGGCAAGTTCCTGGTCAACGGTTCGCCCAGTGACAAGAAGGATGCCGGCAACGGCAGCAAATAGCCCGCCATTCCCACCGGCTCGCTGAGCCGGTTCTGTTGAAGGAGTTACCCATGTTGCGCAGACTGGCTCTTGCCACCGCCATCGCGTTTGGCACCGTCATCGCCGTTCCGGCGTTCGCCCAGGCGGATGCTGTTGCCCCGGCCACCGCCCAGCAGGCGCCGGTGGCGGTCGTGCAGGCCATCGCCGACCAGCTGGCCACGGCGATCGAGGGGCATCGCGACGAGCTGAAGAAGAACCAGGAAAAGCTGATCAGCGTCATCGACGAGGTGTTCCTGCCCCACTTCGACATCGACTACGCCTCGATCCTGGTGCTCGGCCAGCATGCCCGCGAAGCCACCCCGGCACAGCGCGAGCGCTTCGCGCGGGCGTTCTACAACTCGATCACGCACCGTTATGCCGAGGGCCTGCTCAACTACACCCGCGGCCGGGTCAAGGTGTTGCCGTTCAATGGCGACCCCAACGACAAGCGTACCGTGGTGCGCACCCAGGTGGTGCTGGACGACGGCAAGCTGGTGTCGATCGACTATGCGTTCCGCAAGGGACGCAGCGGCGACTGGAAGGCCTATGACGTGATCATCGAAGGCATTTCCTACGTCACCAACTATCGCAACCAGGTGGATGCGGAGATCCGCAAGGTCGGCATCGACCAGTTGATCACCAACCTCGAGACCCAGGGCTCCAAGGCGCTGGAGACGATGGCCAAGGACAACAAGGACAAGCCGTGACGGATGCGGCCGGACACGGGTTCCAGCTCGACACGGGCACGCCCGGCACCTTGGGCGTGCACGGCGAGCTGAGCTTCGACACCGCGGCAGCGGCGTTGCAGGCGATCCAGTCCGCCCTGGCTGGCGGCTCGATGTCGCGGCTCGATCTGGCCGGCGTGCGCCACAGCGACAGCGCCGGGCTCGCCTGCGTGCTGGCGGTTGCGGCCGGGGTTGCCCGGCGTGGACAGGCGCTGCAGATCGTGAACATGCCGGCCGGGATGCAGACGCTGGCGCAGGTCTGCGAGGTCGATCGCCTGATCGCCTGATCGCCTGCGGAGGGCAGCAACGAAGAAGGGGCCTTGCGGCCCCTGTTTCGTGTCGGTGTTCAGTGTCCGCCTATGGCTGCTGGGTCGCCTTGCCCGGATGCTTGCTTTCCCACTGGTGCTGCTGGTCCAGCAGTTCCTCGGGATCGAAGTTCTGCTCGTCCAGGCCCTGCATCTGCTGGATGATCTCGACCGGCGGGTTGCCGTCGTAGATCTTGTACAGGCGCTGCTGGCGGTATGCGTCGCGGATGAACACGTAAGGATCGTAGGCGGACTGCAGGAAGCCCTCCGCGTCGATCGCGCGCGAGCGCAAGGTCACCAGATACATAGCCTGCGGCAGGTACTGCAGGCCGTTGTAGTGATGGTTGTTGGCGTACAGGCTCAAGGGGTCGAAGAAGTAGCTGTCGACCGGCAGGCGCCAGACGTCGCGGGCGGTATTGGGGCCGAAGAACGGCAACATCAGGAAGTCGCCTTCCGGCGCGCCCCAGCGCGCCAGGGTGATGCCGAAGTCGTTGTCTTCCAGCGGCAGGCCAAGCTGGCTGGCCGGATCGAAGAAGCCGCCGATGCCCAGGGTCAGGTTCACCAGGAAGCGGCCGGTGCTTTGCAGCGCCTGCTTCGGGCGCGCCTGCAGCAGGTCGTTGGCGACCGTGACCGGCATCCGGATGTTGGTGAAGAAATCGCTGAACGAACGCCGTACGGGCGGGTTGGTCACCTTGCGGTAACCCAGCGCGACCGGCCGGATCACCGCCTTGTCCACCGCGTCGTTGAATTTGTACGCGCCGCGGTTGTACTTCTCCAGCGGGTCGTCGGTGCGCGGCCTGGCGATGGTGCAGCCGGCCAGCAGCGCGATCGCGAGCACGGGCAACCAGCGGCTCAATAACGGAAATCGAAGCGGTGAGGGCATCGGTGCGGGGATTCGCGTCGGGGGGGCAGTAAGTGTACTGTCTGGTCTTATATCGTGCACGGCTTTCAGCCTGCTTCCATAGGGTGCGTGCCGGCTCCGCGGCCAGCCGGCCATGATACGCGTCGTGCGCATTGCCAGCAAAGCACCCGCTGGCTACACTGTCAGGTCATATAAGTCACTATTCCCTAAGGATTTCGCATGGCACGTATTACCGTGGAGGACTGCCTCGAGGTGGTCGACAACCGTTTCGAGCTGGTATTGATGGCGACCAAGCGCGCGCGCCAGCTGGAAAAGGGCGCCGAGCCGGCGGTCAATCCCGATCATGACAAGCCGACCGTGCTGGCGCTGCGCGAGATCGCCGCCCGCCGCATCGACCAGGCCACGATCGACCAGATCGACAAGGCCGAACGCGAGCGCGCCGAGCGCGAAGCGCTGGAATGGGCCGCGGCCGAGGTCGACGACGACCTGTCCAAGGGCGGCGACGACTGATGGACGGCGGTTGCTGTAGCACGCGTACCCGTCGCGCCGGCGCGTCCGGTGCGACGGGCTGCGCGCATCCGGCAACCGTTGGAAGTTCCTTCCACGAGGCGAGCGCCTGACCAGGCGCAGGCACCGATGACTGCGGCCACCCACTCCGCCACGGTCGACCTGTCCGCGCTGCCGCCGTATGCGCTGGCGCTGAAAGAACGTATTGCCTACCTGCCCGACGCGCAGGTCGAGCGCGTGCTGCGCGCGTTCCAGATCGGTGCGCAGGCGCATGCCGGCCAGGAGCGCAAGAGCGGCGAGCCGTACATCACCCATCCGGTGGCGGTGGCCGGCATCCTGGCTGAGCTGGGTCTGGACGCCGAGACGATCATCGCGGCGATCCTGCACGACACCCTGGAAGACACCGAGCTCAGCCGCGAGACGCTGGCCGCCGAATTCGGCGAGGTGGTGGCCGAACTGGTCGACGGCGTCACCAAGCTGGACAAGATGCGCTTCGGCAGCCGCCAGGAGGCGGACGCGGAAAGCTTCCGCAAGATGCTGCTGGCGATGGCGCGCGACATCCGCGTGATCCTGATCAAGCTGTCCGACCGCCTGCACAACATGCGCACCCTCGGCGCCAAGGACGCATCCTCGCGCCGCCGCATCGCGCGCGAGACGCTGGAGATCTACGCGCCGATCGCGCAGCGCCTGGGCATGAACAAGTTCAAGGCGGAGCTGCAGGATCTGGGTTTCCGCGCACTCTATCCGGACCGTTACCGCGTGATCAGCGAGCGCATCCGCGCCGCGATCGGCAACCGCCGCGAGGCGATGGGCAAGATCGAGGCGGCGTTGTCGGCACGGCTTTCCGCCGACCACCTGCCGGCCCACGTGGTCGGCCGGATCAAGTCGCCGTGGAGCATCTATTCCAAGATGCGCGGCGACCACAAGAGCTTCGCCCAGCTGATGGACGTCTATGGCTTCCGCGTGGTCGTCGACAGCGCGATGAGCTGCTACATGGCGCTGGGGGTGGTGCACGCGCTGTACAAGCCGGTCGATCGCCGTTTCAAGGACTTCATCGCCATCCCGAAGGCGAACGGCTACCAGTCGCTGCACACCGTGCTGCTGGGGCCGTTCGGCGCGCCGATCGAGGTGCAGATCCGCACCGCCGAGATGGATTCGGTGGCCGAGCGCGGCGTGGCGGCGCACTGGGCCTACAAGACCGATTCGGGCCCGGCCAACAGCGCGCAGGCGCGGGCGCGGGAGTGGCTGTCCTCGCTGGTCGACAGTTCGGCGAGCACCGTGTCGTCGTCGGAGTTCATCGAGAACGTCAAGATCGACCTGTTCCCCGACGAGGTCTACCTGTTCACCCCGCGTGGCGACATCCTGTCGCTGCCGCGCAACGCCACCGCGCTGGATTTCGCCTACGCCGTGCACACCGACGTGGGCGACCACGCGGTGGCCGCGCGGGTCGACAAGAAGCTGTTGCCGCTGCGCGCGAAGCTGGAGTCGGGCCAGCTGGTGGAGATCATCACCGCGCCGTCGGCGGTGCCGAACCCGGCCTGGCTGGAAGTGGTCGTCACCGGCAAGGCGCGCACCGCGATCCGGCAATACCTGAAACACCTGCAGCACGAGGACGCGGTGGACTTCGGCCACCGCATGCTCGATCGCGCGCTGGACGCGCAGGGCAGCAGCCTGGACGGCATTCCGGCGGCGGTGCTGGACCGCTTCCTGGAAACCTCCAAGCTGAAACGGCTGGAGGAGCTGCTGTCCGACATCGCGCTGGGCAACCGCATGCCCGACGTGGTCGCCAGCCAGCTGCTGGCATCGCGCGGCAAGAAGGCGGGCAAGCCGCACGCGTCGGCGCACGCGCACGAGAAGATCCGCATCACCGGCGCCGAGCGCGGCGTGCTCAGCTTCGCCAACTGCTGCCATCCGCTGCCGGGCGACGACATCATCGGCTACCTGTCCTCGGGCAAGGGCATCGTGGTGCACCGCGAGGAATGCCCGAACGTGGTCGAGCTGCGCAAGTCGCCCGAGCGTTGCGTGGCGATCGAGTGGGACCGCGACGTGCAGGGCGACTACCGCGCCGAGCTGCGCATCGAGGTGATCAACCGCCCGGGCGTGCTGGCCACCGTGGCCGCCGCGATCGCCGCGGCCGATTCGAACATCGAGAACGTGGAATACGTCGAGCGCGATGCCGCCGCCGCGACCTTGCTGTTCGCGATGGAAGTGAAGAGCCGCAAGCATCTGGCCGACGTGATCCGCCGCGTGCGCCGCACCGGCGTGGTCAGCGGGGCGTACCGCTATCCTTTGTGATCCGGGTTCGTTGCGGGCCTCGACGCGCCGTAATGTGTGCACGCAAGCCGTGACGCGGTAATCTTCCCGCATCCCGAACCTGCATCCCGAGGTCATCCATGTCCCGCAGCATCGTCTCCACCGAGAAAGCCCCCGCCGCGATCGGCCCGTATTCGCAGGCCGTGCGTGCCGGCAACACCGTGTACTTCTCCGGCCAGATTCCGCTGGACCCGGACACCGGTGCGCTGGTCGAGGGCGACATCACGGCGCAGACGCGGCGGGTGTTCGACAACCTCACCGCGGTGGCTGCGGCGGCCGGCGGCTCGCTGGCGCAGATCGTGCGCGTCGGCATCTACGTCACCGACCTCACCAATTTCGCCGCGGTCAATGCGGTGATGGCCGAATACTTCCAGCAGCCGTACCCGGCGCGTTCCACCATCGAAGTGTCCGGTCTGCCGAAGGCGGCGCAGGTGGAAGTCGACGCAGTGATGGTATTGGACTGAGTCCGCTCGGCGCCCCACGCCGACAGCCGCTGTCGGCGTCCGGCTTACGACAAGAGACGGTGCTCGGTTAGGCTTGCAGGTCATGGCCACCCGCACCGCCCGTCCCGCTTCCACCGTCGGTACCGATCCGGGCCTCACGCCGGTGGGCGCGCTGCCGGGTGTCGGCGCGGCGCTGGTCGCGTCGCTGGCCAGGCTCGGGCTGGAGCGGGTGCAGGACCTGTGGTTCCACCTGCCGCTGCGCTACGAGGACAAGACCCGGATCACCGCGATCGCGGACCTGCGCGTGGGCGAACGGGCGCAGGTCGAAGGCGTGGTCGAAGCGGTCGAGCGCGGCTTCCGCTATCGCCCGCAACTGAAGGTGGCGATCGGCGACGCCAGCCGGCAGACCCTGCTGCTGCGCTTCTTCCACTTCAACCGGGCACAGGCCGAACAACTGCTGCCGGGGACGCGTCTGCTCTGCTATGGCGAAGTGCGCCACGGCGCGCAGGGGCTGGAGATGGTGCATCCGAACTACCAGCGCCTGAGCGGCGACGTGGCTGCCGCGGTCGACGAGTTGCTCAGCCCGGTCTATCCGACCACCGAGGGGCTGGGTCCGAAGCGGCTGGCCGGAGTGATCGGCAAGGCGCTGGCGCTACTGCCGCCGGCCACGCAACTGGAATTGATCCCGCCCGAGCTGTGCGCCCGGCACGGTCTCACGTCCTTGCGCGATGCGCTGCTGTACGTGCACCGGCCGCCGCCGGACGCCCATCTGGGTCAGCTCATGCTGGGCCAGCATCCGGCGCAGCAGCGACTGGCGTTCGAGGAATTGCTGACCCAGCACCTGAGCCTGAAGCGCATGCGCGCGGCAGTGCGGCGTCGGCATGCGCCGAAGCTGGAGGGCAGCGGTGCCCTGCGTCGGGCATTGCTTGCCGGGTTGCCGTTCCGCCTGACCGCCGCGCAGCTGCGGGTCAGCCGTGAAGTCGAACGCGACCTGGCACGGCCCCGGCCGATGCTGCGGCTGGTGCAGGGCGACGTCGGCAGCGGCAAGACCGTGGTCGCGGCGCTGGCGGCGCTGGCGGCGGTGGAATCGGGGCATCAGGTGGCGCTGATGGCGCCGACCGAACTGCTGGCCGAACAGCACCTGCACAATTTCCGGCACTGGCTGCAGCCGCTCGGCGTCGAGGTGGAGTGGCTGGCCGGCAAGGTCACCGGCAAGGCGCGCAAGCAGGCGCTGGCGCGGGTGGCCGAGGGCGCGCCGGTGGTGGTCGGCACGCATGCGCTGATGCAGGAGGGCGTGGCGTTTGCGCGGCTCGGCCTGGTGATCGTCGACGAGCAGCACCGCTTCGGCGTGCAGCAACGGCTGGCGCTGCGCGACAAGGGCAAGGATGGCGAGCTGGTGCCGCACCAACTGGTGCTGACCGCCACGCCGATCCCGCGCACGCTGGCGATGAGCGCGTACGCCGACCTCGACGTCTCGTCGATCGACGAACTGCCGCCCGGACGCACCCCGGTGCAGACCATCGCGATCTCGAACGCGCGGCGGATCGAGGTGATCGAGCGCATCCACGCCGCCTGCGGCGAAGGACGCCAGGCGTACTGGGTGTGCACGCTGATCGAGGAATCCGAACAGCTGCGTGCGCAGGCGGCCGAGGTGGCGCACGCGGAACTCTCCGCCGCGCTGGCCGGCTTCAAGGTCGGCCTGATCCATGGCCGCATGAAGCCGAAGGAAAAGCAGGCGGTGATGGACGCGTTCAAGGCCGGCGCGCTGGCCGTGCTGGTGGCGACCACGGTGATCGAGGTCGGCGTGGACGTGCCGAACGCCAGCCTGATGGTGATCGAGAACAGCGAGCGGCTGGGGCTGGCCCAGCTGCACCAGCTGCGCGGCAGGGTCGGCCGCGGCGCGGTGGCCTCCAATTGCGTGCTGCTGTACCAGCCGCCGCTGGGCCAGCTGGCGCGTGAGCGGCTGCAGGTGATGCGCGACACCAACGACGGCTTCCGCATCGCGGAGAAGGATCTCGAACTGCGCGGCCCGGGCGAAGTGCTGGGTACCCGCCAGACCGGCCAGCTCAGCTTCCGCATCGCCGACCTCACCCGCGACGCGCACCTGTTGCCGGCGGTGCAGCAGGTCGGCGAACACATGCTGGCCGAGCATCCGCGGCAGACCGGGCAGCTGATCGAGCGCTGGATCGGCGGCGCCGCGCGCTACGCGCATGCGTGAAGCGGGGAACGGGGAACGGGGAACGGGGAACGGGGAACGGGGAACGGGGAACGGGAGTGCGATGGCGGGCGATTCTGCTTTTGTTTCCCGTTCCCTGTTCCCCGTTCCCCATTCCCTTTAAGCTGACCCGTTTTCCAAGCCGACCAGCCCATGACCCGACCGCAACTCCTGATCGATACGGACCCCGGCGTCGACGACGCGCTGGCCATCCTGATGGCCTACGCACATGCCGACATCGCCGGCCTCAGCATCGCCGCCGGCAACGTGGGTCTCGCCCATACCGTGCGCAACGCGCGCACCCTGGTCGACCTGGCCGGCGCGGCCACGCCGGTATTCGCCGGCTGCGCCGCGCCACTGGTGCGTGCGGCGGACGAGGACGCCGCCTTCGTGCATGGCCAGGACGGTTTCGGCGACATCGGTTTTGCCGAACCGGCGGCCACGCTGGCCGGCGAGCCGGCCGCGCTGGCCCTGCTGCGGCTGATCCGCGAGCGGCCGGGCGAGCTGACCCTGGTGGCGCTGGGCCCGTTGACCAACCTGGCGCTGGCGTTGCGGCTCGATCCGACGTTGCCCGAACGGGTGGCGCGGCTGGTGGTGATGGGCGGCGCGGTCACCGGCCACGGCAATACCGGCAAGGTGCCGGCCGAGTTCAACATCGGCTTCGATCCGGAAGCGGCGCACGTGGTGTTCGAGGCGTTTCCCGCGTTCGACCTGGTCGACTGGGAGGCCACCCTGCGGCATGCCTTCGACGATGCCGAGTTCGATGGCTGGCTCGCCGCGGGCGATCGGCGCGCGGACTTCTTCGGCAGGATCATGGGGGCGGCGCGCCGCTACAACGCGAAGCACGACCGCCGTGGCGTGATCGCCGCCGACGCGCTGGCGATGGCGGTGGCGCTTGATCCTTCGATCGTCATCCGGCGCGAGACCCGGGCGGTGGCGGTGGAACTGGACGGCCGCCTGACTCGCGGCACCACCGTGGTCGACTGGAACGCGCGCCTGGGCCGGCCGGCCCGGGCGAACATCGTGCTGGAAGTCGACCAGGCCCGCTTTGCCGCGATGGTGCGGCGTGCGCTGGGCGTGCCGGGCTGACCTGACTTGCAGCGGCAGCCGGTTCCTCGTTACAATGCCGCTCTTTTCACCACCGCTTTAGAGCCAGCCATGAAGCCTGATATCCATCCGAACTACATCCCGGTGGTGTTCCAGGACCTGTCGTCCGACTTCGCGTTCCTGACCAAGTCGACCATGTCCAGCAAGGAAACCATCAAGTGGGAGGACGGCAACGAGTACCCGCTGATCAAGGTGGATATCTCCAGCCATTCGCACCCGTTCTACACCGGCAAGCAGAAGACGCTGGACGTCGGCGGCCGCGTCGACAAGTTCCGTCGCCGCTATGCGGGTTCCGTCAAGGAATAAGTGGCGGCGGCAGCCGGCGCCTCGCGCGGGCTGCGCAGATCCGATTCAAGACACGGGGCAGGCGCAGGCTTGCCCCGTGTCTTTTCGTGCCCGGTCTTCGACCATTCGCCATCGAATGCAAACGGGACCTTGTGCGATAATGGCCGGTGAACTGACGTCACCGCGTCCGTTGCATCGCGTGTTCTCCCCGGCACGCCATGCCCAGGCATTCCTTCGCCGGCCGGCGCCGCCATCGCGGTTGCCGGTGGTGACGACCTACATGTAAGGAGGTTTCCGTGTCCGATCCCAAGACCGTCAAGCTGGTGGATGAGTCGAGCAACCGCAGCAGCGAACTGCCGCTGGTCAGCGGCACGCTCGGTCCGGCGTGCATCGACATCGCCACGCTGTACAAGGACACCGGCCACTTCACCTACGACCCCGGCTACGGCAGCACCGCCAGCACGATGAGCGCGATCACCTATATCGATGGCGACAAGGGCGTGCTGCTGTACCGCGGCTATCCGATCGAGCAATTGGCGGAGAACTCCAGTTTCCTCGAAGTGGCCTACCTGCTGCTCAACGGCGAGCTGCCGAAGCCGGCCGAGTTCGCCACGTTCGAGCACGACGTCGCGCATCACACGATGCTGCACGAGTCGCTGAAGAATTTCTTCCAGGGCTTCCACCACGACGCGCACCCGATGGCGATGCTGGCCGCCGCGGTGGCCTCGCTGTCGGCGTTCTACCACGACGACCTCAATGTGGACGATCCGGCCGACCGCAAGCTCGCCGCGATCCGCCTGATCGCCAAGATGCCGACGATCGCCGCCGCCTGCTACCGCTATTCGATCGGCTGGCCGATGCGCTACCCGCGCAACAACCTGGAATACGTCGACCGTTTCCTGCACATGATGTTCGAGGTGCCGAGCGAGCCGCTGCAGATGAGCCCGGTCGCGGCCAAGGCGCTGGACCTGCTGTTCACCCTGCACGCCGACCACGAGCAGAACGCATCCACCTCGACCGTGCGCCTGGTCGGCTCCACCGGCGCTAACCCGTACGCGTCGATCGCCGCCGGCATCACCGCGCTGTGGGGCCCCGCGCATGGCGGCGCCAACGAGGCCGTGCTCAGGCAGTTGCAGGAGATCGGCACGCCGGACAACGTCGAGTCGGCGATCCTGCGCGCGAAGGACAAGAACGACAGCTTCCGCCTGATGGGCTTCGGTCATCGCGTGTACAAGAACTTCGATCCGCGCGCGAAGATCATCCGCGAAATGTGCCACAAGGTGCTGGCCGAGCTGGGCGTCAACGACCCGCTGCTGGAAGTGGCGATGAAGCTGGAAGAGGCGGCGCTGAAGGACGAGTACTTCGTCGAGCGCAAGCTGTATCCGAACGTCGACTTCTATTCCGGCATCATCTACAAGGCGCTCGGCATTCCCACCGAGATGTTCACCGTGATGTTCGCGATCGCGCGCACCGCCGGCTGGATCGCGCACTGGATCGAGCAGCACGAAACGCCGGGATCGCGCATCGGCCGCCCGCGCCAGGTCTACACCGGCGCCGACGTACGCGACTACGTGGCGACCGCGAAGCGCTGACCGCCACGTCGCGCCAAAGAAGAGCCCCGGCCTTGGCCGGGGCTTTTTTGGGCGAGAGACGACCCGGGTTCAGCGCAACGCCGCGCCCAGCCGTTGCTCGAAGGCCTCTCCGGCGTCCTCGGCGAGCAGCATTTCCACCTGGGCCAGCGACGCGCGACGCATCGGCCGGTCGTCGGCGCGGTCCAGCGGCGCCTGGCGCAGCGCATCGCGCGGCAGCACGGTGAGGTCGAACGGCAGCTCGTCGGCGGCGAACAGCAGCACCGGGTACTCGGGCTGCTCGTCGCGGCCGTAGCGCAGCCGGCGCACCTGGGTCTCGATCGGCACGCCGTGTTCGCGCAGGTACAGCACGACCACCTCGGGGTCGTCGCTGTACACATGCAGGCAGACTGCCGAATGCGCGTCGGCGGTGCCCTCGAGCACGGCGCCGACCAGGCGCGGTTCGAACGCAGCCAGGAAACGCATGGCCTCGACCGCCGCCTCGCGTCGCTGCCGCAGCAGCTGCGGCTGGCTGTCGGCGAGGAACAGGCGCTGGTGCTCGCGCAGCGCCTGCTCGATTTCCAGGTTGCGCGGCAGCGCCTGCGTGTCGAGGATGCCCAGCCGCTCGGCGGCCTTCAGCTTGGCGTGGTGGAAGTCGCGGATGCCGTGTTCGCTCATCAGCCGCGCCGCCTCCTGGGCGACGCGCAGGCGATTGCGTTGCAGGCGGTCGTGCGCGTGGATGCGGTGGTGTTCGCCTCGTGACATGGCGCGCTCCTCATCGATCGGTAACCGGCAGCTTCCTGTTGCCGGAAGCTGCATCGAAGGCTCAGAAGATGTCGTAGGCGTGCTGCTGGTCCTGCTCCTCCTGCTGGGCGGCCTGGCTGCGCAGGCGGTCGACGTCTTCCACTTTGAACATCTCGTTGATGCCGTCCGGATCGCCCGACGAGGCGGGCAGGCCGCTGTAGCGGTTGATCAATACCGTACTGATTCCCGGCGGCATCGGCAACGTGCTCGACGGCATGCCTTTCAGGACGCTGCCCATGTACGACATCCAGATCGGCAGCGCGGCCTTGGCGCCGAACTCGCCGCGGCCGAGCGAGCTGTAGTCGTCGAAACCCAGCCACACGGCGGTCGACAAGTCGCCGTTGAAGCCGACGAACCAGGCGTCGCGGTGATCGTTGGTGGAGCCGGTCTTGCCGGCCAGGTCATCGCGCTCCAGCGCGCGCGCGGCCGAACCGGTGCCGCGCAGGATCACGTCCTTCATCAGCGAGGTCACCAGGTAATCGTTGCGTGCCTCGAGCACACGCGGCGCGAGCACCGGCGGGTGCGCGCCGCCGCCGTGCGCGTCGGCCGGCAGCACCGCGTCGCCGACGCCGTCGACGCTGCTGGACCCGGCGGGGGCTGCGGATGACGCGCTGGCCAGGTTGTTGGCGGGGGTGGGGTTCATCTCGGCCGGCGGCGGGCCGGGCGGCCGCGTGTCGAGCAGGCGCTCCTGGCAGTTGCGGCAGGCGCGCGCGGGGTTGGCCACGTACACCGGCTTGCCGTTGCGGTCGTCGATCTCGTGGATGAAATACGGCGTGACCAGGTAGCCGCCATTGGCGAACACCGCATAACCGCGGGCCATGCCCATCGGCGACACCGAGGCGGTGCCCAGCGCCATCGACAGGTTGGCCGGGATCGCGTCCTGCGAGAAGCCGAAGCGGGTGGCGTATTCGCGCATGTAGCGCACGCCGATGGCGTCGAGCAGGCGCACCGAGACCAGGTTCTTCGACTGCACCAGCGCTTCGCGCAGGCGCATCGGCCCGGCGAACTTGTCGTCGTCGTTGGAGGGCGTCCAGATGCCGTTCGGGCGCGACGGGTCGGGCAGGGCGAGCGGCGCGTCGTTGATGATCGAGGCCGGGGTGAAGCCGCGCTCGAACGCGCCGGAGTACAGGTACGGCTTGAAGCTGGAACCGGGCTGGCGCGCCGCCATCACGGCCCGGTTGAATTTGCTGCGCACGAAATTGAAGCCGCCGACCAGGGCCTGGATCGAGCCGTCCTCCGGCTCGATCGAAGTCAGCGCGGCCTGCGCGGCGGGAACCTGCGCCAGCTGCCACTCGCCCTTGTCGTCGCGCGCCAGCCGGATGATGTCGCCGCGCTTGAGCACGCTGTCGACTCTGGTCGGCGCGGCACCGACGCGGTCGTCATTGATGTGCGGACGCGCCCAGCTGACCCCGGCGGGGTCGAGGATCGCGCTCTCGTGGCTGGACAGATAGACCGTCGCCTGCTTCGCGTCGCTGGCCGTGACGATGCCCGGCTGCATGCCGGAGACGCTGCCGTAATTGGCCAGCAGGCCGTCGAAATCCGCTTCGCCGGCGCCCGCCGGCAGCTCCTGATGGGCTTCCGGTCCGCGCCAGCCATGCCGGCGGTCATAGGCGATCAGTCCGTCGCGCACCGCTTCCACGGCAGCCTGCTGGCGGCTGCTCTGCACCGTGGTCCTGACCACGTAGCCTTCGGTCAGCGCATCGTTGCCGAAGCGGTCGAGCACCTGCCGGCGCACCATTTCGGCCAGGTAGGGGGCGTCCACCTCGATCGGCTGCTCGTGCGGGTAGGCGTGGTTCGGCTCGGCGATCGCCTGCTCGTACACGGCCCTGGTGATGTAGTCGTGGCGCAGCATTTCGCCCAGCACCCAGTTGCGCCGGGCGATCGCGCGCGGCTGTCCGTTGATCGGGTTGACCACCGACGGCAACTGGAAGGTCGAGGCGATCAGCGCGCATTCGGCCACGGTCAGCTGGTCCAGCGTCTTGCCGTAGTAGTACTCGGCGGCTGCGGCCACACCATACGAGCGGTGGCCGAGGAACATCTTGTTGAGGTACAGCTCGAGGATCTGGTCCTTGGTGAGCTCGTGCTCGATGCGCAGCGCGATGAAGATCTCGGTGAGCTTGCGCGAATACAGTTTTTCCGGGCTCAGGAAGAAGTTGCGGGCGACCTGCTGGGTGATCGTCGAGCCGCCGGGGCCCTTGTCGCCACCGGTCACCAGGACATGCCAGCCGGCCCGCGCGATGCCATGCCAGTCCACGCCAGGGTGGTGATAGAAGTCCGCGTCCTCGGCCGACAGCACGGCGTGCTTGAGCCGGTCCGGCACGTTGTCGATATTCACCGGGATGCGCCGGGTCTCGCCGAAACTGGCGATCAGCTTGCCGTCGGCGCTCAGCACGCGCAGCGGCACCTGCATCGGATAGTTCTTCAGTTCGGCCACCGAAGGGAGCCTCGGGGCGATCAGCCAGTACGCCACACCCACCGCGACAACTGCCAGGAGCAAACCGGAAGAGGCCAGGATCGAGGCCCAGCGCAACAAGCGTTTGAAAATTTGCATGGTGTGGGGATAGCGAGACCTGAGTCAAAACATGACAGAGTATAGATGTAGGAGTATTCCCCACATGAGCAGCGGTCGACCAATACAGAAGCCGGCCTCCGAAGCAAGGGTCGGGCCAAGAGGGGCTTCCCTGTAAATGTGGCGGGCATCACGCCAATTACTTGAGAAAGTTCCCGTAGACCGTTGCCATTGCGTTATTTTTTCGATTTAATGCCACTGCGCACCCCGCCAGGATTCTGGCTACGGGCGTTAGCAGCAAGGGGGAAACACCGTGGGGCTCTTTACACCGAAGAAGCCGGCGCTGATTGGTGTCGACATCAGTTCGACTGCCGTCAAGCTGCTGCAGCTAAGTCAGGCGGGCGGTCGCTATCGCGTTGAGCATTACGCGGTCGAGCCGTTGCCGCCGAATGCCGTGGTCGAGAAAAACATCGTCGAGGTCGAGGCGGTGGGCGATGCGATCCGTCGCGCGCTGGCACGCTCGGGCTCCAAGCTCAAGCATGCCGCTGCCGCGGTGGCCGGGTCGGCCGTGATCACGCGCATCATCCCGATGACCGCCGAGCTGTCCGACGATGATCTGGAAGGCCAGATCCAGGTCGAGGCGAACCAGTACATCCCGTACCCGATCGACGAAGTCAGCCTCGACTACGAGGTGCTCGGTCCGGTCCGCGACAACCCCGACATGAACAACGTGCTGCTGGCCGCCTCGCGTACCGAGAACGTCGACATGCGCGTGGCCGCGCTGGACCTGGGCGGGCTCACCGCCGCGGTGATCGACGTCGAGGCGTTCGCGATGGAGAACGCCTTCGCGATGATCGCCGACCAGCTCAACGTCGGTCGCGACGCGCTGGTGGCGGTGGTCGACATCGGCGCCACCATGACCACGCTGTCGGTGCTGCGCAACCAGCGCACGATCTACTCGCGCGAACAGGTCTTCGGCGGCAAGCAGCTGACCGACGAGATCATGCGCCGCTTCGGGCTCTCCTACGAGGAAGCCGGCCGCGCCAAGCGCAAGGGCGGCCTGCCCGAGTCGTACGAGACCGAGGCGCTGGAGCCGTTCAAGGAATCGCTGATCCAGCAGATCAGCCGGCTGTTGCAGTTCTTCTTTGCCGGCAGCGAATACAGCAAGGTCGACCAGGTGGTGCTGGCCGGTGGCTGCGCCTCGATCGAGGGGCTGGGACCGATGCTGGAAGAACAGCTCGGCGTGCCCTGTGTCGTCGCCAATCCGCTGGCGCGCATGTCGCTGTCGCCACGGGTCCAGGCGCAGTCGCTGGCGCAGGACGCCCCCGCATTGATGATCGCGGTCGGCCTCGCCTTGAGGAGCTTCGACTGATGGCACACGTCAATCTACTTCCGTGGCGCGCCGAGCGGCGCAAGCAACGCGAACGCGAGTTCTACATGCAGCTCGTGGCCGCCTTCGTGGTGGCACTGGGCGTGCTGCTGCTGTGGGTCTTCTGGATGGATCAGCGCATCGACAACCAGAACGAGCGCAACGCCTACCTGCAGACCGAGATCAAGCAGCTCGACGTGCGCATCGCCAGGATCAAGGACCTGGAGAAGGTGCGCGAGCACCTGCTCGCACGCAAGCAGATCATCGAACAGCTGCAGGCCGACCGCTCGCAGATGGTGCATCTGTTCGACGAACTGGTGAAGACGATTCCCACCAGTGCGCGCCTGTCCGGCCTGAAGCAGAGCGGCCAGTCCATGTCGCTCGACGGCGTGGCCCAGTCCAATGCCAGCGTCGCCGAGTACATGCGCAACATCGAGACTTCGCCGTGGATGGGTCATGCCGATCTGAGCAAGACCGAAAACACGCATAACGGCACCCGCATGCCGTATGTGTTCGGCCTGAACGTGCTGCTGAGCAAGCCGAAGACCGACGAAACCGACGGCAAGACCCCGGTGTTGCCGGCTGGTGCCAGCTCCGGCGCGGCTCCGGCGGTGCCGGCGGCGCTCGGCGCGGCAGCCAGGGCGGCGACCACCCCGCCGGCGAAGCCTGCGACAACGGCTACCCCGGAAGCCAGGCCGGTGAATGCGCCAGCTGCCACGGGAGGTGCCGGATCATGAGTTTCTTCAACGATCTCCAGAACCTCGACCGCAACAACGTCGGCGGCTGGCCGCAATCGGTCAAGATCTTCTTCACCGCCCTGCTGCTGGGCTTCGTGCTGCTGGTGGGCTGGTACTTCTTCGTCAGCGACCAGCAGGACAGCCTGAATACGCTGGTCGGCAAGGAAAACCAGCTCAAGCAGGAGTTCTCCACCAAGCAGGCCAAGTCGGTCAACCTTGAAGCGTTGCAACAGCAGCTCGACGAGATGCAGGACATGCTGCGCCAGCTGCTGCGCCAGCTGCCCAGCAAGACCGAGATGCCCGAACTGCTGACTGACATTTCGCAGACCGCACAGTCCGCGGGCCTGGAGACCGAACTGTTCCAGCCCGGCCCGGAGACCCCGAAGGACTTCTACGCGGAAAAGCCGATCACGCTGCGCATGACCGGCACCTATCACCAGTTCGGCGCATTCATCAGCGGCGTGGCCTCGTTGCCGCGGGTGGTGATCCTGACCCTGCACGACGTCTCGCTGACGCCGAAGTCGGCAGGCAAGGACGGCCCCGCGAACGGACAGCTGGTCCTGCAGGGTACCGTGAAGACCTACCGCTACCTGGATGACGAAGAGAGCTCCACTGCTGGCGCGGGCAAGAAGGCGGGGGGGGCGAAATGATGAACAAGCTGACTGCCATCAAGCCGACCCGCGTGGCGCGCCTGTTGCCGATGCTGGCTGCCGTGCTGGTATTGGCCGGCTGCACCCGCGGCATGTCCGACCTGCGCACCTGGGTCGCCCAGGAAAAGGCCAGGAAGGGCGCGCCGATCCAGCCGTTGCCGGTGATCAAGACGTTCGAGACGTTCAAGTACGACGACCAGGACCGGCGTGATCCGTTCAGCCCGAGCACGGCCGAGTTGGACAACAGCAGCGCCACCAGCGGTCCACGACCCGATGCCAACCGCGCCAAGCAGCCGCTGGAGCTGTTTGCGCTGGACAGCCTGAAGATGGTCGGCACGGTCGGTACCGGTGCGGGCATGGAAGTGCTGGTCAAGGACCCGGGTGGTGTGATCCATCGCGTCCATGTCAATGAGTACATGGGCCAGAACTACGGGCATATCACGGCGATCAGCGAAGACCATATCGACCTGGTCGAGCTGGTATCCAACGGTAATGGTGGCTGGATGGAACGTCCGGCCAGCATCGCGCTTGACGCGAAATAGGTAGACAGGGGCTGATGCAATGACCAACCAAATCCAATCCGTCCGGGGCCGTGTCATGCGCCATGCGAGCCGTTACATGTTGATGGGCCTGCTGATCGCCGGCGCCACCTGGGCCAGCGCTGCGATGGCAGCCACCACCACGCTGAAGAACATCAGCTACGACGCACTGCCTGGCGGCAGCGTCGAGCTGCACATGGACTTCGGCGATGGCCCGGTGCCGCAGCCGAAGATCTTCACCACCGGCAACCCGCCGCGCATCGCGGTCGACTTCGCCGACACCGACAACGCGGCCCAGCGCCATCTGGACATCGGCAAGGGCTCGACCTCGGGCGTTTCCGCGGTATCGGCCGGCGGCCGTACCCGTGTGGTGGTCGAGCTGATGCGCGAATCGAGCTACCGCTCGCGTGTCGAAGGCAACAGCCTGGTGTTGACCGTCAACAACGGCAGCACGGATCAGTCCGTGACCACCGCCTCCGCGATCGACCCGACCAAGGCACTGCCGTCGTCATCGGCCGGTCCTGCCATCTCCAACATCGACTTCCGTCGGGGCCCGAACGGCGAAGGCCGCGTGCTGATCAACTTCAGCGGCAGCGGCGCGAATGCCGAAATGACCCGCAGGGGCGACAAGGTGCTGGTCACCATCGACCACGCCAACCTGCCGGCCAACCTGGCCCAGCGCCTGGATACGCTGGACTTCGCCACGCCGGTGCAGTCCATCGTCACCCGCGCCGGCAACGGCGGCGGTGCGCGCATGGAGATCGCGGTCAAGGGTGACGTCGAGACCTCGGCCTACCAGACCGCCGACCAGTACGTGGTCGAAGTGGCGCCGAAGAAAGCCGACGCCAAGGACGCCAAGCTGGCCAGGCTGGGCCAGGAGCCCAGCTACAACGGCAAGCGCGTCACCTTCAACTTCCAGGACATCCCGGTGCGTTCGGCGCTGCAGCTGATCGCGGACATCTCCGGTCTCAACCTGGTCGCCTCCGACAGCGTCGGCGGCAGCGTCACCCTGCGCCTGGTCAACGTGCCGTGGGATCAGGCGCTGGACGTGATCCTGCGTGCCAAGAGCCTGGACAAGCGCCGCAACGGCAACGTGGTATGGGTGGCGCCGCAGGCCGAGCTGGCCAAGTACGAGCAGGACGTGGCCGACGCCAAGCTGAAGGCACAGGACACCGCCGAGCTGGTCACCGACTACGTGCCGATCAGCTACGGCAAGGCGGCGGACATTGCCAAGCTGTTGACCAGTGGCAGCATGCAAGGTGGTGGTGGTTCCAGCGGCAGCAACACCCAGCGTGGCTTCCTGTCGCCGCGTGGCAGCGTGTCGTTCGACGAGCGCACCAACACGCTGCTGCTCAACGACACGCCCGAGAAGATCCGGCAGCTGCGCGACCTGATCGCGGTGCTGGACAAGCCGGTGCAGCAGGTGCTGATCGAGTCGCGCATCGTGGTTGCCACCGACGATTTCACCCGCGAACTCGGTGCGAAGTTCGGCATCAGCGGCAAGCAGACCAACCCGAGCGGCCAGGTGCTGCAGCTTGGCAGCGGCGTACCCAGCGCGATTGGCAACAACAGTGCGCCAGACACGGTGGGTTCCGGTGGCCTCAACGTGAACCTGCCGGCCGGCACTCCGAGCGGCTCGTTCGGCCTGGCCATCCTCGGCGCCAACTACGCGATCGACCTGGAACTCTCCGCCGCGCAGACCGAGGGTCGTGGCGAGGTAGTCTCCAGCCCGCGCGTGATCACCGCCAACCAGCAGGAGGCGGTGATCCGCCAGGGCCAGGAGATCGGCTACGTCACGTTCCAGAACAGCGCCGGCAGCGGCGCCGGCAGCGGCACCGCCACGGTGCAGTTCAAGGACGCCGTGCTGGAGCTGAAGGTGACCCCGACGATCACCGCCGACAACCGCGTCTACCTGATGATCAACGTCAAGAAGGATGCGCTGGCCGGCTACGTGGACGCACCGGGTAGCGGCAAGATTCCGACCATCGACACCCGCGAAATCAATACCTCGGTGCTGGTCGACAACGGGCAGACCGTGGTGCTGGGCGGCATCTACGAGGTCAACAAGTCCAACACGATCTCCAAGGTGCCCGGCCTGGGCGACATCCCCGGCATTGGCATGCTGTTCCGCAACACCTCGCGCAAGAACACCAAGGCCGAGCTGCTGATCTTCGTGACGCCGCGCATCCTCAGCGACACGCTGCAGTAATCGCGCGAGATTGCAGTGAAAGAGGCGGCTTCGGCCGCCTCTTTTTTTTTTGTGCGCGGAGCCCGGGCTGCCGGTGGGCGATTAAACTTCCTGCGTTGCCGATGGTCTGTAGCACGCCATCCGGTCCGGCTGCCCACCCGCTGCGCGCCGGGCCGCGCCGCTGTCACGTCAACAACGGAACCCGCTCATGGATATGCCCGAAACACCAACGCCGAGTCGCCTGCAGCAGTCGTTCGTGCAGCTGCGCGGCGACCTGCAGCAGTGCATCATCGGCCAGCCGCACCTGATCGACTGCCTGCTGGTGGCCTTGCTGGCCGATGGTCACCTGCTGGTGGAGGGTGCGCCGGGCCTGGCCAAGACCACCGCGGTGAAGGCGCTGGCGGCGCGGATCGAGGCGGACTTCCACCGCGTGCAGTTCACGCCCGACCTGCTGCCCGCCGATCTCACCGGCACCGACGTGTTCCGCCCGCAATCCGGCAGCTTCGAGTTCGAGCGTGGCCCGCTGTTCCACAACATCGTCCTGGCCGACGAGATCAACCGTGCGCCGGCCAAGGTGCAGTCCGCGTTGCTGGAGGCGATGGCCGAGCAGCAGATCACCGTCGGCCGCAGCACCTGGCAACTGCCCGAGCTGTTCATGGTGATGGCGACGCAGAACCCGATCGAGCAGGAAGGCACGTTCACCCTGCCGGAGGCCCAGCTCGACCGCTTCCTGATGCACGTGACGATCGGCTATCCGGATGCGGTCGCCGAACTGGCGATCCTCAAGCTGGCGCGCGAGCAGGCCAGTCGTCGTGCCCATCCCGTCGCCGCGCCGCCGGCGTTGCTCAGCCAGACCGACGTGTTCGCCGCGCGCGATGCGGCAATGGCGGTGCACATGGCGCCGGCACTGGAGGAATACCTGACCCAGCTGGTGCTGGCCACCCGCGATGCCGGCCGCTACGGACCGGAGCTGAAGCGCTGGATCGCCTGGGGCGGCAGTCCGCGCGCCACCATCGCGCTGGACCGCTGCTCGCGTGCGCAGGCGTGGCTGCTCGGTCGCGATTACGTGCTACCGGAAGACGTGCACGCGATCGCCCACGAAGTGCTGCGTCATCGCGTGCTGCTCAGCTACGAGGCGGAGGCCGAGGGCGTGCGGCCGGACCAGGTGATCGACCGCCTGCTGGATCTCGTGCCGCTGCCGTGAACGCCGTCGCGACACATCGTGCGGACGGCGACGGCCGCAGCCGGGTTGCGCTGGCCGAACTGATCGCGCTGCGCGCGCGGGTAGGCCGTGTGCGCATGGCGCCGCTGCTCAGCCGTGCCGCGCGCAGCGGCCAGCAGTCCAGCCGTCTATACGGCCGCGGCATGGACTACGCGGAGTCGCGCGTGTACCAGGCCGGCGACGACGTGCGTCGGCTCGACTGGCGGCTCACCGCGCGCAGCGGCAAGCTGCATACCAAGCTGTTCCAGGAAGATCGCGAAGGCTGTCTGCTGATCCTGCTCGATACCCACGCCAGCATGCGTTTCGGCACGCGTGCGCGCTTCAAGTCGGTGCAGGCGGCGCGCGCCGCGGCCGCCGCCGCGTGGTACGCGGTACGCGCCGGCGAGCGGGTCGGGGTGATGGCGTTCGGCCACGCCGAGCAACTGCTGCGGCCGCAGGCCGGGCCGCGCGGTGCGCTGGCGGTGTGCGGCGCGCTGGCCGAGTGGGATGCACAGGCCGCGTCCGATCGCCTCGAGTCGTTGTCCGATGCGCTGGCCCGCGCCAGTCGCGTGCTGCATGGCGCCAGCCGCGTGCTGCTGGTCAGCGACGGATTCAGCTGCGACGCATCGGCGCGACAGCGCGTGCTCGACCTCGGTCGGCATGCCGGGGTCAGCGTGCTGGTGGTGGCCGATGCGCTGGAACTGGCACCGGCCCCGCCAGGACGCTATCCGCTGGAGCATGCCGGCGAACGTTGCGAAGTGCTGTTGCAGTCCGAGCGCCAGCGCAGCGACTTCCAGCGTGCGCTGGGTGCCGGTCCGGCCCGGCTTGGCGAGCTGGCGCAATCGCTGGGCTTGCGCTGGAACAGCATCGACACCGGCGCCGATGCATTCGATGCGGTCAGCGGCCTGCTCGGTATGCGGAGGCCGGCGCGATGATGCAACCCGTCCCGTCGCCCGGCCCCCATCTGCGCGACATCCACCTGCCGCCGGAGCCGTCCTGGTGGCCGCCGGCGCCGGGCTGGTGGCTGCTCGCCGTGCTGGCATTGGCACTGCTGCTGGCCGGTATCTGGTGGTGGCGGCGGCATCGTCGCGCGCTGCGCCGGCGTCGGCAGGTGCTGCGCGAACTCGACCGGCTCGTGCAGCAGCACGATGGCGATGGGCTGGCGCTGGCCAGCGCGCTGCACCAGTTGCTGCGACGGGTGGCGCGCCAACAGGATGCGCAGGCGGCGCGGCAACGCGGCGATGCCTGGCGGCAGACGCTGATGCGGGTGCCGGTCGATGCCGCCACGCTGCAGCAACTGCTGGCGCTGGACCGGCAGATATACCGACCCCCTGCATCGTTCGACCATGCAGCCAGCGTGACCGCCGTGAGGACATGGCTGCAACTGGCGCTGAAGCCGGCGAGCTGGAAGACGGCCGCGACGGAGCACGCCGATGCCTGAATTCGCCTGGCCCTGGGTGATCGTGCTGATGCCGCTGCCGTGGCTGCTGCGCCGCTGGCTGCGCCCGGCCACGCCGGGACAGGCGCTGCACCTGCCGCAGCCGGGTGTGCGGTTGGCTACGGTCGCCGGCACTCGCGCGCATGGCGCCACGCCGTGGCTGCTGGCGCTGGCCTGGTTATGCCTGCTGGCTGCGGCGGCGCGGCCGCAATGGGTAGGGCCGCCGCAGGCGCAGCAGCGCAGCGGGCGCGCGCTGATGCTGGCGGTGGACCTGTCCGGCAGCATGCGCACCGGCGACATGCAGCTGGCCGGCCAGGACGTCAGCCGTTTCGGCGCGGTCGAGGCGATCGCCGGCGACTTCATCAGTCGCCGCAGCGGTGACGAGATGGGGCTGATCCTGTTCGGCAGCCAGGCCTTCCTGGTGACACCGCTGACCTACGACCTCAGCGCGGTGCGCGCGCAGCTGCAGGGCGCGGCGGTGGGCCTGGCCGGCACCGAGACGGCGATCGGCGACGCCATCGCGGTGGCGGTGAAGCGGCTGGCCGCGCTGCCCGAACAGGCGCGCGTGCTGGTGCTGCTCACCGACGGCGTCAACAACGCCGGCAGCATCGCGCCGCGCGACGCGGCGCGCGCGGCGAAGGCGGCCGGCGTGCGCATCTACACCATCGGCATCGGCGCCACGCGCCTGCGCATCCCCGGCTTCTTCGGCAGCCAGCTGGTCAATCCCTCGGCCGACCTCGACGCGGACATGCTCACCGACATCGCCACGCAGACCGGCGGGCGCTTCTTCCGCGCTACCGACAGCGGCGAGCTGGCCGACGCGTATCGCGCGATCGACGCGCTGGAACCGATGCCGCAGCACGGCCCCAGCCTGCGTCCGCGGCACGAACTGTTCCGCTGGCCGTTGCTGGCTGCGATCGCGCTGCTGTTGCTGGTGATCGTGCCGCGCTGCTTCGCGCGCGCACGGGAGGTGCCGGCATGAGCGAGCTGCTGCAGCCATTCCACTTCCTGCGGCCGTGGTGGCTGGCCGCGCTGGTCCTGCTGCCGCTGCTGGGCTGGCTCGGCGTGCGCCGCAACGGGGCGCAGGTGGAACTGTCGCGGCTGGTCGACGCCGAACTGCTGCCGCATCTGCTGCGCGGGCGCGCCGGCAACCGCAGCCTGCCGCTGTGGCTGTTCGCGCTGGGCTGGACGCTGTGCACGCTGGCGCTGGCCGGGCCGACCTGGAGCCGCGTCGAGCAGCCGCTGTACGCGAGCCGTGCGGCGCAGGTGGTGGCGATCTCGCTGTCGCAGCACATGCTGGCGCGCGACGTGGCGCCGAGCCGGCTCGACCGTGCGCGCTACAAGGCGCGCGACCTGCTGCACGCCAACCGGGACGGGCTCAACGCGCTGATCGGCTACGCCGGCGAAGCGTTCGTGGTGGCGCCGCTGACTTCCGATGCGCACAGCCTCGACGACCTGCTCGAAGCAATGGCGCCGGACACCATGCCGGTGGACGGCGACAATGCGGCGGCGGCGATCGGGCGCGGCGTGGCCTTGATCCGCGACGGCAAGGCCGGCGGCGGTTCGCTGGTGCTGATCACCGATCAGGCCGATGCCGCGGCCGAAGCCGCCGCGCGCAAGGCGAACGCCGCCGGCGTGCAGGTGTCGGTGCTTGGCGTGGGCACGCCGCAGGGCGGTCCGGTGCCGTTGGCCGACGGCGGCTTCCTGCGCGACGCGCAGGGCGGCATGTTGCTGGCCCGTCGCGACGATGCCGCGCTCGCTGCGCTGGCCGCGGCAGGTGGCGGCCGTTACGTGGCGATGAGTGCGGACCCGCGCGACGTCGACGCGCTGCATGCGCAACTGCGCAGCGCGAAGCCCACGCTGGCCGACGGGCAGGTCGGCGACGCCTGGCAGGATCGCGGCGCGTGGCTGCTGCTGCCGCTGCTGCCGATCGTGGCGCTGGCGTTCCGCCGCGGCTGGCTGCTGTTGCTGCCACTGGCCGTGTTGCCGTTGTGGCCAAGTGCGGCCGAAGCGACGACGTGGCAGGACCTGTGGCAGCGTCGCGACCAGCAGGCTGCGCAGGCCTTGCACGCGGGCGACGCGAAGCAGGCGCAGCAGCTCGCGCGCGACCCGGCCTGGCGCGGCGCGGCGGCGTATCGCGCCGGCGACTATGCGGCCGCGGCGCAGGCCCTGCAGCAGGCGCCCGGCGGCGACGCGGCGTACAACCTCGGCAACACGCTGGCGAAACAGGGCGCCTACCAGAAGGCGCTCGCGGCCTACGACCGTGCGTTGCAGCTCGACCCGGCCAACGCCGATGCGAAGGCGAACCGCCAGGCGGTCGAGGACTGGCTGCGCCAGCAGCAACAACCGTCGGACCAGAAGGAACACGAGGGCCACGGCGGCAAGCAGAACCAGTCGTCGCAGGGCGAGCAGGGCAGGAGCGGCAAGCAGGATGCGAAGGACCAGTCGTCCGCGGCGAACGCCGCCGAGTCATCCGGCCAGCCGGGCCAGGATGGCAAGTCGCAGGCGCAGGACCAGTCCGGCAAGAACGCGTCGCAGCAGGGCAAGTCCGAGCAGGGCGGCGCCAATCAACCCGAGCCGCAGACCGCGCAACAGCAGGCCGAGCAGAAGGCGCAGGCGGAACAGGCGCGGCAGGCGTTGAAGCAGCAGATGGATGCCGCGCTGGCGAAACCGGGCGAGGGCAAGGCCGGGCACGAACTCGGTGCGCTGGCCAGGGACGATCCGCAGGCGAAGCTGCCGGCCGACCTGCGCCACGCCCTGCAGCGCGTGCCGGACGATCCCGGCGCCCTGCTGCGGCGCAAGTTCGAACTGGAATACCAGCAGCGCCACGGCGGCGCACCGAGCGAGGATGGGCGGCCGTGATGTTTCGACATGCCATGAGCGGATGCTGGCTGATGCTGGCGCTGATCCCGGCGCTGGCCGGTGCGGTCGAGGTCACCGCCACGCTGGATCGCGACCACGTGCAACTGGGCGAGACGGTGACGCTCAACGTGCGCGTGGAAGGCGACACCGGCGGCGTCGCCGCACCCGACCTGCGTGCGTTGAGCCAGGACTTCCAGTTGCTCGGCACCTCGCAGAACAACAGCCTCAGCGTGATCAACGGCAAGGCCAGCTCCGAGCTGACCTTCGGCGTGGCGCTGCGCCCGCGCCACGTCGGCGTGCTGCAGATTCCCACCCTGAGCGTGGCCGGCGCGCGCACGCCGCCGCTGCAGCTCACCGTGACGGCGCCGAATCCGGCCGCGGCGGCCGCCACGCAACGCGACGTCTTCATGGAATCGCAGGTCGGGCCGGCGCACGGCTACGTCGGGCAGCAGCTGACCTACGTGGTGCGCCTGTACTACGCCAACCGCATCGGCGGCGACGCGCCGCTGCCGCCGCAGGTCGACGGGGTGGAGGTCAGCGCGCTCGGCAGGGGCCTGAACTACGATGCGGAGCGCGGCGGGCGTACGTATCACGTGCTGGAACAACGCTACGCGCTGATTCCGCAGCACGCCGGACAGGTCCAGATTCCCCCGGTGGATTTCCAGGGCGAGGCCGCCGACCCGAACGATCCCGACAGCTTCTTCGGCGCCACCGTGCCGGTCAGCGCCAGTGCGCCGGCGCAGACGATCGAGGTGAAACCGGCGCCCGCCGACTGGGGCGGCAGTGCGTGGTTGCCCGCGCGCCAGCTGAGCCTGGGCCTGGACGGCTGGCCCACCGCGCGGGATGCGCCGCCGCGGGTCGGCCAGCCGTTGAACCTCACCATGAACCTGCAGGCCACCGGCCTGTCGTACGAAGCGCTGCCGGCGCTGAGCCTGCCGCCGCTGGACGGCGCCACGGTGTACCCGGACAAGCCGGTCACCGGCAACCGGCAGGACGGCCAGTGGATCGTCGGCCGGCGCCAGCAGTCGTTCGCGATCGTGCCCGAACGCGCCGGCACGCTGAGCATTCCCGCCACCACGCTGAAGTGGTGGAACGTGCTGACCGACAAGATGGAAGTGGCACAGATCCCCGCGCACAGCGTCACCGTGCTGCCGGCAGTCGGTGCGGCGGCCACCGCGCCGCCCGCATCGGCCGGCGCGGTGGACAACGGAGTCGTTGGCAACGCCGCCCCGGCCGCGGCGACGCCCACGCCATGGCGCTGGATCGCGCTGGCCAGCCTCGGCCTGTGGCTGCTCAGCGTGCTGGCCTGGTGGCTGTGGCAGCGCCGCCGGCGCGCGTCGCCGGTGACGCCGCCGGCCGCGGCGCGCAGCTCGGCGCGCAATAGCCAGCTGGCCTTTCTTGCCGCGGCGCGCGGCAGCGATCCGGCCGCGCAGGTGCGCACCCTGCTGGCCTGGGCACGCGCGGAGCGGCCGGCGATCCAGCACCTGGGCGAATTGTCGGCGGCGCTGGACGACGCGGCGCAGTGCACCGCGATCGAAGCCCTGCAGCAACGCCACTACGCTGCCGCGCCGTCACACGATGCCGGCGCGAACCTGGCCGAAGCGTTCAGGCGCGGCTTCGCCTGGCGTGCCGCCGTGGCCGACGAGGAGCCCGGGCTGGCGCCGCTATATCCATTCAAGCTGCACTGAGCAACCAGCGCCGCAGGGCGGGCACTGCCCGCCCTACGCGGCCTGCGCGGCGGGGTAGCCGTAGATACCGCAGCTGATCGCCGTTCGCCGCGTTGACGATGGCGTCCACCGCCAGGCGGGTGATGTCGGCGGTGATGATGTCGATGGGCATGGTCGTGTGGCCTGGCTTATGCTTCAGGCAGGCATTCGAGCGTGGCGAGGCGGCAACGGATCATGGCGAAAACGGAAGACATTTCCTTCGGCTATCTGCTTGGCGACGTGACCTTGCTGTTCCGCAAGCACTTCGACCGGCGCGCGGTGAAATTCGGCTTGACCCGCGCGCAATGGCGCGCGACCAAGGTGTTGTACCACCGCGAAGGCCTGCGGCAAACCGAGCTGGCCGAGTTCCTGGAAATGGAACCGATCGCGGTGGGCCGGGTGATCGACCGGCTGCAGGCAGGCGGTTTCGTCGAACGCCGTCCGGACCCGAAGGACCGTCGCGCCTGGCGGCTGTACGTCACCGACCAGGCGCGGGTGATCGTGGGCGACATGGAGATCATCGCGCGCGGGCTGCGCAAGGATGCCACCCGCGGCATCGACCACGACGAGCTGCAGCAGGCGTTGGCGGTGATCGGCCGGATCAAGGACAACCTGCAGGCGCTGGAGCAGGGCGACGGCACGCCCTGAGGCGCGCATGCGGTGGCACTGACCAGTGCCATGGGTCGGGGTCCTCCGCAGAGGAATCCGCGCGGCATGGCGGGAAGCTGACGTGTCTTGCGGCGGGTCAACCTGAAGCCGCCACACGCGTTGTAGCGAACTTGGTGCATGGTCACCGGCCCTGCGGTTCCCCGACCGCGCAAGAACCCCGCCATCGCCACCGCGCGTGGCGCGAAGATCGAGAAGCCCCCCGCGCATGTCCCGGAAAAAAATCGTCCTTGTGGTGGCTGTCCTGCTGGCGATCGCCCTCGCCATGCACTTCGGGCGCGGTGCCGGCGACAGCAGCAAGGCCGCCAGGGCGCCGGCAGCGGTGCCGGTCGAGGTGGCCAGCGCCACCCGGGGCGACGTCGAGCTGTCGCTGAGGCTGGTCGGCCGGGTCGAGGCGTGGTCGACGGTGAGCCTGCGCGCGCGGGTCTCCGGCCAGCTCCAGTCGCTGTCGTTCACGCCCGGCGCGCTGGTGCGCAAGGGCAGCGTGCTGGCGCAGATCGACCCGCGCCTGCTGCAGGCGCAACTGGACCAGGCGCGCGGCAGCGTGGCGCGCGACCAGGCGCTGCTGCAGAAGGCGCAGGCCGACCAGCGGCGTTATGCCGACATGCTTGCCAGGGGGTTCGTCTCCAAGGCGGACTACGACCTGTACCAGGCCAACCTGGCGGTGGCCCGGGCCAGCCTGCAGAGCGACCGCGCCGCGCAGGAACTGGCGCAGACCCAGCTCGACTACGCGCGCATCCATGCCCCGTTCGACGGCATCGCCGGTGCGCCGCTGGTGTGGCCGGGCGCGCAGATCAGCGCCGACAGCACCGACATCGTGGTGCTCAACCAGGTCGAGCCGGTGCGCGTGGCGTTCAACATTCCCGAAGACAGCCTGCCCGCCGTGCGCGCCGCGCTGGCCAATGGCCCGATCGCGGTGCAGGTGACCGTCTCCGGCGACAAGGGCACGCCGCTGGCCGGCGCGCTCGAATTCATCGACAACGCGGTCGACGCCACGACCGGCACCATCGTGCTGAAGGCGCGCTTCGACAACGCCGAACGCCGGCTCACGCCCGGCCAGTTCGTGCAGGTGAGCCTGCCCACCACGCGCCTGGCCGACGTGATCAGCGTGCCGGTGCATGCGCTGCAGAGTTCCAGCAGCGGCAATTTCGTGTTCGTGCTCGGCGCCGACGGCAAGGTGCGGCAGCGCTACGTCACCCCGGGCCCGACCAGCGCCGGACGCACGGTGATCGACAAGGGCCTGAAGGCCGGCGAGCAGGTGGTGACCGAAGGCCAGATGCTGCTGGTCGACGGCAGCGCCGCCGTCGCCCGGCCGGGTTGATTCGATGAATATCCCCGAGCTCTGCATCCGCCGCCCGGTGATGACCACGCTGCTGATGACGGCGCTGCTGGTGTTCGGCATCGTCGCCTATCCGCAGCTGCCGGTGAACGAGCTGCCGAACGTCGACTTTCCCACCATCAGCATCAGCGCCAGCCTGCCCGGCGCCTCGCCGGAGACGATGGCGTCGGCGGTGGCCACGCCGCTGGAAGGCCGGTTGTCGACCATCGCCGGGATCAGCTCGATGAGCTCGACCAGCGCGCTCGGCTCCACCTCGATCACGCTGAGCTTCGAGCTGGACCGCAACATCGACGCGGCGGCGCAGGACGTGCAGTCGGCGATTTCCTCGGCGCTGCGCCAGTTGCCCAAGGAGATGACCACGCCGCCCACGTTCCGCAAGGTCAACCCGGCCGACGCGGCGATCCTGTACCTGGCGATGAGCTCGTCGACGATGCCGCTGACCCAGGTCGACGAATACGCCGAGACCGAGCTGGCGCAGCAGCTGTCGATGATCGATGGCGTGGCCCAGGTGAACGTGTACGGCTCGCAGAAATACGCGGTGCGGATCAGCGTGGACCCGGACCGGCTGGCCGCTGCCGGCATCGGCATCGATCAGGTGCAGAACGCCATCGCCGACGCCAACGTCAACCAGTCCACCGGCTCGCTCTACGGCAAGCGCCAGCAGCTGCCGATCCGCAGCGACGGCCAGCTGCTGCGCGCGGACGCCTACAACGACGTGGTGGTGGCGTACCGCAACGGCGCGCCGGTGCACGTGGGCGACATCGGCACGGCGCGCGACAGCGTGCAGGACGACCAGCGCGTCAGCTCGTACAACGGCAAGCAGGCGATCGTGCTGGCGATCCAGCGCCAGCCGGGTGCGAACACGGTGGCCACGGTGGACCGCATCAAGGCCGTGCTGCCCGGCTTCCGCGCCGGGCTGCCGCCGTCGATCACGCTGGACACGCTGTACGACCGCTCGCAGTCGATCCGCGCATCGGTCGACGACGTGCAGTTCACCCTGCTGCTGGCCGGCGCGCTGGTGGTGTTCGTGATCTACCTGTTCCTCGGCAACCTGTCCGCCACGCTGATCCCCGCGGTGGCGCTGCCGATCTCGGTGCTCGGCACGTTCGGCGTGATGTACGCGCTGGGCTACAGCCTCGACAACCTCTCGCTGCTGGCGCTGACCCTCGCGGTCGGTTTCGTCGTCGACGATGCGATCGTGATGCTGGAGAACATCGTGCGCCACATGGAGGCGGGCACGCCGCCGTACGAGGCGGCGCTGCAAGGCGCCGGCGAGGTCGGCTTCACCATCTTCTCGATGACGCTGTCGCTGATCGCGGTGTTCATCCCGGTGATGTTCATGGGCGGCATCGTGGGCCGGCTGTTCCATGAATTCGCGGTGGTGATCAGCGTGGCGATCCTGATCTCCGGCATCGTCGCGATCACGCTGACGCCGATGCTGTGCAGCCGCTTCGTCAAGGCGCACGGCCACGGCGACTCTGACAAGAGCAGGAAGAACTGGCTGATCGCCGGTTTCGACCGCGGCTTCAGCGCCGTGCAGCGCGGCTACGCGGGCAGCCTGCGCTGGTGCATGGAGCGCCCGCGCCTGGTACTGGCCGGTTTCGGCGTGAGCCTGCTGGCCACCGCGCTGCTGTTCTACGCGACGCCGAAGGATTTCATCCCGGCCGGCGACAACGGCCAGCTGCGCGTCAACACGGAAGGGCCGGAGGATGTGTCGTTCGAAGGCATGCTGGCGCGCCAGCAGCAACTGGTCGACATCGTGGCGAAGGATCCGAACATCGCCGGCTACATGTCCACCGTGGGCGCCGGCGGCGCACGCAGCACGATCAACAACGGTTCGATCCTGCTGCTGCTGAAGCCGGCGCACGAACGCAAGCCCGGTCCGGACGGCATCATCCAGGAGTTGCGGCCGAAGCTGGCGACGGTGGCGGGCATCCGCAGCTACATCCAGAACACGCCGGCGATCCAGATCGGCGGGCGGCAATCCAAGGCGCAGTACCAGTACACGCTGCAGTCGGTGAACCTCGACCAGCTGTACGAGTGGAGCGGCAAGGTGACCCGCGCATTCGCCAAGCTGCCGGGCTTCGAGGACGTCACCAACGACCTGGATCTCAACAGCCCGTCCATCGTGGTCAAGGTCGACCGCGCCAGGCTGGCGCCGCTGGGGTTGACCATGGCGCAGGTGCAGACGGCGCTGGGCATCGGCTTCGGCGAGAACCAGATTTCCACCATCTACGGTTCGTCCACGCAGTACTGGGTGATCCTGCAGGTCGAACGCAAGCTGCAGAACGATCCGGCGGTGCTGTCGCAGCTGTACGTCACCTCGAACAGCGGCAGCCTGGTGCCACTCAGCGCGGTGGCCAGTTTCGATCGCGAGCCGCAGGCGCTGACGGTGAACCACCAGGGCCAGCTGCCGGCGGTGACGGTGTCGTTCAACCTGGCGCCGGGCGTTTCGCTCAGCGATGCGGTGGCCAGCATCAACGGCGCGATGAACACGATGGGCCTGCCGGCGACCATCAGCGGCAGCGTGCAGGGCACTGCGCAGGCGTTCCAGCAATCCATGCAGGGCATGGGCATGCTGTTGCTGCTGGCGGTGTTCGTGATCTACCTGGTGCTCGGCATCCTGTACGAGAGTTTCATCCATCCGTTGACGATCCTCTCCGGCCTGCCGGCGGCGGCGGTCGGCGCACTGCTGACCCTGGTGATCTTCAACGCCTCGCTGGACCTGTTCGCCTTCGTCGGCATCGTGATGCTGATCGGCATCGTCAAGAAGAACGCGATCATGCTGATCGACTTCGCGCTGGAACGGCAGCGCGAGGAAGGCATGTCGCCGGCGCAGGCGATCTCCGACGCGTGCCGCGTGCGCTTCCGCCCCATCATGATGACCAGCATGGCGGCGATGGCCGGCACCCTGCCGATCGCGCTGGGCATCGGCGCCGGCGCCGAGGTGCGCCGTTCGCTGGGCCTGGCCGTGGTCGGCGGCCTGGTGTTCTCGCAGATCCTCACGCTGTACCTGACGCCGGTGATCTACATCTACATGGACCGGCTGCAGCAGCGCTTCCAGCGGTCGGGCAGGACGTCGCCGGCGCGGTAGCTTGCGGCGTTCAGCCGTCCGCGGCTAGGCTGGCCGCTCCGTCATCGAGGGAGCGGACATGCGCAGCCTGACATCGGTCGTCACCGTATTCGCCGCCGTCGCCGGCATGGCCATCGGCGCCAGCGCCTGCGCCGGCACCCCCGCGCAGATGGACGCCGCCGCCCTGCAGGGCTGGGCCGGCAAGCCGTGGGACAAGGCCGCGCTGATGAACAGCACGGTGCAGGTGGGCCGCTACCGCGGCGTGCCGGTGGTCGCCGAGCATCCCTGCTCGGACGTGTGCCCGCAGTACACCGTGCGCATCATCCACTACCAGCTGCCACCGCAGGTCTCGTGCGCCAGCGTGGGCGGCGTCGAGAAGGAAGTGCTGGTGCCGATCGCGATCACCGTGCGGCCGAAGACGTTCTGCGTGCCCGAACCGCTGGTGGCGTCGGGGCAGTACTACACGAAGTGAGAAGTGAGTGGCGAGGAGTGAGAAACGAACAGGAGCAGAGCGGCGGGCGGTGCCCGCCCTGCGAAGACGGCCCCCGTAGGGCGGGCACCGCCCGCCGCTCTTGCCCGAGACACGAACGAAGAAGGGTGAGGAGCGAGTGTGGCCCACACTCGTTTCTCACTCCTCTCCACTCGTTCTTCGCTCCAGGGCTCACTCGCCGGCGCCGTCCTTCGCGAACGCGCCCGGCGCGGAGCCGAAGTCGCCGTTGGCCTGGGCGGCCATGTACGAGAACGCCGCGTAGACCGCCACGTTCTGTGCCAGTTCGGCCGGGTCGATCTTGTCCAGCGTGTCGTTCGGGGTGTGATGCCAGTCGAAGTACTTCGTGCCGTCCTGGGTCAGCGACAGCGCGGCCATGCCCTCGCCGTGCATCTGCGACAGGTCCGAACCGCCGCCGCCCGGACGCGTGGCGTCGTAGGCCACGCCGATCGGCTCCAGCACCCTGGCGATCCGGCCGATCGCATCGCGTGCCTCGGGCTTCACGCTGGCGCTCATGCGCCAGATCCTGCCGGCGCCGAAATCGGACTCGGTGCCGAGCTGGAACTTCGCCACCTCGCCTGCGTGCTTGTCGGCGTAGGCGCGGCCACCCCACAGGCCCATCTCCTCGTTGGCGAACGCGATCACCCGGATCGTGCGGTCGGGCCGCTGCGGCAGGTCGCGGATCAGCTTGCCGGCGGCCATCGCGATCGCCACGCCGGCGCCGTCGTCGATCGCACCGGTGCCCAGGTCCCACGAGTCGAGGTGGCCGCCGATCGCCACCACCTGGTCGGGATGCCTGCGCCCGGTGATCTCGCCGATCACGTTGGCGCCGGTGTATTCGCCGACCACGCCGCAGTCGAGGTCGAGCTTCAGCGTGACCGGCTTGCCGTAGGCCAGCACGCGCTCGAGCTGGTCGGCGTCGGGATTGGTCAGCGCGGCGGCCGGGATCGCCTTGGCCGGATCGCGGAAACCGGTGACGCCGGTATGCGCGGCACGCTGCTGCGCGTCGGTGCCGGCCGAGCGCAGCAGGTAGCCGGCGGCGCCCTTGGCCTGGGCGATCACCGCGCCCATCGTGCGCACGGCCGAGCCCATGCCGTAGCCGTGGCCGTCCTTCGCGCGCTCCATGCGGTAGCCGACGTAGACGATCTTGCCCTTGATGCCGGCCGGATCGGCCGCCTTCAGTGCATCCAGCGTGTCGAACTTCACCACCTCGGCGGTCAGTCCGCCCTTCGGCGTGCCGGCCGAATAGCCCAGCGCGGTCAGCACCAGCGGCTGCGGAAACGGCGCCACGATCGCGGCGTGCTCGCTGCGACGCACCCACAGCGGGTAGGTCACCGCCTCGGTGTAGACCTTGTCGTAGCCGAGCTCCCTGAACTTCGCCACGGCCCAGTCGCGGGCACGCTGGTCGGCGTCGCTGCCGGCCATGCGCGCGCCGACCTCGGTGGTCAGCGAGGCGGTGACCTTGTACGCGGTGTCGTCGTGCAGCGCCTTGTCGCGCAGCTCTTCGGCCGTCTTTACGGCCGTGGCGGAAATCGTGGTGGTGGCAGCGCTGGCGATGCCGCTGGCCAGCAGGCCGGCGGCGAGCAGGGTGAGGGGAAGACGGCGCATCGGGGGACTCCGCTGGGTAAACCTCGATTATGGCGTGGTTGCCGGTTGCCGCTTAGGCCAGAAGTCATGGTAGCGGGACCGCTTCGTAGGGCGGGCATCGCCCGCCGCTCGCGCCTGGTCGCGCAAAGAGCCTGCGAGCAGTGCCCGCCCCACGAAGCCATGGCTTCTCTCGTTACTGCCTGTTCTTCAGCAAATCGCGGATCTCGGTCAGCAGGGCCACGTCGGCCGGCGGCGCGGCGGGCGCTTCGTCCTGCTTGCGGCTGAGCTTGTTGATCGCCTTGATCACCATGAAGATCGCGAACGCGATGATGATGAACTGGATCAGCGTGTTGATGAAGGCGCCGTACTGGATCGCCACTTCGGCCACCCTGTGCGCCGGGTCGCTGACGTCGGCCGGCTTGAGCACCCACTTCAGCTGGCTGAAGTCGATGCCGCCGGTGAGCCAGCCGATCGGCGGCATGATGATCTGGTCGACCAGGGAGCTGACGATCTTGCCGAAGGCACCACCGATGACCACACCGACCGCCAGGTCGATGACATTGCCGCGCATGGCAAAGGCCTTGAACTCGCTGAGCATGCTCATGCTGCTGGTACTCCCTTGGCTGGGCCGGATGGCGCATCGAATGTAGCGCGACAAGCCAGGCGCGAACAGATGAAGGCCTCGTGGAAAATCAGACGATGCGGCCGTGCAGTTCCGCCACGCCGACCAGCTCGGCGTGGAAGCGGTCGCCGCGTTGCAGCGCGGCAACGCCGGCCGGGGTGCCGGTGAAGACCAGGTCGCCTGCCTTCAGCTCGAACAGCGTGGACAGCGCGGCGAGAATGTGCGGCACGTCGTGCACCATCTCGCCCAGCGTGCTCTGCTGGCGCAGTTCGCCGTTCACGCTGAGCCGCAGCGCCGTCTGCGCGTCCACGGTCGCCGCGTCGGCCGGGCGCAGCGCGGAGACCGGGGCGGAGTGGTCGAAGCCCTTGGCCACGTCCCACGGATGGCCCTTGGCCTTGGCCTGCGCCTGCAGGTCGCGGCGGGTGAGATCCAGCCCCACGCCATAGCCCCACACCAGCGCCTTGGCCTGTTCGGGGTTGAGGTCGTGGCCGCCGGCGCCCAGCGCCACCACCATCTCCACTTCGTGGTGCAGGTCGGAGGTGGCCTGCGGATACGCCACGTCGGCACCGTCGGCGACCACCGCATCGGCCGGCTTGCAGAAGAACATCGGCGTGGACTTGTCCACCGTGGCGCCCATCTCGCGCGCGTGCTCGGCGTAGTTGCGGCCGATGCAGAACACCCGGCGGATCGGGAAACGCCGGTCGGAACCGATGACCGGCAGGCTGGGAATGGCGGGTGCGTCGATGATGTAGTTCATGCGCGCTAGCGTAGCAAAGCCCGCGTTACAGTACGCCCCGGGCCGGTGTGAATGACAGCTGTCACCGACGATGGCTGATGCTGCACCCTGATCGCCTTGGCTTCGATCAGCCAATCTTGTACCCATCAGACAGCCGGTAGCGCCGGGCGGGGAGCACGAGTGGACAACGCAGAACTGCTGAAGGAACTGCGCATCGAACGCCACCAGCGCGAGGATCACGGGCGCAACCCGGGACGCTGGCTGTGGATCGGCGGCGCGATCGTCGTGTTGCTGTTGCTGCTCGGCGGCGCCGCGCAGCTGTTCTTCGGCCATCGCGCGCTGACCGTGCAGACCGCCACCGCGGTGGCGCCCAGTGCCGGCAGCGCGGCAGGCGCGGTGCTGCAGGCGACCGGCTACGTCACCGCGCGGCGCCAGGCCACGGTGTCGGCGCAGATCACCGGCACGCTCACCGCGGTGCTGATCGAGGAGGGCGACCACGTCACCCGGGGCCAGGTGCTGGCGCGGCTGGACGACAGCGGCTACAAGGCCCAGCTCGAAGCGGCCAGGGCGCAGGCCGACTCGGCGCAAGCGCAGGTGGCGCAGATCCGGACGCAGCTGACGCAGGGCAGCCACGACGCCGCGCGGCTGGAGTCCCTGGCCGCCCGCGGGCTGGTGTCGAAGCAGAGCGCCGAGCAGGCGCGCACCCAGGTCGACAGCCTGCGTGCGCAGCTCAACGCGCAGCAACAGCAGGCCAGGGCCGCCGACGCCCAGGCCGCGGTGGCGCAGGTCAACTTCGACTACTGCGTGGTGCGTGCGCCGTTCAGTGGCGTGGTCACCACCAAGGACGCGCAGGTCGGCGAGATTCTCTCGCCGCTGTCCGCCGGCGGTGGCTTCACCCGCACCGGCGTGGGCACCATCGTCGACATGGATTCGCTGGAGATCGACGTGGACGTCAACGAGGCCTACATCGGCCGGGTCAAGCCGGGCATGCCGGCCGACGCGGTGCTGGATGCGTACCCGGACTGGAAGATTCCCGCCCACGTGGTCGCCATCGTGCCCACCGCCGACCGCGGCAAGGCCACCATCAAGGTGCGCGTGGCGCTGGAAAGGAAGGACGCCCGCGTGGTGCCCGACATGGGCGCGCGGGTGTCGTTCCTGGAAGAACAAACGAAGGCCAGCGCCAGCGTGCCGCAAGGCGTGCTGGTGCCGGCCACCGCGATCGTGCAGCGCGACGGCCACAGCGTGGTGTTCGTGCTCGACGGCGAGCGGGTGCGCCAGCGCCGCGTGAACCCCGCCGCGCAGTCCCATGGCGATTTGCGCCTGCTGCCGACCGCGTTGAAGCCGGGCGACAGCGTGGTGGTGTCGCCGCCGGCCGAGTTGAAAGATGGTTCGGACGTCCAGACCAAGAAACCGTAACTGCTTCACTCCATCCATGCAGGAGCCCGCTCGCGGGCGATGCTTTTGGAGCCGGGATTCGGGACTCTGGATTCGGGATTCGCAAAGGCAACAGCATCGCCCGCGAGCGGGCTCCTGCGGAATCGCCATCATCGGAGAACCACCCATGTCCACGCTGATCGAGATCAGGGACCTTGCCAAGACCTACGAGCGCGGCAAGCAGAAAGTCGAAGTGTTGCACCACGTCAACCTGGATATCGCCGAAGGCGATTTCCTCGCGTTGATGGGCCCGTCCGGCTCCGGCAAGACCACCCTGCTCAACCTGATCGGCGGGCTGGACACGCCAAGCGCCGGCAGCATCAGCGTGGGCGGCCAGCGCATCGACCAGCTCGGCGGCGGCGCGCTGGCGAAGTGGCGTGCCTCGAACGTCGGTTTCATTTTCCAGTTCTACAACCTGATGCCGATGCTGTCCGCACAGCGCAATGTCGAGCTGCCGCTGCTGCTGACCAGATTGTCGGCGGCGCAGCGCAGGAAGAACGCTTCGATCGCGCTGCAACTGGTCGGCCTGGCCGATCGCGCCAGCCACAAGCCGGGCGAACTGTCCGGCGGCCAGCAGCAGCGCGTGGCGATCGCCCGCGCGATCGTCTCCGACCCCGCGCTGCTGGTCTGCGACGAGCCCACCGGCGACCTCGACCGCCAGTCCGCCGAGGACGTGCTGGGGCTGCTGCAACAGCTCAACCGCGATCACGGCAAGACCATCGTGATGGTCACCCACGATCCGAAGGCGGCCGAATACGCCAGCCATACGCTGCATCTGGACAAGGGCACGCTCGTCGAGCAGGCGCCGGGGTGATGGACATTCGAGTCAGACGGGCTTCATCGCCATCCCGAACCCCTCATCCGTCCCTTTGGGCCACCTTCTCTCCGGCGGGGAGAAGAGGTTTTGCCGAGGAGCATTTCCCGTGAAATACCTCCACCTGATCTGGGCCGCGCTGTTCCGGCGCAAGACGCGCACCTTCCTCACCCTGGTGTCGATCATCGCCGCGTTCCTGCTGTTCGGCATGCTCGATGCGGTGCGCACCGCGTTCGACTCCGGCAACCAGAGCATCACCGGCGTGGACCGGCTGGTCACCTCGTCGCGCTACTCGATCATCCAGCCCTTGCCGGAATCGCTGAAGACGCGCATCGCCGCGATCCCCGGCGTGCGCGACGTCGGCCACGCGAACTGGTTCGGCGGCATCTACCAGGACCCGAAGAACTTCGTGTTCAGCTATGCGGTGAGCCCGAACTATCTCGACCTGTATCCGGAAATCCACTTGCCGGCCGGGCAGCGCAAGGCATTCGACGACAACCGCATCGGTGCGGTGATCGGCGACAAGCTGGCGCAGAAGTACGGCTGGAAGGTGGGCGACAAGGTTCCGCTGCAGTCGACCATCTTCCCGCAGAAGAGCGGCTCCAAGACCTGGACCTTCGACATCGAGGGCATCTTCACCGTCGACAAGGGCGCCGCCAACGGGCTCGACCAGATATTCATGCTGCACTGGAAATATTTCGACGAGGCCAACGCGTTCGGCAACGGCACGGTCGGCTGGTATATCGACCGGCTGGCCGACCCGGCGCTGGGCGATCGCGTGGCGCATGCGATCGACGCGCTGTCGGCCAACTCCGACCACGAGACCAAGACCCAGACCGAGCAGGCCTTCAGCGCATCGTTCGCCAAGCAGTTGGGCGACATCGGCCTGATCGTCGGCTCGATCATGGGCGCGGTGTTCTTCACCCTGATCCTGCTGACCGCCAACACCATGGCGCAGGCGGTGCGTGAGCGCACCAGCGAGCTGGCAGTACTCAAGACGATGGGTTTCTCCAGCCGCAGCGTGCTGGCGCTGGTGCTGGCCGAATCGGTGCTGCTGTTGCTGATCGGCGGCGTGATCGGGCTGGGCCTGGCCGCCGTGCTGGCGCCGGCTATCGGCAAGGGCAGCGGCGGCATGGTCAACCTGCCGCCGGTGGGCGCCGGCAGCTGGGCGATGGGCCTCGGCCTGATGGTGCTGATCGGCCTGGTGGTGGGCGCGTTGCCGGCGTGGCGGGCGATGCGGTTGAACATTGTCGATGCACTGGCCGGCCGCTGAGGAGAATCCGTCATGCGCAAATTCAAGTCATTCCTGCGTGGCCTTGGCCTGGTCGCCATCGTGATCGCGGGCCTGGTCATCTGGTCCGGATTGCCGTGGCCCGCCGTGCTGCTTCTGGTGGTGCTGCTGGCACTGTGGCTGGTGCTGACCCGGCGTGGCCGGCAAACGCTCTCGATCACCGGCGTGGGCATCAGTACATTGCGCCAGCGCATCGGCGCCTCGCTGGTGGTGGTGGTCGGCATTGCCGGCGTGGTCGGCGTGCTGGTGGCGATGCTGGCGATGGGCGAGGGCTTCCAGAGCACCTTGCAACAGACTGGCTCGGACGACACCGCGATCGTGCTGCGCGGCGGCTCCAATGCCGAGTTGAACTCGGTGCTCGACCGCGACAGCATCAACGTGGTCGTCCAGGCACCCGGCGTGGCGCGCAGTGCCGATGGCAGGCCGGTGGCCTCGGCCGAACAGTCGGTGGTCGCCAACCTGCCCAAGCGCAACGATGCCAGCGTGGAGGCGAACGTGCCGATCCGCGGCGTCGGCGACGAGGCCTGGACCCTGCGGCCGAACGTGGAGATCGTGCAGGGCCGCCGCTTCCAGCCCGGCCTGCGCGAACTGGTGGTGGGGCAGGGCGCGATGCGCCAGTTCGCCGGGCTGGACGTGGGCAGGCAACTGCGCCTGGCCGGGCAGGAATGGGCCATCGTGGGCGAGTTCACTTCCGGCGATTCGCACGACTCGGAGCTGTGGGGCGACGCGCAGACGGTGGCCTCGGCCTATCGCCGCGGCAGCAGCGTGCAATCCGTGACCGTGCGGCTGACCTCGCCGCAGGCGTTCGATGCGTTCAAGGCCGCGCTGTCCGGCGACCCGCGATTGAAGGTCGACGTCAGCACCACCCGCGAGTATTTCAGCAAGCAGTCCGAAAACCTGACCAGGGTGATCCGCGTCGTCGGCATCACCGTGGGCGTGATCATGGCGATTGGCGCGATCTTCGGCGCACTCAACACCATGTTCGCCGCGATCGCCGCGCGTGCCCGCGAGATCGCCACCCTGCGCGCGATCGGTTTCCGCGGCCTGCCGGTGGTGGTCTCGGTGCTGATGGAGACCATGTTGCTGGCGCTGCTCGGCGGCGTACTCGGGGGGCTGGTCAGCTGGCTGATCTTCAACGGCTATACCGCGTCCACCCTTGGCGCGAACTTCAGCCAGGTGGTGTTCCAGTTCAAGGTATCGCCGGAACTGCTGTGGCTGGGCATCAAGTGGGCGATGGCGATCGGCTTCGTCGGCGGCCTGTTCCCCGCCGTGCGCGCGGCGCGGCTGCCGGTGACCACGGCCTTGCGCGAACTGTAGAGCGGACTGTAGGAGCGCACCCTGTGCGCGATGCTCTCCTGCATCAGCTTCGCAGGGCGGGCACGGCCCGCCGCTCTTCGTCAAATTGGATGCAGAAGTGGCGGGCATTGCCCGCCCTACTTCTGCTCTCAGGGCATCACCGGCGGCACGTAGGTCAGTGTCATGCCCAGCAGCCACAGCATGCCCAGCACCAGCGGCACGTGCACCACCAGCTGCATGAAGGTGTAGCCGACCACGTCGCGTGCCTTCAGCCCCAGCACGCCGAGCAGCGGCAGCATCCAGAACGGGTTGATCAGATTTGGTAATGCTTCGGCCGCGTTGTAC
>CAVPQF010000093.1:0-57410 GCA_963707225.1 uncultured Gammaproteobacteria bacterium
GCCACCAGCTGCAGCTCCTCGCTTTCCGGATGCGGCGCCAGCATGCCGAAGTCGGTGATCACCGCGCGCGGGCCGCCGCCGGTGGCTCCGCTGCGTGCGCGGGCGCCGTGGCCGTCAAGGTAGCCGGCGCTGCTGCGGAAGGCGAGACGCTCGACGAAGCTGCGTTTGGACGCCCGCAGCATCACGAACACCTGCCTGGCATGCTGGGCGATCTCCGGCGCGCCGCCGGCGCCGGGCAGGCGCGTGGACGGCGTCTCGTAGGGGCCGATCACGGTGCTGTTGAGGTTGCCGTGGCGGTCGATCTGCGCGGCGCCGAGAAAGCCGATGTCGACGCGGCCGGCCTGCAGGTAGTAGCTGAAAATTTCCGGCAGCGGCACCACGCAGGCGGCGGTCTGCGCCAGCTCGCCGTCGCCGATCGACAGCGGCATCACGTCAGGGCGCGTGCCGATGGTGCCGGACTCGTAGATCAGCACGATCTGCGGCGCATGGGTGAGCCGGGCCAGGTTGCAGGCGGCGCTGGGCAGGCCGATGCCGACGAAGCAGACGTCGCGGTTCTTCAGCAGGCGCGCCGCCGCGACGGTCATCCACTCGTCGCGGGTGCAGGCGCTCATGCGGCCTCCTGCTGAAGGCTGGCGAGAAAGGCGCGATGGTCGCCGGTGGCGAGCACGTGCCGGTGCATCCAGGCGAGAAAGCGTGGTCGATCGCGGGCGATCTCGTCCCACTGCTTGTAGAAGGCGTTGTCGCGGGCGTAGTGGCCCTGCGCGTACGAGGGGTAGGCGCCGCCGGGGCAGTGCGCCACCGCGTGGACCACCCAGTGCGGCAGCACGATGCCGTTCATCGCCGGCGGCAGCGCATCGACGATCTCCTCGACCGTGACGATCAATGTCGTGGCCGCCAGCGCCGCCTCGCGCGTCGCACCGAGGATGCCCTCGATCGCCACGTTGCCGGCGCGGTCGGCGCGCTGCGCGTGCAGGATGGTGACGTCCGGATTCAACGTAGGCACCGCCGCCAGCACCTCGCCGGTGAACGGGCAGGCCACGCGGCGGATGTTCGGGTTGTGCGCAGGCAGGTCGGTGTCCAGATAGCCGCGCAGCACGCCGAACGGCAAGCGCGCCGCGCCCGCGCAGAACGCGGCGGCCATGCCGGCGTGGCTGTGCTCGTCCAGCTCGAGGGCCCGCGGCCAGTGGTTTTCCACCGCGTCGCGCAAGCGGTGCAGCGAGCCGACGCCGGGATTGCCGCCCCAGGAAAAGGTGAGCTTGCGCGCGCAGCCCATGCCGATCAGCTGGTCGTAGATCAGGTCGGGCGTCATCCGGATCAGGTGCAGCTCGCGCCTGCGCTGGCGAATGATCTCGTGGCCGGCGGCGAACGGGATCAGGTGGGTGAAGCCTTCGAGCGCGACGCTCTCGCCGTCGCCGACGAAGCGCTCGATGGCATCGGCCAGCGACATGATCACGCCGCTCACTCCACCACCGTACGCGACTGCTCGCGCAGGTATTGCGCGAGGTAGTGAAACGACGCGATCGCCTTGCCGCTGGAGCCCGAACCCTTCCAGCCGCCGAACGGCTGGTAGCCGGGCCACGCGCCGGTAGTGGCGCCCTGCGGACGGTTGGCGTAGGTCACGCCGGCCTCGATGTGCTCGTGGAACCACGGCACCTCGTCGGTGCCGCCGTAGAAGCCCGCAGTGAGTCCCATCGGCGAATCGTTGGCCAGCCGCATCGCCTCGTCGCGGTCGCCGTAGCGATGCACGGTGAGGATCGGCAGGAACATCTCGTGCTGCCACAGCGGATGCTGCAGCGGCACCTCGGCCAGCATCGGCTCGACGTAGTAGCCCCGTGCCAGCGCGGCGCGACCGCCGCTGCCCAGCCCGATCCGCGCTCCGCCGCAGAGCACGTTGGCGCCGGCGTCGCGCAAGGCATCCGCGTGGTGCTGGTAGTTCTCGTAGGCGGTAGCGTTGACCACCGGCCCCAGCCAGTTCTCGCGCCGGCGCGGATCGCCGATGCGGATTGCGGTGGTCTGCGCATGCAGGCGCCCGATCAATGCGTCAGCCACGCTTTCATGCACGTGCAGGCGCGACAGCGCCGAACATTTCTGCCCGCCCATGCCGTAGGCCGAGCGCACGATGCCGGCCGCGGCGCGGTCGAGGTCGGCGCGCGCGGTGACGATGCACGGATTCTTGCCGCCCATCTCGGCGATGCACGGCCGCGGATACGCGCCGCCGGCCATCTGCCGCATCAGGTGCCGGCCCACCGCGACCGAGCCGGTGAAGGTGATGCCGGCGGTAAGCGGATGCTGCGCCAGCGCCTCGCCGATCTCGCGTCCGGCCCCGGAGAGGTAATTGAACACGCCCGGCGGCAGGCCCGCGTCGCGGATGCAGTCGGCCAGCAGACGGCCCGCCCATGGCGTGTCGCTGGCGCCCTTGAGCACCACCGTGTTGCCGGTGACCAGCGCCGCCGCCACCGGGCCCCCGGCCAGCGCCAGCGGGAAGTTGAACGGCGCGATCACCACCCACACGCCGTACGGTCGCATCACGCTGGCGTTGTGCGAGGCGAAGCCCGTCACCGGATCGTCCGGCAGCACGTGGTTGTAGCCGGCATGGCTTTCGAAATCGTCCGCATAGTGGTGGAAGAAATCCACCGTCTCCTGCGCTTCGCCGAGCGCCTCCATGCGGTTCTTGCCGACCTCCAGCACCATCGCGGCGGCGATGTCGTAGACACGCTGCTCCAGCAGCTCGCCCACCCGGTGCAACAGGCGCGCGCGCTCGGCCACCGGCGTGGCGCGCCACGCGGGACCGGCCGCCTGCGCCGCGCACATCGCGGTCTGCACGTCGTTGCCGTCGGCCAGGCCGAACTCGCCCAGCCGCAGCTCGCGGTCGAAGGGACTGTGGCGCAGGGCATACCGCGGTGCATCGCGGTCGAGGCCGTCGATGAACAGCCGATGCTGCGCGCCGAGCCCGGCCTCCACCCGTGCCAGTGCCGCCTCGAAGCGCTCGTGCATGGCTTCCGGCGGGTTGTACATGGTGGCGTAGGTAAGGCGGAAACTCATCGGCGATTCCTCAGGCAACGGCAGGGAAGAAGTGCGCCAGCAGGCGGTCGAGCAAGCTCAGCGCATCGGCCAGGGCGTGGTTTTCGATCACCAGCGGCGGCGCCAGCAGCAGCAGGTTGCCGCGGCTGGCGAACGACACGCCCTGGGCCATCGCCGCATCCACCAGCGCGCTCAAGGCCGGCGGCGTCTGCGGCCAGGGCGCCAGCGGTGCCCGGGTGTCGCGGTCTTCGACCAGCTCGACCACCGCGAACAGTCCGTGGCCGCCGCGCACGTCGCCGATCACCGGGTGGCGCGCTTGCAGCGCGCGCAGCTCGGCCAGCATCCAGCCGCCCAGGATGCGCGAGCGCGCGATCAGGTCTTCGTCTTCATAGGCACGCAGCGCGGCCAGGCCGGCGGCGCACGACAGCGGGTGGCCGCAATAAGTCAGGCCGGTGTACAGCATCTCGTGCTGCAGGCGTGCGGCGACCGGCGCCGACAACACCACCGCGCCCAGTGGCAGGTGCGCGCCGGTCAGGCCCTTGGCCAAGGTCATCAGGTCGGGCTTGCCGGCGTCGCCATGGCGCTGCCAGGCAAACCATTCGCCGCAGCGGCCGAAGCCGCTCATCACCTCGTCCGCGATCAGGTACACGCCGCGTTCGCGGGTCACTTCGCGCAGGCCGGGCCAGTAGCTGTCGGGCGCCACGATACCGTTGGTACCCGCATTGGACTCCATCAGCACCGCGGCGACCGACGACGCGCCGTGCTGGTCGATCGTCTGCGCCACGGCCGCCACTGCATGCTCGCCGCAGGCTTGCGCATCCTCGCTGCCGAACGGGCAGCGGTAGGTGTCCGGCGGCGGCACGTGCAGCACGCCGAACATGCCGGATCGACCTGCGGCGCGTGCGCGCATCGCCGGACAGCGCCATCGCAGGCGTAGCTGGCGCCATGGTAGGAGCGATCGCGGGTGACGATGTGGCCGCGCGGCTTGCCGCGCGCCTGGCGCGCGAACTTGACCGCGTTTTCGTTGGCGTCCGCGCCACCCAGGGTGAAGAACACGCGGCCGCCGTCGAAACCGGCCTTTCTCCAGCAGCGCCTCGGCCAATTCGGCACGTGGCTGCGCACCCCAGGCGGAGGTGACGAAGCACAGACGTTCCGCCTGCGCGCGGATCGCCGCAACGACTGTGGATGCTGGTGGCCCAGGTTGCTGCATTCGGCCAGGCTGCTCATGTCCAGGTATGCGCGGCCGTCTTCGATCTCGAGGTACGCGCCATGGCCGCCGACCATGGTCGGCGCCCGCCATGCCGACTGCACACACCAGCTGTGCAGGACGCTGTCGCGTTCGTTTGCCACGGGCTATTCCAGGTCCGGTTGTGCGGTAATCGCACAATAATTCGTATTGCGAACCCATTGGAAAACTTCTACGCTCGACCTGTCAATGGAAATCGTGGCGTATGGCATCGACACCCTTCGAGGAAAGCGCGGACTACGTACAGTCGCTGGCGCGCGGACTGCGGGTGCTGCGCGCGTTCGACCGTGAGCTGCGCCAGTCCCAGCCTGTCCGAATTGGCCGAGCGCACGGAGCTTTCGCGCGCGGTGGTGCGCCGACTCCTGCTGACCCTGCAGCACCTGGGCTACGTCGGCAGCCGCGGCCGCAGTTTCTTCCTGACCCCGCGCGTGCTGGAGCTGGGCTACAGCTATCTCAGTCTCGCTGGACCTTACCGAGCTGGCGCAGCAGAGCCTGGAGCAGCTGTCGCAGCGGGTGGGCGAGTCGTGCTCGATGGCGGTGCTGGACGGCAGCGACATCGTCTACGTGCTGCGCGTGCCGGTGCGCCGGGTGATGAGCGTGGCGCTGGGCGTGGGTGCGCGGCTGCCCGCGTTCGCCGCCTCGATGGGGCGGGTGATCCTGGCCGACCTGCCCGAGGCCGAGCTGGCCGCGTGGCTGCGCGGCCAGAGATTCCGCGCCTACACGCCGCAGACGATCCGCACCGCCAGCGCGCTGAAGGCCGAGCTGCAGCGGGTGCGCGAGCAGGGTTATGCGCTGACCTCGCGCGAACTGGAGCCGGGGCTGTGTTCGATCGCGGTGCCGATCCGCGCCGGCGACGGCCGCGTGGTGGCCGCGTTGAACATCGGCATGCCGTACAGCGACGAAGCGCCGGCGCGCGCGGTCAAGCAGATGTTGCCGGCGCTGCACGAGGCGCAGCACGCGATCGAGCAGGCGATCCGGCGCGGTGGCTGGCTGCCGCACATGGCGATGAGGAGCGTTTATGACTAGCGCCTGGCTGGTCGATGCGACGCGTACGCCGTTCGGCCGCCTCGGCGGCGCGCTGGCCGGCGTGCGCGCCGACGACCTGGCCGCGCTGCCGATCGCGGCGCTGATGGCGCGCCATCCCACGTTGGACTGGGCCGCGCTGGACGAGGTGATCCTCGGCTGCGCCAACCAGGCCGGCGAGGACAACCGCAACGTGGCGCGCATGGCGACGCTGCTGGCCGGCCTGCCGCAAAGCGTGCCGGCCGTCACTGTCAACCGGCTGTGCGCGTCGGGGCTGGAGGCGATCGGCCAGGCCGCGCGCGCGATCGCCTGCGGCGAGGCCGAGCTGGTCGTCGCCGGCGGCGTCGAGAGCATGTCGCGCGCGCCCTACGTGATGGCTAGGGCCGACGCTGCCTACGCCCGCGGGCAGCAGCTCGAGGACACCACGCTGGGCTGGCGCCTGGTCAATCCGCGCATGCAGGCCGGCCATGGCATCGACTCGATGACGCAGACCGCCGAGAACCTCGCGCGCGAACACGGCATCGACCGCGACAGCCAGGACGCCTATGCCCTGCGCAGCCAGCAGCGCACCGCGCACGCGCAGGCACAGGGCTGGCTGGCGGAGGAAATCACCGCCGTGCACGCACCGCACGGGAAGGAGTCGCTCGTCGTGCAGGTCGACGAGCATCCGCGCGCCGGGACCACCGCGGCGAAGCTGGCCGCGCTCAAGCCGCTGCTCGGTACCGGCACCAGCATCACCGCCGGCAATGCGTCGGGTCTCAACGACGGCGCTGCCGCCGTGCTGCTGGCCTCCGGGACGGCGCTGGCGCGATACGGCCTGCAGCCGCTGGCGCGCATCGTCGGCATGGCCGCGGCCGGCGTGGCGCCGCGGGTGATGGGCATCGGCCCAGTGCCGGCGATCCACAAGCTGCTGGCGCGCACCGGCCTCGGCCTGTCCGACTTCGACCGCATCGAGATCAACGAAGCGTTCGCCGCGCAGGTGCTCGCCTGCACGCGCACGCTCGGCCTGCCCGACGATGCCGAACACGTCAACGCCAACGGCGGCGCGCTCGCGCTCGGCCACCCGCTCGGCGCCAGCGGCGCGCGCCTGGCGCTGACCGCGGCGTTCGCGCTGCGTCGCCACCGCCAGCGCCGCGCGCTGGTCAGCCTGTGCGTCGGCGTCGGCCAGGGGCTGGCCATGGCACTGGAGCGTCCATGAACCGGAACCTCGTACTGTCCGCCCTCATCGCCACGGCGGCGCTGCTGCCGCTGGCCGGCCGCGCCGCCGATACCGCGCCGCAGGCCGACCGCGCGCTGGGCCGCGAACTGCTCGCCGAATTGATTGCCGTCGACACCACTTCCGAACACGGCAGCACCACGCTCGCGGCGGAAAAGCTCGCCCGGCGCTTCCTCGACGCCGGCTTCGCGCCGGCGGACGTGCAGGTGGTCGGCGACGATCCGCGCCGGCGCAACCTGGTGGTGCGCCTGCGCGGCCGCGGCGAGCGCGAGCCGATCCTGCTGCTCGCGCACCTCGACGTGGTGGAAGCGCGGCGCGAGGACTGGCACGTCGACCCGTTCGCGCTGACCGAGCGCGACGGCTACTTCTACGGCCGCGGCACCATGGACATCAAGGGCGCCGGTGCCGGGCTGGTCGAGACGCTGCTTCGATTGCACCGCGAAGGCTTCGTGCCGGAGGGCGACTGCATCCTCGCGCTCACCGCCGGCGAGGAAGACGGCGTCGCCAACGGCGTGCAGTGGCTGCTCGCGCACCGGCCCGAGCTGATCCGTTCCGCCTACTCGATCAACGTCGACGGCGGCGGGCCGGAGATCCGCGGCGGCAAGCCGGCGGTGCTGTCGGTGGAGACCGCGGAAAAAGTCTTCCTGAGCTACACCCTCACCGTGCGCAACCCCGGCGGGCACAGCTCGCTGCCGACGCCCGACAACGCGATCTATCGGCTTGCGCAGGCGCTGGAGCGGCTGGCGTCGCTACGCTTCCCGCTGCGCAGCAACGCGGCCACGCGCGGCTACTACGCGACGCTGGCCAGGGACTATTCGGGCGCGCTCGCCGCCGACATGCGCGCGGTGGCCCGCGCGCCGTCCGATCCCGCGGCGCTGGCGCGGCTGGCGGCGTCCTCCGTCTACAACAACGCGCAGTTGCGCACGACCTGCGTGCCGACGCTGCTGCAGGGCGGGCAGGCCGAGAACGCCTTGCCGCAGGTCGCGCGGGCCACGATCAACTGCCGCCTGCTGCCGGACGAGGATCCGGACCGCGTGGATGCGGCGCTGCGCCAGGCCGTGGCCGACCCCGGCGTCGAGATCGCCCGCATCGCGCCGCCGCAGCCCAGCCCGCCCAGTCCGGTGGACGAAGCGCTGTTCGCGCGGATCGCCAAGGTGGCGCAAGGGCTGTGGGGACCGATTCCGGTGACGCCGTACATGTCCGCCGGCGCATCCGACAGCGTGTTCCTGCGCGCGGCGGGGATGCCGTCCTATGTCTTCAACGGAATCGCCTACGACGTCGACGACGATCGTTCGCACGGCCAGGACGAACGCATCCTGGTCGATGCCTACTACCGTTCGCTGGAATTTGACTATAGATTGTTAAAGAATCTTTAAGGAGCCGCTGTCTCCTCATGCAATGCGCCGCATTCCCCTTCTCGTACTGCCCGCCCGCCGCCGCGGGCCGAGCCGCCGTGCCGCGGCGGACGTGCCGGCCGTGACGAACGCGACCGCCATCGGCACGCTGGAGCAGGCGCTGGCCCATGCGGAGCGCTTGCTGGGGAGCAACCCGGCCCTGGCCGGCGAACAGGCGGCGGAGATCCTCAAGGTGGCCACGAACCACCCCGCCGCGCTGCGGTTGCTGGCGGCGGCGCGGATCGGGCAGGGCGATACGCAAGGTGCGCTCGAGATCCTCGAGCCGCTGGCCCGCAGCCAACCGAACTGGGCGCTCGCCCATCTCGATCTCGGCCTGGCGCTGGGCCATGACGGGCGCGGCCAGCAGGCGATCGACGCGCTGCGCCGCGCGGTGGTGCTGAAGCCCGAGCTGCCGCAGGCATGGCGCGCGCTCGGCGACCACCTCATGGCCGCCGGCGAGCAGGAGGCCGCCGACGCCGCCTACGCCAACCACGTGCGCCATTCCACCAGCGACCCGCAGCTGCTGGCGGCCGCCGTCGCGCTGGTCGAGAACCGCATTCCCGAGGCCGAGGCGCTGCTGCGCGAACACCTGAAGCAGGCGCCGACCGACGTGGCGGCGATCCGCATGTTCGCCGAGGTCGCCGCCCGGCTGGGCCGCAACGAGGACGCCCTGCACCTGCTCGAGCGTTGCCTGGAACTGGCGCCCGGTTTCGATGCCGCGCGCCAGAACTACGCCCAGGTCCTGCATCGCAGCAACCGGCCGGAGCAGGCGCTGGCGCAGATCGATCGCCTGCTGGCGACGGCGCCGACCCATCCCGGCTACCGCAATCTCAAGGCGGTAGTGCTGTGCCGGGTCGGCGACTACGAGCCGGCCATCGCCATCTACGCCGACCTGCTGGAGAAGTACCCGGACAATCCGAAGGTGTGGATGAGCTACGGCCACGCGCTGAAGACCGCCGGCCACGCCGGGCGTGCGATCGACGCCTACCGCCGCAGCCTGGCGCTGGAGCCGTCCTTCGGCGAAGTCTGGTGGAGCCTGGCCAACCTCAAGACCTTCCGCTTCGGCGCCGACGACCTCGCAGCGATGCGCCGGCAGCTGGCACGCACCGACCTGGGCGACGAGGACCGGCTGCACCTGGAGTTCGCCGTCGGCAAGGCACTCGAGGACGCCGGCGACTACGAGCCTTCGTTCCGGCATTACGCGCAGGGCAACGCGATCCGCCGCACGCAGCTGCACTACAGCGCCGACGAGACCAGCGCGCGCGTGCGGCACATCCGCCAGCGCTACACCCGCGAATTCTTCGCCGCGCGCGCGGGCTGCGGCAGCCCGGCGCGCGCCCCGATCTTCGTGGTCGGCCTGCCGCGTTCCGGTTCCACCCTGATCGAGCAGATCCTGGCCAGCCACAGCCAAGTCGAAGGCACCATGGAGCTGCCCGAGGTCACCTCGATCACGCGGGTGCTGCGCGAGCAGGCGGGCGCCAGCGGCGACATGCCCTACCACGACGCGCTGGCGGCGCTGGACGCCACCGCGCTGCGCGATCTGGGCGAGCGCTACCTCGCCAACACCCGCATCCAGCGCAAGACCGCGGCGCCGCTGTTCATCGACAAGATGCCGAACAACTTCATGCACATCGGGCTGATCCACCTGATGCTGCCGAACGCGACCATCATCGATGCGCGACGGCACCCGCTGGCCTGCTGCTTCTCGGGCTTCAAGCAGCACTTCGCGCGCGGGCAGGGCTTCAGCTACAGCCTTGATGATCTGGGTCGCTACTACCGCGACTATGTCGCGCTGATGGCGCATTTCGACGCGGTGCTGCCTGGTCGCATCCACCGCGTCATCTACGAACGCATGGTCGAGGACACCGAAGGGGAGATTCGGCGCCTGCTCGACCATTGCGGCCTGCCGTTCGAGGAATCGTGCCTGCGGTTCTTCCAGAACGAACGGCCCGTACGCACCGCGAGTTCGGAACAGGTGCGCCGGCCGATCTACCGCGAGGGCGTGGATCACTGGCAGAACTACGCACCATGGCTGGTGCCTTTGGAATCGACACTGGGGCAGGTGTTGCAGCGATACCCCGACGTGCCGGGATTTGAATCCGATGTGGCAGTTTCCGATTGATCGTCATCAACACCTAGAGAGGGGATCCAATGCACAGGACTTGGGGTAGACAACCAGCACAAACGCGGCGGTCGACATTGAACCGCCTGCCGCTCGCCGCGGCGATCTGCTTCGCCATGAGCTCGGCGGCTTTCGCGCAGGACGCCGGGCAGGCCCAGGCGCCGGCCGGGACGCCGGCGGCGGAGCAGAAGGTCGCGACGCTGAGCACGGTGACCGTGACCGCCCAGAAACGTACCGAGAACCTGCAGAAGGTGCCGATCAGCATCCAGGTGCTGGGAACGGAAAAGCTCGAGGAGCTGCACATCAGCAACTTCGACGACTACGTGAAGTACCTGCCCAGCGTGTCCTACCAGAGCGCCGGCCCGGGCTTCTCCGAGATCTACATGCGCGGCGTGGCCAGCGGCGGCGACGGCAACCATTCCGGTTCGCGGCCGAGCGTCGGCGTGTACCTCGACGAGCAGCCGGTCACCACGGTCACCGGCCCGCTCGACATCCACATGTACGACATCGCCCGCGTCGAGGTGCTGGCCGGGCCGCAGGGCACCCTGTACGGCGCCAGCGCGCAGGCCGGCGCGTTGCGCATCATCACCAACAAGCCCGATGCCAGCGGTTTCGCCGCCAGTTACAGTGCCGGCATCGACTCGGTCGCCCATGGCGGCATCGGGCATGTGGTCGAGGGGATGGTCAACATCCCGATCTCGAAAAGTGCGGCGATCCGTCTGGTCGGCTGGCATGAACACGACGCCGGCTATATCGACAACAAGGAAGGCACGCGCACCTACCCGAGCTCCGGCATCACCGTCAGCAACGCCAGGAATTGCACGGCGTCGAGCCTGCTGGTCTGCATGCCCGCAGCCAAGAAGAACTACAACGGCAACGACATCGACGGTGCGCGCGCGGCGCTGAAAGTCGATCTCAACGACGACTGGTCGATCAACGGGACGTTGATGGGGCAAAACACGGTGGCCCACGGCAACATCGCCACCGATCCGGCGATCGGCGATCTCGCCGTGACCCACTTCTATCCGGAGCGCACTTCCGACCGCTGGTGGCAGGCGGCGCTGACGCTGCAGGGCAAGATCGGCAACTTCGACCTGACCTATGCGTACGCGCATCTCAAGCGGAACCAGGTGGAGCACAACGACTACAGCGACTATTCGTTCTGGTACGACCAGCTTCCCTATTCGTACGGCACCTACATCTACGACAACAACGGCGCGTTGATCAATCCGTCGCAGTACATCATCGGCAAGGATCGGTACGCCATGGACAGCCACGAATTGCGGCTGGCCTCGCCGAAGGAAGATCGCCTGCGCGTGGTCGGCGGCGTGTTCTGGGAAAGGTCGGTGCATGACATCGAACAGCGCTACATGATCGACGGCATCGCCGATTCGCTTTCGGTTACCGGCTGGCCGAGCACGCTCTGGCTGACCGAGCAGGTTCGCATCGATCGCGACGAGGCCGTATTCGGCGAACTGTCCTACGACTTCATCCCCGACACGCTCACGGCCACGATTGGCGGGCGCTATTTCCGCGCCGACAACAGCCTGGGGGGCTTCTACGGCTTCAGCTCGGGCTATTCGCCCAGTTCCAGCTATGGCGAGGCGGGCTGCCTTTCACCACAGCCGTACCGTGGCGCACCCTGCCTGGACTTCGACAAGAACGTGAAGGAAACCGGCTCGCTCGGCAAGGTCAATCTGACCTGGAACATCACGCCGACCAAGCTGGTCTACCTCACGCGATCCGAGGGCTATCGCCCCGGCGGCCTGAATCGTCGCGGCTCGCTGCCGCCGTACAAGTCGGATTACCTGACCAACTACGAGTTCGGCTGGAAGACCACCTGGCTCGGCAACCGGCTGTCGTTCAACGGTTCGGTGTTCCAGCAGGACTGGAAGGATTTCCAGTTCAGCATCCTCGGCGCCAACGGCCTGACCGAGATCAAGAACGCCAACCAGGCACGCATCAGGGGCCTGGAGACCGAGTTGAACTGGGCCGCCACCTACAACCTGCAACTCAGCGCCGGTGCCGCCTTCTACGACGCCAAGCTGGCCGCGACGTATTGCGGATTCACCGACGCCAACGGCACGCCGGTCACCGATTGTCCCGGCGCGGAGCTGGCGCCGAAGGGCACCCAGTTGCCGGTGACGCCCAGGTTCAAGGGCAACCTGGTGGCCCGCTACACCTTCGACGTCGGTCAAAACGAGATATTCCTCCAGGGGGCGGTGGTGCATGTGGGCGAGCGCAAGTCGGACCTTCGGCTGCTCGAAAACAGCCTGACCGGCAATCTCGCCGCCTACACGACGATGGACGTCTCCGCCGGCTTCCACAAGGGCGGCTGGACGGTGGACATGTACATCAACAATCTGTTCGACAAGCGCGCGCAACTCTACAAGTACACCGAGTGCGCCGAGGCGGTTTGCGCCGCCCACGGCGTGGTGCCGCAATACCCCAACGGACAGGTCTACACCGTCACCAACCAGCCGCGCACCATCGGCTTCCGCTTCACGCAGGAATTCTAGCCAGGCGAGCTGCCTGCCCGGGCGGGATGGAGGCCCGCGAAAGGCCCCGGTGCGAACCGGGGCCTTTCGTTTTTGCGAAGTGGCGGCCGCGGCTGCCCGAAGCCTGTTCGTCCGGCTGTCCGTGCGGTGTCCGCGGACACTTCCCAGGCGCCGTCCGTGCGCATCAAGTCGTTGAAAGACATGGTGTTGTCACGTCGTTTCCAAGTGGCACGCGGATTGCAGCCGTAACCATGCAACCGCGCTGTACGCGGTCAGGAACGGCATCGATGATCCGCGACACTTCCGCACAAGACCGCTTGGTCGAGGTCAAACCCAACCGCAAGCGCCAGCTGATCCTGCTTGGCGCCGGCGTACTCGTGCTGGCACTGCTGGCCTGGCTGGCGCCGGGCATCGGCCGGCTGTTCTCGGCGTCCGCATCGGTCAGCAGTTCGCGGCTGGCCTTCGCCACCGTCGAACGCGGCCCGTTCGTGCGCGACATCGCCGCCGAGGGCAAGGTGGTGGCAGCGGTCAGTCCGACCCTGTACGCCACCTCCGGCGGCGCGGTGACGCTGAAGGTGCATGCCGGCGACACGGTGAAGATCGGCCAGGTGCTGGCCACCATCGTCAGCCCGGAGCTGACCAACAAGCTGGCGCAGGAACAGAGCAACGCCGACGCGATGGAAGTGGAATACCGGCGCGCGCAGATCGACGCGCGCAAGCAGCGCGGCGAACTGCAGAAAGCCTACGACAACGCGAAGATCGACGAGCAGGCGGCCGAGCGCGACCTCGACCGCAACCAGAAGGCTTTCGGCAAGGGCGCCGTGCCCGGCATGGACGTGGACCGCGCCAAGGACGCGCTGCAGAAGTCGAAGATCACCCTGCAGCATGCCCAGGCGGACCTGGGCATGGACAACGACAGCCTCAACTTCGACATCCAGTCGAAGAAGCTCGCGCACGAGCGTCAGCTGCTGCTGGTGAAGGACCTGCAGCGCCAGGTCGACGACCTCAACGTGAAGTCGCCGGTGGACGGCCAGGTCGGCCAGCTGTTCATCGCCGAACGCGCCACCGTGGCCAAGGACGCGCAGCTGCTCAGCGTGATCGACCTGTCCGCGCTGCAGGTGGAGATGCAGGTGCCGGAAAGCTTCGCCCGCGACCTCGGCATCGGCATGGCCGGCGAGATCAGCGGCAACGGCCATACCTGGAAGGGCCTGGTCAGCGCGATCTCGCCGGAAGTGGTCAACGGCCAGGTCGCCGCGCGGCTGCGCTTCGAGGGCGAGACGCCGAAGCAGCTGCGGCAGAACCAGCGGCTGTCGGTGCGCGTGCTGCTGGACAAGCGCGACAACGTGCTGACCGTGCAGCGCGGCTCGTTCGTCGACGAATCCGGCGGTAGCTATGCCTACCTGGTGCGCGACGGCATCGCCAAGAAAACCCCGATCCGCGTCGGCGCCTCCAGCATCGACAAGGTGGAGATCCTCGACGGCCTGAAGGAAGGCGACCGCATCGTGATCTCCGGCACCGACAGCTTCAAGGGCGCGACCACGGTCGCGATCAGCAACTGACGAAAAGCGGGGAACCGGGAACGGGGAACAGGGAACGTGCAGCTTTCGAAGCGGTTTGCCGTGATTGCTTCGAAGCCGCATCAGAGCGTGCTCTCCACGCCTCCTGAAACATTCTTCCGTTCCCCGTTCCCCGTTCCCCGTTCCCCGCTTCACCCAACCACCACCGAGGAACAACCATGCTGAAGATGACCCACCTGTCCAAGGTCTACCGCACCGAAGTGGTGGAGACCTATGCGCTGCGCGATTTCAACATCGACGTGAAAGAGGGCGAGTTCGTCGCCGTCACCGGCCCGTCCGGCTCCGGCAAGACCACCTTCCTGACCATCGCCGGCCTGCTGGAGACCTTCAGCGGCGGCGAATACCACCTGGACGGCATCGAGGTGAGCAACCTCAACGACAACGCACGCTCGAAGATCCGCAACGAGAAGATCGGCTTCATCTTCCAGGCGTTCAACCTGATCCCCGACCTCAACGTATTCGACAACATCGAGGTGCCGCTGCGCTACCGCGGCATGAAGGCGGCCGAGCGCAAGCAGCGCATCATGGAATCGCTGGAGCGCGTCGGCCTGGCCTCGCGCGCCAGGCACTACCCGGCCGAACTCTCCGGCGGCCAGCAGCAGCGCGTGGCGATCGCCCGCGCGCTGGCCGGCTCGCCGCGCCTGCTGCTGGCGGACGAACCGACCGGCAACCTGGACACCCAGATGGCGCGCAGCGTGCTCGAACTGCTCGAGGACATCCATCGCGAGGGCGCCACCATCGTGATGGTCACGCATGACCCGGAACTGGCCGCGCGCGCCCAGCGCAACGTGCACATCATCGACGGCCAGGTGGTGGACCTGTCGGAAGACCCGCGCTTCCACACCGTGCATGTCGCCGACGAAGCCCACGGCTGAACCCGCGCGCGTGCTGCAGGAGCCCGCGAGCGGGCTCTCGCAGCAGCAAAGACAACGCGCAGTCAACGATGCCAACACCGCCCCCACTGGATTCGACGCAATACCGGCAAAAGACCCTTCGCAAGCAAAGCGAAGCTGAGGAATAGCTGCCTATGTTCACCTACTACCTCGATCTCGCCCTGCGCAGCCTCAAGCGCAACAAGGTGCTCACCGCGCTGATGGTGCTGGCGATCGGGCTGGGCATCGGCGCGTGCATCACCACCTTGACGGTGCTGCATCTGTTGTCGGGCGATCCGCTGGCGGACAAGAGTGCGCAGTTGTTCTATCCGCAGATCATGCCGGACACGCGCTCGACCACTGAACCCGAAACGCAATTCACCTATATCGACGCTACCAACCTCTTGCGCGAGCGTCGCGCCGACCGGCAGGCGATCGTGGTGAGCGCCAAGCTGAAGGTGTTTGGGCCGCAGGCTGAAGCACGGCCGATGTCGCTGGCCACGGTGGCGACCACCACCGAGTTCTTCCCGATGTTCGACGTGCCGTTCCGCTACGGCAGCGGCTGGACGACGGCCGACGATGCCGCGCGCTCGCGCGTGGCGGTGATTTCGCAGGAGCTCAACGACAAGCTGTTCGGTGGCGGCAACAGCATCGGCAAGAACATCCGGCTGGACAAGTGGGATTTCCGCATCGTCGGCGTGCTGAAGCACTGGCGCCCGGCGCCGCGCTACTACGATTTGTTTGGGCAGGGCGCGTTCGCCAGCGGTGACGACGTGTTCATTCCGTTCGCCACGTCGCGCGACCTGGCCGAGTTGGGCATGCTGGGCAACGCGCTGGACTGCTGGGGCCATCTTACGGATCAGCTGCATCTGGAAAACCAGCCCTGCGTGTGGCTGCAGTACTGGGTGCAACTGGACACGCCGGCGCATGTGGCGGCGTATCGCGATTACCTCGTGAACTACTCGCAGCAGCAGAAGGCGCTGGGCCGTTTCGCGTTCAAGGACAAGCCGCTCACCGCGCTGTCCGACCTGATGACGTGGCTGGACAAGAACGGCGTGGTGCCCAGCGACGTGCGTCTGCAGACCTGGGTGGCGTTCGGCTTCCTGCTGGTGTGCCTGATCAACACGGTGGGGCTCCTGCTGGCGAAGTTCCTGCGGCGCAGCGGCGAGATCGGTGTGCGGCGCGCGCTGGGAGCCTCGCGCGGCGCCGTGTTCGCGCAATTGCTGACCGAGGCGGGGCTGGTCGGCCTCGCCGGCGGCGTACTCGGCCTGCTGCTGGCGCTGGGTGGTCTGTGGGCAGTGCGGCAGATGCCGAGGGATTACGCCGCGCTGGCGCACCTCGATCTGCGCATGTTCCTCGTCACCTTCGTGCTTTCCGTGCTCGCCGCGTTGCTGGCGGGCACGCTGCCTGCCTGGCGCGCCTGTCAGATCCCACCCGCCCTGCAACTGAAGAGCAATTGACATGGCTATCGGACCGATTCTTGCTTCATTGCGTCGGCACAAGCTGGCGGCGGGCCTGCTGATGCTGGAGATCGCCGTGGCCTGCGCGATCCTGTGCAATGCGGTGTTCATGATCCGCCAGCGGCTCGCCGAGATGCAGGTGCATACAGGCATCGCCGAAAGCGGGCTGGTGTGGCTGATGACCGACGGTGTGTCTGGCGACACCGCCACGCCGGTGACGCAGAGCAACCTGGAGGCGCTCAAGGGCATCGCCGGCGTGCAGTCCGCGGCAACGGTGGTGTCGTTGCCGCTGTCCACCAACGACATGAACTTCAATCCGCACATGGATGCGGCCGACACGATCAAGGGGCCCAATACGCAGCTGATGCTCGGCTCGCCCGGCTACCTGCAGACGCTGGGCCTGAAGCTGGTGGAAGGACGCGACTTCGATGCCGACGAATACGCCGGCATGGAATCGTGGTTGCCGACATCGTCCTCGATGATCGTCACCCGCGCGCTGGCCACGCGGCTGTGGCCCGGCGAGGACGCGCTGGGCAAGGGGTTCTGGCTCGGCAAGCGGCGCTTTCAGGTGATCGGCGTGATCGACCACATGGTGCGCGGCGAAATGCGCGGTATCGCATCCGAATACGTGGCGCTGTTCGCGGCGCGCCCGAACTCCACGCTGTCGGCGCTGTATGTACTGCGCGTCGCCCCCGCCGCGCGCGAACGCGCGCTGCGCGAGGCCGCCGACAAGCTGGTCAAGCTCAATCCGCAAATGCTGATCGCCGACCAGGGCAGCTACACGAAGATCCGCGACAATTATTTTGCCGGCGATCGCGCGATGACCTGGCTGCTGGTCACCGTATGCATTGCGTTGCTGATAGTGACCGCGCTGGGCATCGGCGGGCTGGCCAGTTTCTGGGTAGCGCAACGGCGCCGGCAGATCGGCATACGCCGCGCCGTGGGTGCCACCCGCCGCGACATCCTGCATTACTTCCAGGCCGAGAATTTCCTGATCGTCAGCGGCGGCATCGTGCTCGGCATGGCGCTGGCGTACGCGATCAACCTGCTGTTGATGACGCACTACGAATTGCCGCGTCTGCCGGCCGCGTATTTCCCGATCGGCGCGATCGTGCTGTGGCTGATCGGGCAGGTGGCGGTGCTGGGGCCGGCGCTGCGCGCCGCGGCAGTGCCGCCAGTGGTGGCGACACGGTCGGTGTGACCTTTCTCACTCCCTCCCCGGCAAAGCATGGGAGGAGACGAGTTGAAATGATGGAGTGACGTACATGTTTGCCTACTACCTCGACCTCGCGCTGCGCAGCCTGAAGCGCAACAAGGCACTCACCGCGTTGATGGTGGTGGCGATCGCGCTCGGCATCGGCGCCAGCATGACCACGCTGACCGTATTGCACGTGCTGTCGGGCGATCCGTTGCCGCAGAAGAGCAGCAAGCTGTTCTACCCGCAGATGGACCCGCAGGACATGGACGGCTACAAGCCGCAGGACGATCCGCCGGCACAGGTCAGCTGGATCGATGGCATGGCACTGCTGCATGCCGGGCGCGCCCGTTATCAGGCATTGATGACCGGCGGGGCTGTGCCGATCCAGCCCGCGCAGTCCGCCATCGAGCCGTTCTTCGAGGACGCGCGCTATACCACCGCCGATTTTTTCCCGATGTTCGACGTGCCGTTCCTTTACGGAAATCGCTGGAACGCGGCCGACGACGAAGGCAGCGCACGTGTGGCGGTGCTCACCCGCGAACTCAACGACAAGCTGTTCGGCGGCAAGGACAGTACCGGCCAGACGCTGCGCATGGGCGACGTGGCATTCCGCATCGTCGGCGTGCTGGACAGCTGGCGGCCGACGCCGCACTTCTACGACCTCAACACCGGCAGCTACTCCTCCGACGAGGGCGTGTTCGTCCCGCTGACGACTGCGACGGACCTGAAGTTCGCGCGCAATGGCTCGACCGACTGCTGGGACAAGGGCAGCAGCGACAACATGAAAACTGCCACCTGCACATGGCTGCAATTCTGGGTGCAACTGGACACGCCGGCCGACGCGGATGCGTACGGAAAATTCCTGCTGAATTATTCGCGGGAGCAGAAAGCGCTGGGCCGTTTCCAGCGGCCGGCCAATGTCCGTCTGCGCAATCTGATGGGCTGGCTGGACTACAACAAGGTGGTGCCCAGCGACGTGCACCTGCAGGTATGGCTGGCATTCGGTTTCCTGCTGGTGTGCCTGGTCAACACGGTCGGACTGATGCTGGCCAATTTCCTGCGCCGCTCGGGCGAGCTGGGCGTGCGGCGCGCGCTGGGTGCTTCGCGTCGTTCGCTGTTCGCGCAACTGCTGGTCGAAGCCGGTGCGGTCGGCCTGGTCGGTGGTGCCGGCGGCCTGCTGCTGGCGCTGCTCGGCCTGTGGCTGGTGCGCAGGCAACCCTCGGATTACGCCGCGCTGGCGCATCTGGATCTGCCGATGCTGCTGGCGACGTTCGTCTCTGCCGTCGTGGCCAGCCTGCTGGCCGGCCTGCTGCCTGCCTGGCGGGCCTGCCTGATTCCCCCCGCGCTGCAACTGAAGAGCAATTGACATGGATATTCGTCCCATTCTCTCGACCTTGCGCCGGCACAAGATCCCCGCGCTGCTGCTGATCCTGGAGATCGCGCTGACTTGCGCCATCGTCTGCAATGCCGTGTTCCTGATCAGCCAGCGACTGGAACGCAACAGGATGGTCAGCGGCGTGGTCGAGCACGAACTGGTGCAGATCCAGGTCGCCAACATCGGCAAGCCGACCGACGCCAAGGCACGCGCGCAGGAAGACCTGGCGGTGCTGCGGCAGATTCCCGGCGTGACCGCCGCGGCGCTGGTCAACCAGGTGCCGTTCACCAACAGCTCGTCGAATACCAGCATCAAGCTCGACCCGACGCAGAAGCTGCCCACGCTCAACGCCACCATGTACATGGGGGAGGGCCTGATCAGGACCTACGGTGCCCGGCTGGTGGCGGGGCGCGATTTCAATGCCGACGAATACATGGACTTCGACGCCATGCGCAGCGATCCCGACCTGCAGAACAAGGTGGGCTCGGTGATCATCACGCAGGCGATGGCGGAACGCTTGTGGCCCGGCGAACGCGCGCTGGGCAAGAACATCTATATGGGCGAGACCTCGGTGCGCGTGATCGGCGTACTGCAGGCACTGATCCGGCCGGAGCTGTTCAACGGCGACAGCACGGCGCAGTGGACGATGGTCTTCCCGTTGCGCATGAGCACCGCCAGCGCGTCGCGTTATGTGCTGCGCACGGCGCCCGGGCAGCGCGAACGCGTGCTGGAGGACGCGGCCAAGGTGCTGCGCAAGGCCGATCCGCATCGCATCATCCTCAAGAAGAAGACGCTCGACGACATCCGTAGCGATTTCTTCCGGAACGACCGCGCCATGGCAGGGATCCTGGTCGGCGTCATCGTCGCGCTGCTGGTCGTGACCGCGCTGGGCATCGTCGGCCTGGCCAGCTTCTGGGTGGCGCAGCGGCGCCGCACCATCGGCGTGCGCCGCGCGCTGGGCGCGACCCGCCGCAACATCCTCAACTACTTCCAGACCGAGAACTTCCTGCTCGCCACGATCGGCATCGCGCTGGGGATGGTGCTGGCCTACGGCATCAACCTGTTCCTGATGCTGCACTACGAACTGCCGAGACTTCCAGCCGTCTATTTCCCGATCGGCGCGGTCGTGCTGTGGCTGATCGGGCAGGCGGCGGTGCTCGGTCCGGCGCTGCGCGCGGCGGCGGTGCCGCCGGTGGTGGCGACGCGATCGATATGACCGGCGGATGCCTGTACGAGTGCGCTCTACGCGCGATGCTTTCAGTTAGGAAATGAAAAGCCGTCGTGGGTGGTACGTGGTTTCAATGGTTGATGGGGGCACACGGAATGTTCGGCTACTACTTCGATCTGGCGCTGCGCAGCCTGACGCGCAACAAGATACTCACGGCATTGATGGTGCTGGCGATCGGCTTGGGCATCGGTGCCAGCATGACGATGATCACGGTATTGCATGTGATGACGGACGATCCCATGCCGGAACGCAGCGCGCAGTTGTATTACCCGCACATCGATCCATTGCCGTTGAACTTCGGGCATGGCGGTGACGGTCCCGATCCCAGCGACAGCTTCACCTGGCCGGATGCGATGGCGCTGCTCAAGGCGCATCGCGCCGAACGTCAGGCGGCGATGGCCGGGGGACAGTTGCTGGTGCGTCCGGGACAGGTCGGCACGCGGCCGTTCAACGTCGATGGACGCTATGCCACGGCGGATTTCTTCGCGATGTTCGGCGTGCCGTTCGAGCGCGGGCAGGGCTGGGCGGCGGCGGACGATGAGGCACGGGCGCGCGTGGTGGTGTTGAGCGACACGCTCAATCGCAAGTTGTTCGGCAATTCGGACAGCCTCGGCCAGACGGTGCGGCTGGGCGACAACGACTTCCGTGTGATCGGCGTGACGGCGGACTGGCAACCGCGGCCGCTGTTCTACGCCGACAATTCGGGCAACCAGTACAGCGACGATGACCAGTTCTTCCTGCCGCTGTCGGCGGCGGTGGATCTGAAACTCCAGGTCGGCGGCAATCAGATGGGGTGGGGCAAGGGCGATGCCGGCGTTTCACTGACCGGTAACAGCATGGCCTGGTTGCAGTTCTGGGTGCAGTTGAAGAGTCCCGCACAGGCGGCGGACTTTCGCCAGTTTCTTGTCGACTACTCGGCACAACAGAAAGCGCTGGGTCGATTCGAGCGGCCGCCGACCGACGCGAAGTTGTACACCTTGATGGATTGGCTGGCACACGAAAACCTGGTGCCGAGCGACGTGCGGCTGCAACTGTGGCTGGCGCTGGGTTTCCTGCTGGTGTGCATGACCAATATCGTGGCCTTGTTGCTGGCGAAGTTCCTGCGTCGCAGCAACGAGATCAGCGTGCGCCGCGCGCTGGGTGCGCGACGCCGCGACATTTTTCTGCAGTTGGGCATCGAATCGGCAGTGATCGGCGTGGCCGGTGGCGTGCTGGGTCTGTTGATCGCGCAATTCGGACTGTGGAGCGTGCGACATCGACCCGACGACTATGCGCAGCTGGCGCAGATGGACGTTCCGATGCTGCTCGGCACCTTCGTGCTGGCTATCGTTGCCAGCGTGCTGGCCGGCTTGCTGCCGGCGTGGCGCGCGTGTCGCGTGGCACCGGCGATACAGCTGAAAACCCTGTGACGCGGAAGGATACCAACATGCATTTGCGACCCATTCTTGCCAGTCTGCGTCACCACAAACTCACTGCCATGCTGCTGTCACTGCAGGTGGCGCTGACCTGCGCCATCGTCTGCAACGTGGTGTTCATGGTCGCCAATCGCGTGCAACGCATCTCGATACCCACCGGCATCGCCGAGGACGCATTGTCGGTGATCCACAGCAGGGGCATCGAGAAGGATGAGAACGCGCAGGCGCAGCACGCCGCCGACCTGGCGGCACTGCGTGCGATTCCCGGAGTGACCTCGGTAGCGGCAGTCAGCTATGCGCTGCCGCTGAACCAGAGCGAGTCATCCTACGGCACCTGTCCCGACAAGCAGGCGTTGGACCGGATGATGCAGTCACAGTCGGCTCAAGGCGCCGGCTGCCTGCAGCCCGCTGTGTTCGACGGCACGCCCGGTCTGGTCGATACGCTGAGCCTGCGTCTGGTCAGTGGACGCGGCTTTCGATCGGACGATTACGTGACCGGATACAAGAACAAGCCGGCCGTGGCAATCATTACCTTCGCACTGGCGCAACACCTGTATCCCGGACAACAGGCACTTGGGAAGAACATGTACGTGGGTGACAAGATCATTCGCGTCGTCGGCATCGTCGACAGGTTGCTGCGCTCGAATCTGCGCAAGCCGGGCATGGACTACGACAGCATGCTGTGGCCGCAGTTGCCTGACAGTTCGGGCGTGACCTACGTACTGCGCAGCGCGCCGGAGGATCGTGAACACGTGCTCAAGGCCGCATCCGCCACGCTGGTGAAGGTCAATCCGAATCGCCTCCTTGATCCGAAGCAGATGCGGACCTACACGCAGATACGCGATGCCTACTTCCAGCGCGACACCACCATGATCGGCCTGTTGATCGCCTCGGCGCTTGGCCTGCTGTTCGTCACCACACTGGGCATCACCGGGCTGGCGAATTTCTGGGTACAGCAGCGCCGCCGCAGCATCGGCATCCGCCGCGCGATCGGCGCCAGCCGCGGCGACATCCTGCGCTACTTCCAGGCCGAGAATTTCCTGATCGTCAGCGGAGGCATTGTGCTGGGCATGGTCATGGCATACGGGCTCAACTTGCTGCTGATGACGCACTACGAATTGCCACGATTGCCGCTGTACTACCTGCCGATCGGCGCGCTGGTGCTGTGGGGACTGGGCCAGCTCGCCGTACTTGGCCCCGCGCTGCGCGCGGCGGCGGTGCCGCCGGTGGTGGCGACGAGATCGGTATGAAAAGTGGATCTGCGGGTATACGCATGACCATAGTCATGGCAACCTTTCAGGCCGGAGCGGCATCCATGTCCGCATGTGCAGAAGAAAGATGCGAACCGTCCTGATCATCGACGACAACCCGGCCGTGGGCGAGGCGCTGTCGCTGGCGCTGTCGCTCAACGAGATCCGCCCGCTCACCGCGCTGACGCCCGAGGAGGGGCTGGCCTTGCTGCAGCGCGAGGCGGTGGACGTGGTGATCCAGGACATGAACTTCACCGCCGACACCACCTCGGGCGAGGAGGGCGTGGCGCTGTTCCGGGCCATCCGCGAGCGGCATCCGGACCTGCCGGTCATCCTGCTGACCGCGTGGACGCACCTGGAAACCGCGGTGGAGCTGGTCAAGGCCGGCGCCGCCGACTACCTGGCCAAGCCGTGGGACGACAACAAGCTGCTGGCCACGGTGGAGAACCTGCTGGAGTTGTCCGAGTCGACCCGCGAGGTGTCGCGCAGCCGCCGCGAGCGGCGCCAGCGGCGCGAGCAGTTGCAGCGCAAATACGAACTGGACGGCCTGGTGTTCGCCTCCGAGGCGATGGCGCGCACGCTCGACCTGGCTTGCCAGATCGCCCGCTCCGACGTGCCGGTGCTGATCACCGGCCCGAACGGCACCGGCAAGGAGCGCATCGCGGCGATCGTGCACGCGAACTCGGCGGTGAAGCGCGGCCCGTTCGTGGCGGTGAACTGCGGCGCGCTGCCGGGCGAGCTGATCGAGGCCGAGCTGTTCGGCGCCGAGGCCGGCGCGTACACCGGTGCGAACAAGGCGCGTGAGGGCCGCTTCGAGCTGGCAGACGGCGGCACGCTGTTCCTGGACGAGATCGGCAACCTGCCGCTGCCCGGCCAGATGAAGCTGCTGCGGGTGCTGGAGACCGGCCAGTTCGAGCGGCTGGGCTCGGGCAAGACACGGCAGGCGAAGGTGCGCGTGCTGTCGGCGACGAATGCCGACTTGAAGGCGATGATCCAGGTCGGCACGTTCCGCGAGGACCTGTACTACCGGCTCAACGTGATCGAGGTGAACCTGCCGCCGCTGAGCGAGCGCAACGACGACATCCTGCCGCTGGCCGAATTCTTCCTCGATGGCCGCGCCGAACTGGGCGAGGCTGCGCGCGAGGCCTTGCTTGGCTATCCCTGGCCAGGCAACGTGCGCGAACTGAAAAACGCGATCGAGCGCGCGGCGCTGCTGGCCGGTGGCCAGCTGATCACCCCGGAGCTGCTGAACCTGCCGCAGCACGCGACAACAGGTGCTGCGCGCAATCTCGACGAACCCAGTCGCGAAACGGTGGAAGCGGCCCTGCACCGGGCTGGCGGCGTGGTCAGCCGGGCCGCGCAGAACCTGGGCCTGTCGCGCCAGGCGCTGTATCGGCGGATGGAGCGCTACGGTCTGGCCACCACGGCCTGATTTGTGACCGGCATGCTTGCCCTCGACCTGAAGGCGTAGAAAGATGGCGGTCGGTACCCAGTTGGGGGAACGTGATGCGATATCGCCCTGTCATCTTCTTGTCGGCCTCGCTCATCGCCGCTGCTGCTGCTGCGATGGCGCAGACGCCACCGGCGCCGCGCGACCTTCGTTTGCAGCCGGTGGCCAGCAGCACTTCTTCGGACTATCGGGCCGGCTCGCTGTCGGTACCGGGCGATGCGAACACCAGCCCGTTCCGTTTCAGCGACGGTCGCGAGGGCGATGCGTGGAACAAGGCGCCGCCGCGGCCAATGGATCGCGACGCGGTGCTGGGCACCGAGCGCGCCTGGCTGGGCGGACGGCCCCCGCTCGACTGCGCGATGACGCCACTCGACGCCAGGTGCCATTGAGCCGACTCCATCCCTTCGCGGAGAACGGCCGATGTGGCGTCGCCTGAACTCGCTGCGCGGTCGCCTGACCATCCTGCTGGCGGTGGCCGCCCTGGCGGGCGCGGCGATCTACGCCGGCGTGACCCAGTGGCCATTGCCGCAGTTGTTGCTGTGGATGCGCAAGGACCTGGCGTTGTCCATCCGCACGCCGATGCAACTGGGCATCTACGGCGGCCTGCTGGCCAGCGTGATCGTGCTGCTGCCGCTGTCGTTCTGGCTGGCCGGCCGGGTGATGGCGCCGGTGAGCCGGCTGCTGCGCGCGCTGGAGGGCGCGGTGGCCAGCTATCGCGACGGCGATTTCAGCTTCTCGATCGCGGTGGACCGGCGCGACGAACTGGGCGAGCTGATCCGCATGCACAACGCGCTGGGGCACACCTTGCGCGAGCAGCGCCAGCACCTGGTGCAGCGCGAGCTGCTGCTGGACACGGTGGTGCAGAACACCCCGGTGGCGCTGGTGCTGACCGATGCGATCGGCCGCGTCGCCTACGCGAACATCGCCTCGCGACACCTGTTCAACGAAGGCCGCACCCTGGTCGGGCTGGATTTCGCCGAATTGCTGGCCGAGGCGCCCGAAGCGCTGCGCAAGGCGGTGGAGAGCGGCGAGGACGCGCTGCTCAGCGTGGAGATGGACGGCAGCGAGGAAACCTTCCACGTGTCGCAGCGCGCGTTCCGGCTGCAGGGCCGGCCGCACCGGCTGCACCTGTTCAGGCGCATGACGCGCGAGCTGTCGCGGCAGGAAGTGGCGACCTGGAAGCGGGTGATCCGGGTGATCAGCCACGAGCTCAACAATTCGCTGGCGCCGATCACCTCGCTGGCGCACTCGGGCGCGGAGCTGGCCCGTCGCGGCCAGCTCGAGCGGCTGCCCGGCGTGTTCGCCACCATCGGCGAACGCGCGCTGCACCTGCACCGCTTCATCGCCGGCTACGCCAGCTTCGCCAAGCTGCCCATCCCGCAGCCGGTGGACATCGAGTGGAAGCCGTTCCTCGACGGGCTGGCGCTGCATTGCCAGTACCGCCTGGCGACGCCGGTGCCGGAGCGCCCGGGGCATTTCGACGCGGTGCAGATCGAGCAGGTGCTGATCAACCTGATCAAGAACGCGCACGAGTCGGGCGGGCCGGACGACGAGGTCACGCTGTCGATCCTGGAGGCCGGCAACGAACTGCGCATCGAGGTGGCCGACCGCGGCCCCGGCATGAGCGAGACGGTGCTGGCGCAGGCACTGCTGCCGTTCTATTCGACCAAGCGTTCCGGCACCGGGCTGGGCCTGGCGCTGGCGCGCGAGATCACCGAGGCACACGGCGGCCGCGTGCTGCTGGCCAACCGCGAAGGCGGCGGCCTGCGGGTGAGCCTGCGCCTGCCGCAGGCGGCGGCCCGATAGCGCTCGAAGCGGCACGGCCTCGCCTATACTCAAGCCTTCTTCAGGACAAGGGGTGGGCAATGGGACAGTTACTTGCGTTGGTTATCGTGGCCGTGGTCGTCATCGGCGTGGCCAAGCTGGTGCGCATCGTGCCGCAGGGCTTCGAGTGGACGGTGGAAACGTTCGGCAAGTACACCCGCACGCTGAGTCCGGGGCTGCATTTCCTGATCCCGATCTACCAGGCGGTGGGTCGCAAGATCAACATGATGGAACAGGTGCTGGACGTGCCCAGCCAGGACGTGATCACCAAGGACAACGCGGTGGTGCGCGTCGACGGCGTGGTGTTCTACCAGGTGCTGGACGCGTCCAAGGCGGCATATGAGGTGTCCAACCTGGAGCAGGCGTCGCTGGCGCTGGTGATGACCAACATCCGCACGGTGCTCGGCTCGATGGATCTGGACGAAAGCCTGAGCCAGCGCGACGCGATCAACGCCAAGCTGCTCAAGGTGGTGGACGAGGCGACCCATCCGTGGGGCGTCAAGGTCAACCGCATCGAGATCAAGGACATCGCGCCGCCGCGCGACCTGATCGACGCGATGGCGCGGCAGATGAAGGCCGAACGCGAGAAGCGCGCGAACATCCTCGACGCCGAGGGCTTTCGCCAGGCAGCGATCCTCAAGGCCGAGGGCGAGAAACAGTCGGTGATCCTGGCCGCCGAGGGCGAGAAGGAAGCCGCGTTCCGCACCGCCGAGGCGCGCGAGCGTTCGGCCGAGGCCGAAGCCAAGGCGACCACGATGGTGTCCGACGCGATCGCCAACGGCAACGTCAACGCGCTGAACTACTTCGTCGCCAACAACTACGTCGAGGCGCTGAAGGAAATGGCCAAGTCGCCGAACCAGAAAATGCTGCTGCTGCCGATCGAGGCCACCGGCATCCTCGGTTCGCTGGCCGGCATCGCCGAGCTGGCGAAGGAATCGCTCGGCCAGCAGCAGAAGCCGACCGCCATCCAGCCGCCGCTGCGCTGATCTTCGACGCCCCTCTCCCGCTCGCGGGAGAGGGGCGTCCTGCCAACCCGGAACTCCTCATGCTTGAACAGATTGCAACGCATTACCTGTGGTGGATCCTGGCGCTGCTGCTGATCGCCGGCGAGTTGCTCCTGCCCGGCTATTTCCTGCTGTGGATCGGCCTGGCCGCCGCCGCGATGGGCGTGGTGCTGTGGGTCGATCCGACGCTGGGCCTGCTGGTGCAGGCGGTGCTGTTCGGCCTGCTCGCGTTCGCCTTCTGCGTCGGCTATGCGCGCTGGCTGCGGCCCCGGCTGGAACGTCGCGTGCCCGGTGACGAGCGCCTGAACCGTCGCGCCGAACAGTTGATCGGCCAGCGCTACGAGCTGATCGAGCCGATCGTCAACGGCCGCGGCAAGGCCCGCGTGGGCGACGGCCAGTGGCTGGTCAGCGGGCCGGACCTGCCGCTGGGCACCACGGTGGAAGTGGTCGCGGTGGAAGGCACCACGCTGCAGGTGCGTGCCACGGCATGAGCGCGGGCGAGACCATCAGCCAGCAGCAGTTCGCCACCACGGCGTCGGCCACGCGCATTGCGTTCGTGCTGGAACTGGCGCGGCGGCTGCATCAGTACGGCACCTCGGCACCGCGGCTGGAGATGGCGATCGCCGGTGCGGCGCAGCGGCTGGGTCTGTCTGCGGATGTCTGGTCCAGCCCCACCGCGATCATCATCTCCTTCGCCGACCTGGCCCAGGGCGAGGAAGGCGTGGCGCAGACCACGCAGGTGATGCGGCTGGCGCCGGGCGAGGTGAATCTCGGGCGGCTGTGCCAGGCCGACGACATCGCCGACCGCGCGATCTCCGGGGAGCTGGGCTTGCGCGAGGGCTTTCGCCTGCTGCGCGAGCTGGGCCGGCCGGACACGCGGCGCGAGAAGATCGGCTCGATCGCCAGCTATGGCTTGTCCGCCGCCAGCATCGCGGCGTTGTTCCTGCACAGTTCCTGGGTGGACCTGGTGGTGGCGGCCGTGATCGGCGTGATCATCGGCTGCATTACCCTGCTCGCCGCCAGCCGGCCGCAGCTGGCGGTGGCCAGCGATGCGATCAGCGCGCTGGTGGCGACCACGGTGGCGGTCGTGGTGAGCGCGTTCGTGGTGCCGCTGGCGATCAAGTCGGTGGTGCTGGCCAGCCTGATCATCCTGGTGCCGGGCATGTCGCTGACTACCGCCGTGCGCGAGATTTCCAGCCAGCACCTGGTCTCCGGCATGGCGCGCATGGGCGGCGCGATGTCGACCCTGCTCAAGCTTACCTTCGGCACCATCGCGGCGACCCAGCTGTGCGCCGCGGTGGGCATCACGGCCCGCGACTTCGCGCTGCCGGCGTTGCCGACCTGGACCGATTTCCCGGCCCTGCTGGTCGCGGCGATCGCATTCGCGATCCTGTTCCGCGCGGCCCGGCGCGACTGGCCGGTGGTGATCGTGGCGGTGGTGGTGGGCTATCTCGCCACGCGCTGGGGCGGGGCGATCTCCGGTTCGCTGCCGGGCGCGCCGGTGGGCGTGTTCCTGGGTGGCCTGCTGCTGGGCGCGCTGGCGAACGTCTACGCGCGCTTCGCGCATCGCCCGGGTGCGGTCATCCGCGAGCCGGGCATCCTGCTTCTGGTGCCGGGCAGCGTGGGTTTTCGCAGCGTGTCGTTCCTGCTCGAACGCGATACCACGCTGAGCGTGGATACCGGCCTGCTGCTGATAACCCTGCTGGTGTCGCTGGTGGCGGGACTGATGTTCGGCGACCTGCTGGTTTCTCCCCGAAGATCTCTTTAAATCGAAAATGGCCGAAGGCGCCGGCGATGTCGTTTACCTTGCACGTCAGGACTGCGAGACTGCGCGGCATCTTCGCCCCCTCCCCTGCAACGCAGGGGAGGGTTGGGCGACCAAAGGGAGTCCTTCAGGTGAGGGGGTTGCTCTTGGCCGACCTCCCCCTGCTTTGCCGGGGAGAAATCAAGCGTATGCCTGACCGCTTGAGCGAATGCAGCATTGCTTTGGAATGTCGACAAAAAAAGCCGGCTCGAGGCCGGCGTTTTTTGTCGACGGGAACAGGCAGCGATCAGATCGCCAGGTCCTTTTCCTTCTTGCCGGCCTTCAATGCGTCATTGAACCAGTGCGGGCGCTTGCCGCGGCCGGACCAGGTCTGTGCGGGGTTGGCCGGGTTGCGGTATTTCGGCGCCACCGTCCCGCCGCTGCGCTTGGCCTTGCCGCGCGTGCTGCCGAAGATGTCTTCGAAGGCATAACCCTCGGCCTTGATCAAGGCATGCACTTTCTCGCGCAGCTTGACGACCTTTTCCCTGCGCAGTTCATTCTGGCGCAATTGTGCCTTGCTGATCAGGTCATTGAGCTGGTTGTGATTGAGGTTCTTGATATCGACGGCCATGATTGACTCCCGGGGTAAGTATCGACAATTAAGCGGTCTGGCTAGGGTTTGGCCATTATGGGGGCAAGCCGGACGCATTGGAACTTGTTGCGGGGCGGATTCTCGCTGATTTGTGGAATCCTTGTAAAGCGCAATGCACGATGTGAATCGTATTTTCCCATTAAGAATGATTAATGGTGTGACCGGTTTTTAATGGACCGTTTCGCCGGCTTCGTCACGGCAAATGCAAAAAAAACGGCCACATCAAGCGGCCGTTTTTGTTGATGCGGTGATGGGCCGGTTCAGCCAAGCAGGGCAAACAGCTCTTCTTCGCTGAGTGCGCGGCTTTCGCTGTCTCCGCGGGCGCGATATTCCAGCGTGCCTGCGGCCAAGCCACGCTCGCTGACCACGACGCGGTGCGGAATGCCGATCAGCTCCATGTCGGCGAACATGCTGCCGGCGCGTACGCCGCGATCGTCCAGCAAGGCCTCGATCCCGCGCCGGGTCAATGCCTGGTACAGCGCTTCGGCGGCCGCGCTGACGGCGGGCGCGTTTTTCGGGTTGATCACGCATACCGCCACGCGCCACGGCGCCATGGCTTCCGGCCAGAGGATGCCGGCTTCGTCGTGGCGCTGCTCGATCGCGGCCGCGACGATGCGGCTGACGCCGATGCCGTAGCAGCCCATGGTCATCACCTGCGGCTTGCCGCTTTCGTCCACCACGGTGGCGCCAAGCGTCTCGGCGTATTTCGTGCCCAGCTGGAACACGTGGCCGACTTCGATGCCGCGGGCGAGGTGCAGCACGCCATTTCCATCGGGGGAAAGGTCGCCCTCGACCACGTTGCGCAGGTCGGCGATGCGCGTGATGCGTGCATCGCGGTCCCAGTTCGCGCCGGTGCAGTGCGTGCGGTCGACATTGCCGCCGCAGACGAAATCGGCGAGCACGGCGGCGTCGCGGTCGACGATCACCGGGATCGACGCAGGCAGGCCGACCGGGCCGATGAAGCCGGGGCGCGTGCCGGTGGCGGCGAGGATTTCCTCTTCGCTGGCGAGCACCGATTCGTCCGGCAGTTCCGCCAGCTTGCCGGCCTTGACCGCGTTGATCTCGTGGTCGCCGCGCAGGCACAGCGCGACCAGGCCGTCGCGACCGCGCACCAGCAAGGTCTTCACGCACTGCTGCGGGCTGACCTTGAGGAAGCTGGCGACGTCGTCGATGGTCTTCTGGGTGGGCGTGTCGACTTGCTGCAGGTCGGCGGCGGGGGCAGGGCGCTCGGCAGCCGGCGCCAGCGCCTCGGCCTTCTCGATATTCGCGGCGTAATCGGAGCCGTCGGAGAACACGATGGCATCCTCGCCGGAATCGGCCAGCACCTGGAATTCGTGGCTGGCATTGCCGCCAATGGCGCCGGTATCGGCCTGCACCGCGCGGAAGGTCAGTCCGAGGCGGGTGAAAATGCGCGAATAAGCCTGGTACATCACCGCGTAGGTCTCGGCCAGCGATTCCTGGGTCAGGTGAAACGAATAAGCATCCTTCATCAGGAATTCGCGCGCGCGCATCACGCCGAAACGCGGGCGGATCTCGTCGCGGAACTTGGTCTGGATCTGGTAGAAGTTGACCGGCAGCTGCTTGTAGCTTTTCAGCTCGTTGCGGGCAAAGTCGGTCATCACTTCTTCATGGGTTGGGCCATAGCAGAATTCCTGGCCCTTGCGATCCTTGATTTTCAACAGCTGGCCGCCGAATTTCTCCCAGCGGCCGGTTTCTTCCCACAATTCCTTCGGCTGCACCGACGGCATCAGCATTTCGATCGCGCCGGCGCGATCCATTTCCTCGCGCACGATGTTTTCCACCTTGCGCAGCACGCGCAGGCCCAGCGGGCTCCAGGTGTACAGGCCGGAGGCGAGCTTGCGGATCATGCCGGCGCGCAGCATCAGCCGGTGGCTGGCGATTTCGGCGTCGGCAGGGACTTCCTTGACGGTGGCCAGGTGGAATTGGCTGAGGCGCATGCGGGCGGGTCCGGCGTGAATGAAGACGCCCATTGTAGCGGGCTGCCGTCACCGTCGCAGACCATGGCCGGCACCGGCCGGCCCGATGCCGCCGCTGCCGCAGCGCGGGGGATGGCTTAGCGGGCCTGCTGGCAGAACTGGTCGTATTGCGTCTGCGCCGCGGCGGTCTGCTGCTTGCGCTGGTCGCCGTCGAGCGCGACCGTCTTGCCGCCCTGCTGCATCACCACCGGGCCGCCGCCCTGCAGCGCGGTGAGGTTGGCCTTCAGCGTCTCGCACATCTTGCTGCGGTTTTCCGGCGTATCGGCCACCGGCTTGGCCGGTTCGGCCGGGGCTTGCCTGCTGCCGCCCGCCGTTTCGCCGGGCGCGGGCGTGGCCAGCGGCTCCACCGTGCCGGTGGTGGTCACCTTGGAGAATTTCGTGCCCTGTGCCGGCGGCGCTTCGGAGTAGTGCACGGTGCCGCTGGCGTCCGTCCATTTGTAGACCTGGGCGGCGGCCAGCGGGGCCAGCAACAGCAGCGCCACGGCAATCAGCGAACGTTGCATGGTGTTCTCCATGTTTGCGTGAAATATCAGGTTCACCTTGTTATCACTCCGGCGTGCCGGACTCAAGCAGCCGATGGTTTACACTGCGCGCATCCTGTCACGGATTGATTCATGAGCGAGCCATTGCCTGTCCGTCCGCCCCGCCACCGGGGCATCTACCTGCTGCCGAACCTGTTCACCACGGGGGCGATGTTTGCGGGTTTCTACGCGATCATCGCCAGCATCGGCGGCCGTTATACCGAGGCGGCGGTCGCGGTGTTCATTGCCGCGCTGCTGGACGGCATGGACGGCCGCGTGGCGCGGATGACCGGCACCCAGACCGAGTTCGGCGTGCAGTACGACTCGCTGTCCGACCTGGTCAGCTTCGGGCTGGCGCCGGCGCTGGTGATGTATACGTGGTCGCTGTCGGCGCTGCGCGATTTCGGCCCGCTGTGGGGCAAGCTGGGCTGGGTCGCCGCGTTCATCTACGCTGCCTGCGCCGCCTTGCGGCTGGCGCGCTTCAATACGCAGGTCGGCGTGGCCGACAAGCGCTATTTCCAGGGGCTGGCCAGCCCGGCGGCGGCGGCGGTGTGCATGTCGTTCGTGTGGAGCGTGGACAAGTTCGGCCTGGCCGGCAGCGATTTCTGCTTCATCACGGCGGTGATTGCGATCGTGGTCGGCCTGCTGATGGTCAGCCGCTTCCGCTATTTCAGTTTCAAGTCGCTGCCGATCGGCGACCGCCAGCGCGTGCCGTTCGTGTGGATGGTGGTCGCGGTGCTGCTGCTGGCCTTGCTGATCCTGGACACGCCGCGCGTGCTGTTCGCCGGCTTCACGCTCTACCTGTTGTCCGGCCCGGTATGGACCATCTGGGGCCTGGCCACGCATCGGCGCCGGGCACGGCGCAGCGCGACATGAGCGCCCTGCCGCGCCAGCACGTCAGCGCCGAGCATCGCGCCCGCGTGTTGCGTGCGCTGGGCGTGACGCCATGGCAGCGGCGTGCGGCGCCTGCCGCCACCACGACCGTCGAGCCGGAATACGTGTCGGACATGGCGGCGAGTGTCGCCTGCGTGGTGGTGTTGCCGCAGGATTGCAGCGCGCGCGAGCTCGACCTGGTTGGCCGTGCCCTGAATGCGTGCGGCGCCGCCCTGGCGCGCGCCGCGCGGGTCACGGTGAGCGGTGGCCAGCTGGCCGCGGGCGTGCCCGAGGCACAGGCTTACCTGGTGTTCGGCGAAGCGCAGGCGCACGCGCTGGGACGCGCGCTGCCGGCGGCGGTGATGCATCAGGCGCAGATCGTGCTGGCCGACGAACCGGCGCTGGTGCTGACCAGTGCCGACGCCAAGCGACGGCTGTGGAACGCGCTGCGCAGTGTGCGCCGCGCGCTGGCCGCTGCGGGCGGTTAAGCGCCATGGTCGCGGTGATCAAGCCGGTGATCCAGGTGCGCGGCATGCGGGCCGAGGACCTGGACACGGTCAGTGCGCTTGAGAATGCCTCCTACGAATTTCCGTGGTCGGCGGGCATCTTCAGCGATTGCGTGAAGGCCGGGCACCCGTGCTGGGTGCTGTGCGTGGACGAGGCGATCACCGGCTACGGCATCCTGTCGATGGGCGCGGGCGAGGCGCACGTGCTGAACCTGTGCATCGGACCGGACTGGCGCGGCCGCGGCCTGGGTCGGTACCTGCTGGGTCGCCTGCTGGACATCGCACGCTGGAACGGCGCCGAGCGGGTATTCCTCGAGGTACGTCCGTCGAACCCGCTGGCGAAGACGCTGTACGAGTCCGTGGGGTTTCGCGAGATCGGCCGGCGTCCACGTTATTACCCGGCGCGCCATGGTCGCGAGGATGCGATCGTGATGGCGCTCGAGATGGCCGCAGGCCATCTCGAGCAATAAGCGAACGCCTGTCCGGGGAAACGCGCCAGGTCATTTGCGCGGGGCGGGCATCGCCCGCCGCTTTGCGTGCGGGAAGCAAGAGCCGGCGGGCAATGCCCGCCCTGCGGGTTCATTTCTGCAATTTTCCGGCCTGCTCGCGCAGCGCGCCCAGCGTGGTGTTCCAGTCGGCGATGCGCTGACGTTCCTGGGCGACCACCTCGGCCGGCGCGTTGGCGATGAAGCTGGCATTGCCGAGCTTGCCTTCGCACTTCCTGATCTCGACTTCGATGCGGGCGATTTCCTTGGCCAGGCGCGTCTTCTCGGCGTCGAGGTCGATCAACCCGGCGAGCGGGATCAGCACGCGCAGCGTGCCGACCACGGCCGCGGCCGCGGCGGGTTCGTCAGTCCCGCCCTCGATCCACTGCGGCGCTTCGGTGCGGGCGAGAAAGGCGATCTGGGCGGCGAACTTCGTCACGCGGGCACGGTCGCCAGTGTCGCCGTCGGCAAACAGCAGCGGGATCATCCTGGCTGGCGAGATGTTCATCTCCGAGCGGATCTTGCGGATGCCGGAGAGAACGTTCTTGAACCACTCGATCTCGGCCGTGGCCGCGTCGTCGGCCACGATGTCTTCGGCACGCGGCCACGGCCGCTGCATCAGGCTGTCTTCACTGAGGCCGAGCATCGGCGCCACCGACGCCCATACTTCTTCGGTGATGAACGGGATCACCGGATGCAGCGCGCGCAGCACGCTTTCCAGCACCACCAGCAAGGTGTGCCGGGTCGAAGCGGCCGCTGCGGCGTCGTCACCGTTCAGGGCGGGCTTCGATAGCTCCAGGAACCAGTCGCAATACTCGTTCCAGACGAATTCGTACAGCGCCTGTGCCAGCAGGTCGAAGCGGTAGCTGACGAAGTGCTGCTCGACTTCACCCAGCGTCTGCTTCAGGCGGGTGAGGATCCAGCGTTCGGCTTCGGTAGCGGGTGCTTTCCCTTCTCCCACCGGGAGAAGAGCCTGCCCCGGACTCGATCCGGGGTGGCGCGCAGCGCCGGATGAGGGTTCGGGCGTGTTGGAAGATTGCGCTCCGCCCGAACCCTCACCCCAGCCCTCTCCCGAGGGGAGAGGGGGTTCAACATTCATCAGCACGAACCGCGCCGCGTTCCACAGCTTGTTGCAGAACGCCTTGTAGCCTTCGGCGCGCTTGATGTCGAAGTTGATGGTGCGGCTGTAGCTGGCCAGTGCGGCGAAGGTGAAGCGCAGCGCGTCGGTGCCGATCGCGGGAATGCCGTCGGGGTAATCCTTGCGGATGCGTTTCTCGACCTTGGCGCGCACCTGCGGGATCAGCAGCGAGCGGGTGGATTTTTCCACCAGCGGCTCCAGCGCGATGCCGTCGATCAGGTCCAGCGGGTCCAGCGTATTGCCCTTGGACTTGGACATCTTCTGGCCTTCCGCATCGCGCACGATGGCGTTGATGTAGACCTCGCGGAACGGGATCCGGCCGGTGAAGTACTTGGTCGCCATCACCATCCGCGCGACCCAGAAGAAGATGATGTCGAAGCCGGTGACCAGCACCGCGCTGGGCAGGAAGATCTTGTCCTGCTCCCAGTTCGCCACGATCTCGCCGCGCTCGTTCTTCACCGGCCCGTCGGCCGGCCAGCCCAGCGTGGAGAACGGCCACAGCGCCGAACTGAACCAGGTGTCCAGCACGTCGTCGTCCTGGCGCAGCGCGCCGACCGGCGCGGTGCTGGCGCTGGCGCGTGCATCGGCCTCGTCCTCGCCGACGAAGATGTTGCCGGCATCGTCGTACCATGCCGGGATGCGATGGCCCCACCACAGCTGGCGGCTGATGCACCAGTCCTGGATGTTGTCCAGCCACTGCGTGTACGTGGTGCTCCAGTTCTCCGGCACGAACCTGATCTCGCCCGAGCGCACCGCATCCAGCGCCGGTTCGGTGATCGCCTTGCGGCCGCCTGGACGTCCATCCTTCTGCAAGTCGGAGGTGAGGTCGACGAACCACTGGTCGGTCAGCATCGGCTCGATCACCGCGTCGGAGCGCTGGCTCACCGGCACCTGCAGCTTGTGCGGCTTCGTCTCGACCAGCAGGCCGAGCGCTTCGAGATCGGCCAGCACGGCCTTGCGCGCGTCGTAGCGGTCGAGGCCGCGGTACTTCTCCGGTGCGTTGTCGTTGACCCTGGCGTCCAGCGTGAAGATGGTAATCGGCGCCAGCTGGTGGCGCTGGCCGATCGCGTAGTCGTTGAAGTCGTGCGCCGGGGTGATCTTCACGCAGCCGGTACCGAAGTCCTTGTCGACGTAATCGTCGGCGATCACCGGGATCTCGCGATCGGTCAGCGGCAGCTTCAGCATCTTGCCGACCAGGTGCGCGTAGCGCTCGTCCTCCGGATGCACGGCCACCGCGACGTCGCCCAGCATCGTTTCCGGACGGGTGGTGGCGACCACCACGCTCTCGTCGCTGCCCACGACCGGATAGCGGATCGACCACATGTGGCCGTCGCGCTCGACGTTGTTCACTTCGAGGTCGGAGACGGCCGTGCCCAGCACAGGATCCCAGTTCACCAGCCGGTTGCCGCGATAGATCAGCCCCGCGCGATACCAGTCGATGAACACCTTGCGCACCGCGGCCGACAGCCCCTCGTCCATGGTGAAGCGCTCGCGCGACCAGTCCGCGGCGGCGCCGATGCGGCGCATCTGGTGGGTGATGGTGGAGCCGGATTCCTCCTTCCACTGCCACACGCGCTTGATGAATGCGTCGCGGCCCAGGTCGTGCCGGGTCTTTTCCTCGACCGCCAGCTGGTTCTCCACGATCTTCTGGGTGGCGATGCCGGCATGGTCGGTGCCGACCTGCCACAGCGTGTTGAAACCGCGCATGCGGTGGTAGCGCACCAGCATGTCCATCACCGTCTGCTGGAACGCATGCCCCATGTGCAGCGTGCCGGTGACATTCGGCGGCGGCAGCAGGATGCAATACGGCGTGCCCTTGCCCGACGGCTGGAACGCGCCGCTGGCTTCCCAGTGCTGGTACCACTTCGACTCGATCTGGGCAGGCTCGAAACTCTTTTCCATCTGAATTGCACTCGGTGGCGCGCGCCGGCCGCGCGCTTGTCGTGGGGTAAAGCGGTGATTGTACGGGGCGGGGACTGGGCTGCCAAAAGCCGGCAATCCCCGGTCGGCCGCGGCGGGCGCGCCGACGCTGGCATCTGAAGCGGCGCCGCCGGCACTTTTAGCGCGAAAGTTGCCACTTCAGGCGCTGCGTTCGATGGTGGCTCAGGGCAGCAGGTCGATGCCGAAGCGCCGCATCAGCAGGGCGAACGCGCCGAAGCACGCGACGGTGATCAGCACGCAGGCCAGCAGGGTCGGCCAGAAGCCCAGGCGCGGCAGCAGCGCCGGGAAGGCCAGGAACATCGGCAGGGTCGGCACCACGTACCAGAAGGTGTACCAGGCATGGTTGGCGATCTTGCTCTGCGACTGATGCTCGACCTGCAGCCAGATCAGCGCCAGCACGGTGACCAGCGGCAGCGCCGCGAGCAGCCCGCCGAGGCGGTCGCTGCGCTTGGCGACTTCGGAGACGAGCACGACGACCGCCGCGGTGATCAGGTACTTGGTGACTAGCCATCCCATCGGTCGACTCCTTGAAGCGTTGCTCAACTGCCGCGCAGGACGCGCCCGTACGCGTGCACCTCGTCCACCAGCACCTGCACGTGCTCCGGATCCACTTCCGGGGTGATGCCGTGGCCGAGGTTGAAGACGTGGCCGGGATGGTTGCCGTAGCTGTCGAGCACGGCGCGGGCCTCGCGGCGGATCACCTCGGGGCTGGCACGCATCACGGCGGGATCGAGGTTGCCCTGCAGGGCGACCTTGCCGGCGACGGCATGGCGGGCGTCGGCCAGATCCATCGTCCAGTCGACGCCGAGGGCGGCACAGCCGGTGTCGGCCATTTCGGCGAGGTGTTGGCCGGCGCCCTTGGAGAACAGGATTGCCGGCAGCGCGCGCGCGATCGCATCGGCTTTCAGCGCATCGACGACGCGCGCCATGTGGCGCAGCGAGAATTCGCGGAACGGGGCGGGGCCGAGCAGGCCGCCCCAGGTGTCGAAGATCATCAGCGCCTGCGCGCCGGCGGAGGCCTGGGCGATCAGGTAGGCGGCGACGGACTGCGCCAGCGTGTCGAGCAGCTGGTGGGCGAGTTTCGGCTCGTTCCAGCACATCGTCTTCAGGGTGGCGAAGTCGCGCGAGCCGGTGCCCTCGACCATGTAGCAGGCCAGTGTCCACGGGCTGCCGGAGAAACCGATCAGCGGCACGCGGCCGCGCAGTTCCCGGCGGATCAGGCACACCGCATCCATCACGTAGCGCAGCTCGCCGTCCATGTCGGGCACGGCGAGTTTCGCGACATCGGCGGCGCTGCGCACCGGGCGCGCGAACTGCGGGCCTTCGCCCTGCGCGAACGACAGGCCCAGGCCCATCGCGTCGGGAATGGTGAGGATGTCGGAGAACAGGATCGCGGCGTCGAGATCGAAGCGCTCCAGCGGCTGCAGGGTCACCTCGCAGGCGAACTCCGGGTTCTGCGCCAGCCCCATGAAACTGCCGGCGCGCTCGCGGGTGGCGCGGTATTCCGGCAGGTAGCGGCCGGCCTGGCGCATCACCCAGATCGGCGTGGTGTCGGTGGGTTCGCGGCGCAACGCGCGCAGGAAGCGGTCGTTCTTCAACACGTCAGTCATTTCAGTCAACGTCCGTACGGGCCTTCCAGCCCCTGGGCAAACATCAGGCGGAAGCCGCGCTTGAGCTGGGCATCGCGGGCTTTCTCGAAGGCGGCGACCGCCTCGTCGCGCTCCAGGAACTGTTCGCGCTTCATCGTGGCGCGGCCGCCCTGGGTGCCCGATTCGCGATACAGCGTCCAGCCGCCGAGCAGGTCCTGCTCCAGCGTGATCTGGACGTAGCGGGGTGCGTCGGTACTGCCGGGCACGGTTTGCAGATAGAGGCGCATGGGTTCCAGGGATGCAGCACGAACGGGCGCGTAGCCGGACGACACAGTTTATAGGATTTGCGCAGGCGCACCCGCGGCCCGGCCGGGCCATGTCGTCACACCCGGCGGTTTATCCCGCGGCTTGCAGCACGGCCAGCACGGCGGTCTCGTTCACTCCGCCGACGATCTCGGCCCGCCCGATGCCGTGCCACAGGATCAGCCGCAGCGTGCCGGCGGTGTTCTTCTTGTCCAGTCGCATCAGCGCCAGCAACTGCTGCGCGTCCATGCCGGGCGGGATCGCGACGGGCAGGCCGAGGGTTTCCAGCAGGCGTTGCAGGCGGGCGGTGGCGGCCGGCTCGCTCATGCCCAGGCGCTCGGACAGCCGGGCGGCCAGCAGCATGCCCACCGCCACCCCTTCGCCGTGCAACAGGGTGGTGTAGTGGCCGGCGGTCTCCAGCGCATGGCCGAAGGTGTGGCCGAAGTTGAGCAGGGCGCGTTCGCCCTGCTCGGTTTCGTCGCGGGCGACCACGCCGGCCTTGTACTGGACCTTGCGTGCGATCGCTTCCAGCACGACGGCGGGATCGCGAGCCGCCAGCGCATCGGCGTGCCGTTCCAGCCAGGCGAAGAACGGCTCGTCGCCGATCGCCGCGCCCTTGATCACCTCGGCCAGGCCGGCGCGGTATTCACGCTCGGGCAGGGTGGCCAGGGTGCCGATGTCGGCGATCACCGCGCGCGGCTGATGAAACGCGCCAGCGAGGTTCTTGCCGACCGGCAGGTTGACGCCGGTCTTGCCGCCGACCGAGGAGTCGACCATCGCCAGCAAGGTGGTCGGCATCTGGATGAAGTCGATGCCGCGCATCCAGCACGCCGCGCTGAAGCCGGCCAGGTCGCCGACCACGCCGCCGCCCAGGGCGATCACGCAGGCGTCGCGGGTGGCGCCGAGCTGGCCCAGCGCTTCCAGCGCGCGGCCGACGTTGGCGAAGCTCTTGTGCGCCTCACCGTCGTCGAGCAGGAAGGAGGACCAGTGCAGGCCGTCCAGCCCCGCCTCGATGCGCGGCAGGTACAGCGGCGCCACCGTGGTGTTGCTGACCACCAGCGCATGCCGGCCGCGCAGCATGGCGCGCCAGCGCGCGTGATCGCCGAGCAGGCCGGCGCCGATCCAGACCGGATAGCTGCGCTGGCCGAGGGCAACGGTAATCGTCTGGATTGCGGGGTGGTTCATGCGGTCTGCCTGGGCGACGCGCCGGAGCGCTGCCAATGGTGGTCGATCAGCGCGATGCAGCGTTCGCTGGCGGCGGCGACGCTGCCGTGTTCGCCGGGTACCGCAAGATCGGCCAGTTCGCGGTAGAGCGGCTCGCGCACCTGCGCCATCGCCCGCAGCCGCTCGTGACGGTCGGGCACCGCCAGCAGCGGGCGGCGATGGTCGCGCTCCAGCCGCTCCAGTTGCTGTTCGATCGTGGTCTGCAGCCACACCACGTAGCCGCGTTCGCGCAGGTGCTGGCGGTTGTGCGCCGCGAGCACCACGCCGGCGCCGGTGGCCAGCAGCACGCCGGGGCGGCGGCTGCACTCGTCCAGCAGCGCGCTCTCGCGCTGGCGGAAACCGGCCTCGCCCTCGATCTCGAACACCGTGTTCACGTCCACGCCGCAATGACGTTCGATCTCCTGGTCGAGATCGACGAAGCTCAGGCCATAATGCGCGGCAAGCCGTCGTCCGATCGAGGTCTTGCCGGCACCGGTGGGGCCGATGAGGAACAGGTTGTGCGACGGGTTCATGGGCAAATGCTAACAGGGCGGATCAACCCGGGCAGAGCGACAGGAGGGTGGTGGTGAGCGAACGTATCCTGCTGGCCGGATGCGGCGATCTGGGCGAGCGCGTGGCGCAGCGCCTGCGTGCGCGCGGCGACGAGGTGTGGGCGCTGCGGCGCCGGCCGCCGGCGCGCGGCCGGCACGGCATGCATTGGCTGCGTGGCGACCTGACCGATCCGGCCAGCCTGCGCGACCTGCCGGTCGGGATCACCCGGCTGGTCTACCTGCCGGCTCCGGCGACGCGCGACAAGGCGGCATACCGCGCGATCTTCGTGGACGGCCTGCGCCACCTGCTCGACGCGCTCGATGGCCGCAAGCTGGCACGGGTGCTGTTCGTCTCGTCCAGCGCCGTGTACGGCGAGCACGACGGCGACTGGGTCGACGAGGCGACCCCGACGGATCCATCGGGGTTCAACGGCGCGGTGCTGCTCGAGGCCGAGCAGTGGCTGGCGGAGCAGGCGCTGCCGTCGACCGTGCTGCGGCTGGCCGGCTTGTACGGGCCGGGTCGGCTGCAGCTGGTCGAACGCCTGCGTGCGGGACAGCTGCGGGTGCCGCGCGAGGCGCCGCACTGGGCCAACCGGATCCACGTCGACGATGCCGCCGCGGCGATCGCGCATCTGCTGCAGCTGAAGTCGCCGCAGCCGCTGTATCTCGGCGTCGACGACACGCCGATGCCGCTCGACGAGCTGTACGATTTCCTCGCCGCCCTGATCGACGCGCCATTGCCGACCGAGGGCGCGGCGCCTGTCGGCGTAGGCAGCAAGCGGCTGCGCAATGCGCGGCTGCGCGCCAGCGGCTGGGCGCCGCAATGGCCGGACGCGCGCGAAGGCTACGCCGCCCTGCTCGACAGCTGAACCATCCACTCGAAGGAGTACCACCATGGCCAACAGCGTTCCGCATCACCAGGTCAGCACCGCCAACGAGATTCCCGGCTGCCGCATCGTGCGTTCGTTAGGCATTGTGCGCGGCATCACCGTGCGTTCGCGCAGCGTGGTCGGCAATCTCGGCGCGGCGCTGCAGACCATCGTCGGCGGCAACATCTCGATCTACACCGAACTGTGCGAGAAGGCGCGCGAGGAGGCATTCGAACTGATGCTGCGCCACGCCGCGGCGATGGGCGCGAACGGCGTGGTGGCGATGCGCTACGACGCGAACGAGGTGGCGCAGGGTGTCACCGAAGTATTGGCCTACGGCACGGCGGTGCAGATCGAGGCGTCAACGTGAGGTGATTTTGCAGTGCGGCTTGTCCTTGCGCACGACCGCGGGCCAGACTCGGGCTTCAGGCGGGGGAAACGCGCGTGCCGTTTGCACGATTCCATCGGAGAATGTCGCCATGTCGGTAGCCAAGGTCATCGAGATCAATGCGTCGTCCAGCAAGGGCGTGGAAGATGCCGTGCAGCACGGATTGAAGAAGGCGGGGGAGTCCGTGAAGAACATCAAGGGCGCCTGGGTCAACGAGATCAAGGTGGTGACGAAGGATGACGGCACCGTCACCGAGTGGCGCGTCAACCTGAAGATCAACTTCGTCGTCGACTGATCGACCAACAGCGGAGATCAGGGTCGGGGCGGCGCCATGCTTCCACGCTCCCCGACTCAACCGTCCCGATTCAACCGTGGCTGAGTCCGGTCACGTGGCGATCGTCGTCGTATTCCACGCACGTATCGGCCAGAGCCGGCAAGGTGGCCAGCGCGTGCCGGCTGAGCCGCTCGAAATGCGCCAGGAACCGCTCCATCGCGGTGGCGTCCATCGCCAGCGGCGCGTGCCGCGCCAGCAGTTCCTGTTCCTGCTCGCCGCGCCAGCGGCGCACGATTTCCCAGTTCGGCGCCTGCAGCACGATCAGCGCGTCGAACTTGCGCCATAGCGGCTGGTAGCCGCGCAGCTGCTTGTTGACCCACTGGCGCCAGCTGCCGTCGGGGTCTTCGCTGCGTTCCAGTTCGTTGATCGGCCTGGCCAGCGCGGCCTGCAGCTGCGGCCGGATGCCCAGCGCCCAGCCTTCCACGATCACCAGCCGGGGCGGGCGCGTGGTGCGCGGCCAGCGCGAGGGCGGGAAGCGGGTATCGCGGCCCTTGTCGAAGCGCGGGTGCGACACCGGCAGCTTGTCCGAGGCATGCGGCAGGGCGGCCAGCACCGACATCAGCAGCTCGATCTCGTGCGTGCCCGGCACGCCGCGGGTGCGCAGCAGCGGGTGCGCGTCGCGCGCCAGCGCCTCGCGGTCGCTGCGGGCGTAGTAGAAGTCGTCCAGCGCAAGTACCTCGGTGGGCCAGCCGCGCGCTTCGGCCTGGGCCTTCATCACCCGTGCCAGGGTGCTCTTGCCGCTGCCCTGCAGGCCGGACAGGCCGAGGATGTACGGACGGCGCGAGCGGGCGATGCGCCCGGCGTACTGGTCGAGCAGGTGGCCGGCGAGGGCCTCGTTCTGCAGGTCGGCGTGTGACGTCATCCGCGGGACACCGTGATTCCGGGAGGGATTTCCGCCGCCGGCATGCAGCGGCGCCGGGACATTCCGCAAACGGGCATGTCGCTGCCGCCTTCACATTCCATGAGGGAAAATGGCGTCGCCATCCGGGGCGCGGCGGTACTGGATGAAGGGGGCATTGCACTATTATCGGTCAGGTTCATCCGCACCATGATGGCGCGTGTCGGCCACGATGCAAAAGGAAAGTTTCAGACATCATGCTCAAATCCGAGATTCTCGACACCTTCCTGCGCCTGCTGGACGAAGCCAAGGCCAGCGGCGACCGCGAGCCGACGGCGATGAACCTGTCCACCGTGGACGGTTCCGGCCGGGTCGCCTCGCGTATCGTGCTGCTCAAGGGCGCCGACGAGCGCGGCTTCCGCTTCCACACCAATTACCAGAGCGACAAGGGCAGCCAGCTCGAAGCGCATCCGCAGGTGGCGTTGTGCTTCCACTGGAAACAGTTGCGCGAGGGCGTGCAGGTGCGCGTGGAAGGCGTGGCGCGCAAGCTGCAGGCGGAGGAGTCGGATGCGTACTTCGCCAGCCGTCCGCGTGGGAGCCAGATCGGCGCGTGGGCCTCGCTGCAATCGCAGACGCTGCCCGACCGCGACAGCTTCGAACAGCGGGTGGCGCGCTACGAGCAGCAGTTCGAAGGCCACGAAGTGACCCGGCCGCCGCACTGGGGCGGCTTCGTGGTCGAGCCGGACATGCTGGAATTCTGGTACGGCGCCGAGTTCCGCCTGCACGAGCGGGTGCGCTGGGATCGCCACGGCCAGACCTGGACCAGCCGGATGCTGTACCCGTGACCCGGGCGCTGCCCGCGGAGCATGTGGCGCAGGGTGGCTTTGCCGTGCACACGCGCGGTCGCGGTTTCAGCGAGATCACCGCGCAGGTCGGCGACGCGGTGGCGGCCAGCCACGTGCAGACGGGCATCGCGCACGTGTTCACCGCGCATACCAGCTGTTCGCTGCTGATCAGCGAGAACGCGGACCCCGCCGTGCGCAACGACCTGGAGCGCTGGTTCGCGCGCGCCGTGCCGGATGGGGACGCGATTTTCCAGCACGACGCGGAAGGCCCGGACGACATGCCGGCGCACGTCCGTTCGATCCTCACCGGGGTCAGCCTCAGCGTGCCGGTACATGGCGGCAAGCTGATGCTGGGTACCTGGCAGGGCATCTATTTGTGGGAACACCGCATCGATCCGCACCAGCGCAAGGTCGTGGTGACCGTGCTGGGGAATTGAGCGCATGCATCACGACGCCGCGGATTCCGGCTTGCCGGACCCCTTCCCGCAACGCATCGTCTGCCTCACCGAGGAGCCGACCGAAGTGCTGTACGCGCTCGGCGAGGAGCGCCGCATCGTCGGCATTTCCGGCTTCACCGTGCGACCGCCGCGGGCGCGCAAGGAGAAGCCGAAGGTCTCCGCCTTCACCAGCGCGAAGGTCGGCGAGATCCTGAAGCTGGAGCCGGACCTGGCGATCGGTTTTTCCGACATCCAGGCCGACATCGCGCGCGAGCTGATCAAGGCCGGCGTCGAGGTGTGGATCAGCAACCACCGCAGCGTCCACGGCATCCTCGCCTACCTCCGCCGGCTCGGCGCGATGGTCGGCGCGCACGAGAAAGCGGAGGCGTATGCGCGGCGCGCCGAGCAACACATCGCCGACATCCGCGCCGCCGTCGCGCGGTTGCCGCGGCGGCCGAAGGTGTATTTCGAGGAGTGGGACGAGCCGATCATCACCGGCATCCGCTGGGTCGCCGAGATCATCGGCATCGCCGGCGGCGACGACTGCTTCCCCGAACTCGCCCGCGAACCGCTGGCGAGGCAGCGCATCCTGCCGAACGGCGACGAGGTGGTGCGGCGCGCGCCGGACATCATCCTCGGCTCGTGGTGCGGCAAGCGTTTCCGCCCCGAGAAAGTGGCGGCGCGACCGGGCTGGGACACGATCCCTGCGGTACGCGATGGCGAACTGCACGAGATCAAGTCACCGATCATCCTGCAGCCGGGACCGGCGGCGCTGTTCGACGGGTTGGACGAGATCCATCGAATCATCACGGAATGGGCGCTGCGCTGAGCCTTCCCGTTTTTAGGCTGCTGTAGAGACGCAGGCTGTCAGCAAGGGACTTCCGGCGGGCGTGCGCGGTGCTCTTGCGCTTTTCGCATTCAGAGCGAAAAACTCCAGAGGCAAGAGCTTTCGTGCGCCGATGGCGCCCGAGTTACTTTCTCTCGGGCAAGCGAGAGAAAGTGACTCGCCCTCCGAAGGAGGACGAAAGCTTTTGCTTCAAGGCTCTTGCTTCACGAATGATCAAGCGCCCACTACGAGAGAGAGAAAACTCAGCTGCCCATGGCCAGTCGGGCACCGAGGTCAAGCAGCGGGGCGGCGATCAGCAGGCGGGCCAGCAGCAGCACGAGCATCACCACCATCGGCGCGAAGTCGATCTGGCCGGCGATCAGCTTGCCGTGCAGCGGGCGCAGCAGGGGGGCGACGATGCTGCCGGCGAGTTGCAGGAGGGGATGGCGGCGGTCCACCGAGAACATGCTCAGCAGCGACCAGCCGAAGATCAGCACCAGGTAGAACAGCAGCACGAAGTCGAGCAGTTCGGCCAGCGACAGCACGATCAGGCCGAGCGGGTGTGGCATCACGCCGAGCAGGGCGAACAGCAGCAGGCGCTTGACCAGCATCGCCAGCCACGCCAAAAGCAGGGCGGCCAGGTTGATCCGGCGCCAGTTCGGCAGTACGCGGCGGATCGGTGCCAGCACCGGGTTGGTGTAGCGGTAGACGAACTGGCTCAGCGGATTGTGGAAGTCGGCGCGGCAGGCCTCGGCGGCCACGCGCAGCAGGAGCAGGGTGACGACGGCATCGAATGCCAGGTCGAGCAGCAGGGCCAGCGCATTCAGCAGATAGCTCACGGCAATTTGTCCAGTTCGGCGGCGAGTTCCGCTCCACGCCGGGTGGCGGCGGCGACGGCGCGGGCGACGATGTGCGGCAGGCCGTCGGCGCTGAAGCTTTCCAGCGCGGCCTGGGTGGTGCCATGCGGCGAGGTGACGCGCTGGCGCAGCACGGCGGGGTCTTCGCCGCCGTCGACCAGCATGCGGCCGGCGCCCAGGCAGGTCTGCGCGGCAAGGGCGCGCGCGGTGTCGCGGGGCAGGCCTTGCGCCACCGCGGCCGCTTCGAGTGCCTCGACCAGGGCGAAGAAGTACGCCGGGCCTGATCCGGACAGCGCGGTGACGGTGTCCATCAGCGCCTCGTCGTCGATCCAGCGGGTGATCCCGGCGGCGTCGAGAATGTGCTGCGCCTGCGCCTTCTGAGCCGGGCTGACCCGGCTGTTCGCGCACAGGCCGGTGGCGCCGGCGCCGATCAGCGCTGGCGTGTTCGGCATGCAGCGCACGATCGGCAGGCCGCTGCCGAACCAGCGCTCCAACTGGTCCAGGCGCACGCCGGCGGCGATCGAGATCAGCAGCGGCCGGTTGCGCTGCAGGGTGTCGCGCAGTTCGGTGTGGATCGCCGGCATCACCTGCGGCTTGACCGCCAGCAGGATGACTTCGGCCTCCGCCGCGGCCAGCCGGTTTTCGGCATAGCAGGCGATGCCGAATTCGCGGCCGAGCGCCTGGCGTGCCTCCGCCAGCGGCTCGGCCACACTGAGGGTGGCAGGCGCCACGCCGGTTTTCAGCAGGCCGCCGATCAGGCTGCGCGCCATGTTGCCGCCGCCGATGAAGGCAAGTCGTGTCATGCAGGGCTCCTCGTCCGTCCAGACCGCGTACCTTACCGGAGCCGGCGCGATCGCGACGGATTTTGCCGGCCGGGGCGCCGGCGTCCGGCGGTCGTAGAAGTCGTGATCGTGGCCGGATGACGATTTTTCGACCGGGTGCGCAAACCGGGTCGACAGTTTGCGCATTGACGGCGGAAAGACTGGCCGCACAGCCGGTTGCGCGAGTAGTATCGACGCGGCTACAGGGGGATTCGGGTAGTTCGTCCAGGTGGTGTCGTGGCGCCGGATGCCATGCGCTGCGGTGCACCACGCCTGCGAATGTCATCCGGCCCCGGATGTGGCATACGAATCCATGCCATCCAGACGATCGGTTGAGGGGAAACGACAGATGGACATTGCCGAACTGCTTGCCTTCTCGGTGAAGAACAAGGCCTCGGACCTGCACTTGTCCGCCGGGCTGCCGCCGATGATCCGCGTCGATGGCGACGTGCGCCGGATCAACATCCCCGCGCTCGAACACAAGCAGGTGCATTCGCTGATCTACGACATCATGTCGGACAAGCAGCGGCGCGACTACGAAGAGTTCTACGAGACCGACTTCTCGTTCGAGATCCCGGGGCTGGCGCGTTTCCGCGTCAACGCGTTCAACCAGAACCGCGGCGCCGGCGCGGTGTTCCGCACCATTCCGTCCGAAGTGCTGACGCTGGAAGACCTCGGCTGCCCGCGCATCTTCAAGGAGCTGATCGAGCAGCCGCAGGGCCTGATCCTGGTGACCGGCCCGACCGGCTCGGGCAAGTCGACCACGCTGGCGGCGATGGTCGACCACATCAACAAGAACGAATACGGCCACATGCTCACGATCGAGGACCCGATCGAGTTCGTGCACACCTCGCAGAAGTGCCTGGTCAACCAGCGCGAGATCCACCGCGACACGCTGGGCTTCAACGAGGCGTTGCGTTCGGCGCTGCGCGAGGATCCCGACTACATCCTGGTCGGCGAGTTGCGCGACCTGGAGACCATCCGCCTGGCGCTGACCGCCGCGGAAACCGGCCACCTGGTGTTCGCCACCGTGCACACCAGTTCGGCGGCGAAGACCATCGACCGCATCATCGACGTGTTCCCCGCCGGCGAGAAGCCGATGGTGCGCTCGATGCTTTCCGAATCGTTGCGCGCGGTGATCTCGCAGTCGCTGCTGAAGAAGGTCGGCGGTGGGCGCATCGCGGCGCACGAGATCATGGTCGGCATCCCGGCGATCCGCAACCTGATCCGCGAGGACAAGGTGGCGCAGATGTATTCGTCGATCCAGACCGGCCAGCAGTTCGGCATGCAGACCCTGGACCAGTGCCTGCAGGACCTGGTCAAACGCGGCCTGGTGACGCGCCAGCAGGCGTCCACCTATGCCAAGAACAAGGACAGCTTCAAGTGAAGCCGGGAATCGGGAATGGGGAATCGGGAATCGTTGAAAAGCGGAAAGCGGTGCGCGCCTTCGGCTTGAACGTCCCGGTTTCCTGCGACCGGTTTGCGGCGCACGCCGATTTTTCGATTCCCGATTCCCCATTCCCGACTCCCGGGGTAGTGCCATGAGCGACTTTGATTTCACCTCATTCCTGAAACTGATGGTGCACAAGAAGGCCTCCGACCTGTTCATCACGGCGGGTATCGCGCCTTCGATGAAGGTGCAGGGCCGGATCGTGCCGATCACGCAAAGCCCGCTCAGCGTGCAGCAGTCGCGCGACATGGTGCTCAACGTGATGACGCCGGGCCAGCGCGAGGAGTTCGAGAAGACCCACGAGTGCCAGTTCGCGATATCCGCGCAGGGCGTGGGCCGTTTCCGCGTGTCGTGCTTCTACCAGCGCAACTGCGTCGGCATGGTGCTGCGCCGGATCGAGTCGAAGATCCCCACGATCGAGGAGCTGACCCTGCCGCCGGTGATCAAGCAGCTGGCGATGACCAAGCGCGGCATCATCATCTTCGTGGGCGGCACCGGCACCGGCAAATCCACCTCGCTGGCGTCGATGATCGGCTATCGCAACCAGAACTCGACCGGCCACATCATCACCATCGAGGACCCGATCGAGTACGTGCACAAGCACGAAGGCTGCATCATCACCCAGCGCGAGCTCGGCATCGACACCGACAGCTGGGAGAACGCGCTGAAGAACACCCTGCGCCAGGCGCCTGACGTGATCATGATCGGCGAGGTGCGCACGCGCGAGACGATGGAGCACGCGATCAACTTCTCCGAGACCGGCCACCTGTGCCTGTGCACGCTGCACGCGAACAACGCCAACCAGGCGATGGACCGCATCCTGCACTTCTTCCCGGAAGACCGCCGCCAGCAGCTTCTGATGGACCTGTCGCTGAACCTGAAGGGCATCGTGGCGCAGATGCTGATCCCCACTCCCGACGGCAAGGCGCGCCGGGTGGCGGTGGAAGTCCTGCTGGGCACGCCGCTGGTGCAGGACTACATCCGTCAGGGCGAGATCCACAAGCTGAAGGAAGTGATGAAGGAATCCACCCTGCTCGGCATGAAGACGTTCGACCAGAGCCTGGTCGAGCTGTACCACGCCGGCGAGATCAGCTACGAGGACGCGCTGCGCCATGCGGACAGCTCCAACGAGGTGCGCCTGCGCATCAAGCTGGCGCAGGGCGGCGACGCGCACACCTTGTCGCAGGGCCTGGACGGCGTCGAGCTGGAGGAAACCCGCGACGCGCAGAATTTCGGCGGCGCCAACTTCCTCAATCGCTGAAGAGCTGTCGCAGCAAACAGAAAGGCGCCCGCGGGCGCCTTTCTGTTTGCTGCGCGTCCGCCGCGCCTACTTTTCCGCGGGTGGCATGCCGCCGACGGTCAGGCCGCTGCTGTCCACGCTTTTCACGCCCTTGACGAGCTGGGCGACGCGCACGGCGTGTTCCTTTTCGGCTTCCGAGGAGACCGTGCCGCTGAGCGTGACCACGCCATCCTGGGTCGAGACCGAGATGCTGGTGGCCGAGATGCCCTTGGTCGTGCCGAATTCCGATTTCACCTTGGTGGTGATCCAGGCATCGGCGGCCTTGTCCGGCACGGTCTGGTTGACGGGCGACTGCTGCATCCGTGCACCGGCGTCCTGGGCCACGGCTTGGCCGAACGGGATGGCCGCGAAGGCGAACATCAGGGTGGTGGCGTACAGGCTGTTGCGTATCGTGGAAGTGCACATGGCGATCTCCTTGTGGGATGGCGATGCCTGTCGGAGGAGGGACAGACGATGCCGTGGTCGCCATGGCAACAGCCTCGTCGTGAACGTCGCGTGGCCCCGGCCGCTGCCGGTTCAGCGCGGGATTACGGATGCGAAGGGCAGGTCACGGCGATGTTGGAATCGCGTTGCACGGCATGTGCCGCGCATACAAAGAGCCGGAGCGCCGCAGCGCTCCGGCTTCTCGTCGAACGCGCCGCCTTACTTCAACACGGTCTGGCTGGTGATCACCACGCCGCCGGTGTCGACGTGCATTTCCGCATCGATGCTGTCGACGCGTTCGGCCTGGGACTTCATCGCGGCGAATTGCGCCTTGGAGCGCGCCAGCTCGGCGGCGGCATTGGCGGCATCGTCGCGGTCGCTGTCGTCGATCGATGGCTCGTCGCTCTTGCTGAGCGTCGCGGTCGCGGCGGCCAGGCTGTCGATCTTCTGTTCCATCAGCTGCAGCCAGCTGAGGTACATCGCGCCGCTGACATGCATGCGGCCCATCTCGCCGGCGTCGCCGACCGGGTCCTTCAAGGTGTCGCCGAGGCGTGCGTCCGCGCCGGCACCGACGCCGAGCGCGAGCGCTTTTTCGCCCATGGCGATCCACGCCGGCTGGCCCAGCATGTCGACCATCTCCTTCGGCAGCGGCAACGGTTTGCCGTCATGGGCGGGCTTCAACCGGGCCAGCGCCGGCACCATCACCTGGCCCATCGCGAACAGGCCTTCGGGATTGCTGGTACCGAGCACGAGACGCCCGGTGAACGTGGGCAGGCCGGCGTCCTTGCCCGGTGCCAGCGAGTCCAGCACGATGCGCAGGCCGAGCATGTCGCCGAACGGCGGAATCGCCGCCTTCTGCATGGCCGGGCCGAGCCTGGCGAAGCTGTCGTTGAGATCGGTCAGCGAGGGGCAGCTGAACGGCTTGGCGACCACGGCATCGGCCTGGGCCAGCCAGAACGTACGCAGGCTGGAAACCGGCAGCGCCAGGCTGAGGTCGAACGGCGCAGTGCCGGCGCTGCCCAGGCCGGGCAGTTCCACCTTGAGCCCGGCAAACGCCTTGCTGATGTCGTCGGCCAGCGCCACGTCGAAACGCACGTCCTGGTGCTTCGCGTCAAGCGTGGTATAGCCGAAGCTCAGCGTCGGAACGCGCGCGGCGATGCGGGCGGCGTCGGTGGCGCAACTGGGCGAGGTCTGCAGCTGGGTGGCGACCGGCTCGCCGGTCTTGGCTGCGATGGCTTCGGCATGGGCTTTCTGGATCGCACCGACCAGCGGGTCCTTGCCGCTGACCGCCAACGGCAGCGCGCGGGTCAGGTCCAGTTCGCCGACCAGCCACTTTTCGTAGCCCTTGGCCTTGGCCAGCGCGGCGAGGCGGCCGTCATCCTGCAGGCTCTTCTGCGGCCGGTCCAGGCCCAGCGCCTGGCGCAGCATGGCCGGCGCGGCGTTCGCCGGCAGCAGCGCGGCCACGGCCTGCTTGTTGACCGTGGCCAGCACCACCTCGGTGCCGGACGCGGGGAACGCGTACTTGCGGTAGCTCTGCTTGTCCACATTGGCGACGTCGAGCTTCTTGCCATAGGCGGTTTCCAGCCGGCCGACGAAACCTTCGAACGCGCCCGGATCGCCCAACTGGAGGCGCAGCACCGGCGCCAGGCCCAGGCCGTAGAACGCGGAGTAACCCTTGAGGTTCAGGCCGGCGCCCTGGGCGAAGGTCTCGATGGTCTTGCCGTTGAATTCGGCGCGCAGCGCACGCAACAGGCGGGCGCCGTCCGGGTCCTTGCCGGAAAGCCGTTCGGCGGTGGCGTCGAGCTGGGCCAGCTGGGACGGCAATTGCGCATCGGCCTGGGCGAGCAGGGCGCCGCGGGTGGCGTCGTCCATGACGTCGAGGTTGGCCACCACGTACGGCGTGTCCGCCGGCACGAACGCCAGGGGTGCATCCTTGTCCTTGTGCCCGCAGGCCGCCAGCACGACGCCGGCGAAACCCAGCGCGATGTATCGCGTCGTCGATCGCATGATGATCCCCAGTGTGGTGAATGGTGCGCCGGTCATTATGCCCGCTTGCCGGGGGCGCTGCCGCGGCGGGCAGCGGGCAACCGCCGGCCTGGCGAGGCGGTTCAGCGGGCCAGCACTTCGTTGAGCACGGCCATGCGCACGAACACGCCATTGCCGACCTGCTCGAGGATGCGCGACTGCGCGCCGTCGGCCACGTCCGAGGCAATCTCGATGCCGCGGTTGATCGGGCCCGGGTGCATCACCAGGCAACCCGGAGCGGCCAGGCCCAGCCGCCGCCGGTCCAGCCCGTAGTGGGCGAAATACGCCGCTTCGTCCGGCAGCTCGATGCTGGCCATGCGCTCCTTCTGCAGGCGCAGCATGATCACCGCGTCGACGCCTTCGATGGCCTGGTCGAAATGGTCGTAGCGGCGAGCTTGCGGCGCCTCGTCCGCCGCCGGCATCAGTTCGGCCGGTCCGCACAGGCGGATTTCCTTCACCCCCAGCGTGGTGAACGCATTGATGTCCGAACGGGCCACCCGCGAATGCTTGATGTCGCCGCAGATGAGCACGCTGAGGTTCTGGAAATCCGGACGGTGCTGGCGGATCGTCAACGCGTCCAGCAGGCCCTGGGTGGGGTGCGCGTTATTGCCGTCGCCGGCGTTGATCACGGACACCCCGCTCATCGCGTGGCGCACCAGCATGTCCGGCGTGCCCGACTGCTTGTGGCGCACGATGATGGCGTCCAGGTGCATCGCCTCGAGCGTATGCAGGGTGTCGAACAGCTCCTCGCCCTTGCTGGTCGAAGACAGCCCGATGTCGAAGTTGATCACGTCGGCGCCCAGCCGCCGCGCGGCCAGCTCGAACGAGGTGCGGGTGCGCGTGGACGGCTCGAAGAACAGGTTCAGCACCGTGCGCCCGGCCAGCACATCGAGCTTGCGGGTGCCGTGCGCGCAGGCGTCACGCAGCGACTCGGCGCGATCGAGCAGGCGCTCGATCGTCTCGCGCGGCAGGTTTTCCAGGGTGGTCAGGTGGCGCAGGCGAGGGCTCATGGCGGCGGGTCTGGAGGTGGGAGGGGAAAGCGCTGTTCAGTGGCCCGGGTTTTCGGTCGCTGGCGCGTCGACGCCGGCGAGCCAGCGCTCGAGGATGACCGCGGCCGCTTCGGCGTCGATGTCGGCGGCGTCGCGGCGGCGTTTGAGCCCTGCCGCCCGGGCGGCCGCGAATCGCTGTGCGGCTTCCTGCGAGCTGTGCCGTTCGTCGACCAGCACGACCGGCAGGCTGTAGCGCTGTTGCAACTGCGCGGCGAACTGGCGGGCGCGGCGGCTGGCGGGCTGCTCGGCGCCGTCCAGCGTCAGCGGCAGGCCGACCACCAGGGTGTCGGGCTGCCATTCCTGGCGCAGCGTATCGAGCCGTTGCCAGTCCGGGTTGCCGTCGTCGCGTACCTGGAGGGTGGCCAGCGCGCGCGCGCTGGCGGTGAAGGTATTGCCGATCGCCACGCCGGTGAGCCGGCTGCCGACGTCGAAGCCGAACACACAGCTCATGCGTGACCCGCGTAGCCGGACAACTGGCGCGGGTCGACCCCGACCAGGCCGGCCGCGGCGCTCCAGCGTTCCTCCAGCGGGGTGTCGAACACGACCCGGCCGCAGGCCTCGGCGGTGAGCCACGCGTTCGCCATCAGTTCCTGTTCCAGCTGGCCGGCGTCCCAGCCGGCGTAGCCGAGCACCATGATCGCCTGGCGCGGACCTTCGCCGGCGGCCATCGCGACCAGGATGTCGCGCGAGGTGGTGACCGACCAGTGGTCGTTGATGCGGTAGCTGGAGTCCCAGTCGCCGGGTTCGCGGTGCAGCACGAAGCCGCGCTCCTGCTGCACCGGGCCGCCGATCAGCACCGGTGCGTCGGCCAGTTCGCTGTCCATGCATTCAAGTTTCATCTGTGTCAGCACGTCGCCCAGGCGGTACTCGGACAACTGGTTCACCAGCAGGCCGATCGCGCCGTCCTCGTCGTGCTGGCACAGCAAGGCCACGCCGCGCGAGAACGGCGGATCGGCCAGGTTCGGCATGGCGATCAGGAAATGCCCGGTAAGGGTGGAGGGCTGCACGGCGGTCATGTGCGCATTGTAAGCGCAGCGCGCGCCGTGCGCAGAGGGCCGGCGCCCCCGTTCAGCGAGTCTGCAGCACGTTGTTCGGCTGGAAGCGCCAGGTGCGGGTGATGTTGAGCTCGTCGATGCGCTCCGCGCTTCTGGGCGCCGGCGGGAACGGCGCGGCCAGGCGCACGATGCGCTCGGCGGCGGCGTCCAGCACTTTCTGGCCGGAGCTCTGGATCACCTCGATGCTCTTGATGCTGCCGTCGAGGTTGAGCACCACGGTGAGCAGCACGTCGCCATGCAGGCCGCGGCGGCGCGCTTCTTCCGGGTAGTTGAGGTTGCCGACCCGCTCCACGCGGTCGGACCAGCCGCGCATGTAGGCGGCATAGGCGTATTCGCGGGTGCTGGCGGTGAGGTACTTGACCTTCGGCCGCTTGGCGTACGCCACCTTCTTCTGGCGCAGCTCGGCGGCGAGCTGGGCGATCGCCTGCTGGCGCTTCAGTTCCTCGGCGGTCGGGGCCTGCTCCTGCGGGTCGACCTGGGTACGTGCGGTATCGCTGGTCACGCGGAAATCGGTGGCGCCGCGGGTGGTGACCATGCGCGTCGGGGTGGCCTCGCGCGGCCGCGGTGTGGTGGCTTCGACCGGTTGCGCCGCGATGCCGGGATCGGGCTTCGGGATCGCGCCGGAGAACAGGTCCGACGGCCGTGCGGCGCGGTCGCTCTGGCCGCCGCCGGTGTTGTTGGCCTGGGCCAGGAAGTCCGCCTTGTCCGGCGCCTGCTGGTTGGCCACGTTGACCAGGGTCACGTCGAGCGTGGGCAGGCTCGGCGTGGGCTTCACGAAATGGAACGTGGTGGCAATGGATACTTCAAAGCGGTACGTGCGAGCAGCGTTTCCCGATGCATTTAATAATCGCACAAAACAAGCGGTAAATGACCTCAGAAAGAAGCTAAAACATGGCGGCCGCTTGTTGACTGGGATTTACATGCTCGTTCGGGACGACGAGCTCGAAGAGGACGAGGATTACGACGTCACAATTTGGGCCGTGATGCGAGACGACCAATTTGACGATCCTGACAAGCGAAAAGAAGCACAGAAATTACTGGATCAGATTGAAGCACACCTGGGAACTTGTATTGGAATCGCCATTGTTGCAGTTGAGTTGCGGGCAGAACGAGAAGTGAGCCTTTCAGACCTATATTTGTTGAAGCGATGGGATTTCGATGACCTTGAGCCTCCGCGAAGCGTCAGGATGTCCTCCGACAATTTAGAAGCAATGGATCGCAACCGTCCAACGTCATGGTCCCAGATTTAGCGACGGACGGGACACCCATCCCGAGGCCGCGACCGTTAACGAATTGACCACGCGGAAACCTCAAGTTTCTCGATTGCGTTCCACACTTGGGCAACTCCTGCCAGCCGCCAACGAGCGGCGCGACTTCGGTGTCGCCGGGCCATTCCGTAGCGACCTCTGGTTTCTCCTCGCGCCGACGGGCCCTCACCATTGGGCTCCGACCGGCTTCGCCCCCGGATTCTTCGTACGGATGCTGTAGAGCGACGTGCTGGCGGTGATGAACAGCGTCTGCATGTCGTCGCCGCCGAAGCAGACGTTGGCGGTGCCTTCCGGCACGTCGATCTGTTCGAGCTACTCGCGCCGTCGGGACTGTAGATATGCACCTTACCGCCGGTCGTCGTGTAGAGGTTGCCCTTCACGTCGACCCTCATGCCGTCGCTGCCTTGCTCGATGCGAACCGCTCCTTGCCGGTTCCGGCCTTGCTCACGTCGTAACAGCGGATCGCGGCAGGCAGTTTGCGGTACTCGGGGGTGCCAGTTCGTTGCCGCCCGTGTCGGCGACGTAGAGTCGACTCTCGTCGGGCGAGAAGATGATGCCATTCGGCATGGCGAGCTTCTTGTCACCGACTCAACGGCTCCCGTCGTCGGGTCGAGCTTGAACACCCAGTGGCCCGGTAGATCCCCGGTCCGGTCAGTCCCCACGGCGGATCGGTGAACCAGAACGTGCCGTCGGGCGCACGGCGACGTCGTTCGGAGAGTTGAAGCGTTTGCCGTCATACTTATCCGCGAGCACGGTGATGGTGCCGTCGCTTCGGTCGGACGAGGTTGCGGCCGGCGTGCTGACACGTAATCAGCCGGCCCTCGAGGTCGAGGATGTTGCCGTTGGAGTGTTCGCTCTCGCGAAAGACCGACAGCCCCTCGCCATCGCGCCACTGCATCAGTTTGCTGTTGGGAATGTCGGAGAAGACGAGCGTCTTCGTCGCCGGGAACCAAGCCGGCCCCTCGGTGAACTTCATCCCCCCCGCCAGCTTCCGCACCTTTTCGCCCGGCGCGATCAATAACCTCGTCGTCGGCACGGGCGGAAATGGCGGAGATGGCAATCAGGATCAACGACAGCCCGAAGGCGGTCGGGAATTGCTTTGGCATGTTTGGCTCCGGGATTCTCAAGGGACAACGCGGTAATGGAGGCTGCCGAGTCTACCGCAGCGAAATGGGGAACACAAAGGGAGTTGTGGAGGGATGGGGCGTCGTGCCCCGGTTGGGTGTGGCGATCGATTGTTTCGACCGTCGTGCCACGCGGCGTGGCCTGCGTCGCCCTGGCAGGGCTTGGCGCATGTTGGGCGGCTAACCCAGGGCGGCGCTCAGGCTATCGCCGCTGCACTCTGCCCTGGGCTGGTTTGTGGTGGCCTTTCAGGCCGCGCACTCCCGCAGTTTGTCGTCGTTGCCGTCACGTCGAATGATGGCCGTGCGACGGAAGCAGGATTCGTGTGCACCGATTCGCCGGGCGGGCAGAATCGAATTGTTGGGGGCTGCGGTTGTCTGGCCTGTAGATCACGGGTACGTTTTATGAGGATAAACAACACGACCAGCGGCGGGACGCCGCTGTTACGTCAGGCCTGAAGGGCCGTCGCAGATCAGCCCGGGGCAGAGCGACGCGGCGAGAGCCGCAGAGCGTCGCCCCGGGTAGCGATCCATCATCACGAAAGCCCTGCAAGGGCGACGCAGACACGATTTTCAGGAAAGGGCCATCCATGTCGCAGTCGTTGGTCAAGAATTTGCTCCACCTCGTTTTCAGCACCAAACATCGCAGCCGGTGGATCAGCGCCGACCTGCGGCCGGATCTCTATGCCTATCAGGCGGGCATTTTCAAAGATCTGGACAGCCCGGCGCTGGCGATCGGCGGCGTGGACGATCATGTCCACGTCCTCCTTTCGCTCTCGAAAAATCATCCGCTGACGAGAATTGTGGAAGACGTCAAAAAGGGAAGCT
>CAVPQF010000094.1:0-26868 GCA_963707225.1 uncultured Gammaproteobacteria bacterium
CTATGTTCCTCTACTTGGTTCAGTTGGTGTTGCTCTGCAGGTAATAGCGTTGCAGCGCCAGGAACAGCAGCAGCACCGGCAGCACGGTGACCACCGAGCCGGCCATCATCAGCTCGCTGTCCTGCGCGTGCTCGCGCGCCAGCGAGGCCAGCCCGATCGGCAGGGTGTAGTGCTCCTGTCCGGTCAGCACGATCAGCGGCCACATGAAGTCGTTCCACGCGGCGAGGAAGCTGAAGATCGCCAGCGTCACCATGATCGGCTTCAGCAGCGGCAGCACGATCTGCACGAAGATGCGCCACTCGCCGGCGCCGTCGATGCGCGCCGCCTCCAGCAGTTCGTCGGGAATGCCGCGCGCGTACTGGCGCACCAGGAAGATGCCGAACACGGTGGCCAGCGCCGGCGCGACCACGCCGGCGTAGCTGTTGACCAGACCCATGTACTTCAGCAGCAGGAACAGCGGCAGCATCGCCACCTGGGCGGGGATCACCAGCGCGCCGAGCAGCGCCTGGAACAGCCGCTCGCGGCCGGCGAAGCGCAGCTTGGCGAAGGCGTAGCCGGCCATCAGGTTGAACACCAGCGACAGCGCGGTGATCGCGCCGGCGACCAGCACGCTGTTGAGCAGGTAGCGGCCCATGCCGGCGCGCACGAACAGCTCGCGGTAATTCGCCCAGCTAGGGTGCTTCGGCAGCAGCGGCGGCGGCAGCGCGCTGGCCTCGCCCGGCGCCATGAACGACACCGACAGCATCCACAGCAGCGGGAACAGCGCGACCAGCGCGCCGCCGATCAGCAGGCCGTTGACGATCGCCCTGGCGACGCGCGGACTCATGTCGGCTCCCCATCGGGATGCTCACCGCGTCGCGACAGTTTCAGCATCAGCACGGTCACCGCGAACATGATCAGGAACAGCAGGAACGCCACCGCCGAGGCGGAGCCCAGGTTCCACCACTTGAAGCCCTCGTCGTACATCAGGTACAGCACGCTCACCGTGCTCTGCAGCGGGCCGCCCTCGGTCATCACGTAGGGCTCGGCGAACAGCTGGAAGTAGCCCGACACGGTGAGGATCGCCACCATCAGCAGGGTCGGTTTCAGCATCGGCAGGGTGATGTGGCGGAACTGCCGCCAGCTGGATGCGCCGTCGATGCGCGCGGCCTCGTACAGGTCCGGCGGGATCGCCTGCAGCCCGGCCAGGAAGATGATCATGTTGTAGCCGAAGTTCTTCCACACCGCGAACAGGATGATCGTCGGCATCGCCCAGTGCGGATCGCCCAGCCAGTCGACCGGCTGGAGGCCGACGAGGCCCAGCACGTAGTTCGCCATGCCGTACTTGGTGTTGAACAGGTAGCGCCAGATCACCGCCACCGCCACCACCGTGGTCACCACCGGCGCGAACAGCGCCGTGCGGAACAGCGGCTTGCAGCGCGCCAGCGGCGAGTTCAGCAGCAGCGCCGCGCCGAGCGAGGCGCCCATCGACAGCGGCACGCCCACCGCCACGAAATACGTCGTATGGCCCAGCGCGGACCAGAACAGCGGCCGGTGCAGCAGCTCCCAGTAATTGCCCAGGCCGATGAAGCGCAGGTTGCGGATGTCGGCCAGCGCGTAGAGGTCGTAGTCGGTGAGGCTGAGGACGAGCGCGGCCAGCACCGGCAGCAGGAAGAACACGCCCAGCACCACGAGGGCCGGGGCGAGGAACAGCCAGGCGCTGCGCGGCGCATTCATGGCAGGTGTTCCCGCGCATGGTCGAGCACCCAGCGGCGCTTGGCCAGGATCGTGTCGGCGCGGCGGTCGATCTCGGCGGCGGCCTGGTCGATGCTCAGCCGTCCGGCGATCGCTTCGGCGGCGACCAGCTGCATCTCGTTGGCGATGCGCTCCCACTCCGGCACCGGCGGGGTCGGCTTCACCTGTTCCAGCTGCTCGCGGAACGCGCGTGCCTTCGGGTCGTCGCGCAGTGCGCCGCCCTGCCACGAACTGCGCCGCGGCGGCATGTCGCCGAGCAGCGCGTAGAACTGCTGCTGCACCGCCGGCCGCGACAGGTACTCGATCAGTTGCCAGGCGGCGTCCTTGTGCTTCGAGGTGCGGAAGATCACCAGGCTGGAACCGCCGGCCGCGCCGATGCCGGCACCGGCCGGGCCGGGCAGCGGCGCGGTGGCCCAGTCGTCCTGCTGCGCGGCCGGCAGGCGCGAGCGGAACTCGCCGATGTTCCACGGGCCGGACAGGTAGAACGCGTACACGCCGCGGCCGAATTCCGTCCACGGGTTGCCGGCCTCGACATTGGTGATCGCCGGCGCCTGCTGCAGCCGGAACGTGTCGACGTAGAACGCCAGCGCGTGCTTGAAGCCGGCGCTTTCGAAGTTGCCGTAGCGGCCGCCGTCGCGCAGCAGCGGCTCGGGTTGCTGCAACGCCAGCGACATCAGCTGCTCGTACTCGTTGGTCGGCAGCAGGATGCCGTAGCGGTGCTGCGATGGATCGCTCAGCGCGGCGAGCTGGCTCCGCCACTCGGCCCAGGTGCGCGGCGGCGCGTCGAAGCCGGCTTTCTGCAGCAGGTCCTTGCGGTAGAACAGCAGTCGCGTGTCGACATACCACGGCACGCCATACAGCGTGCCGTCGATCACGTTGGTGGCCCAGATGCTGGCGAAGTAGTCGTCTGCGCGCACCACGCCCGAATGGTCCACGCGCGCCTGCAGCGGTTCCAGTGCATGCAGCGCCACCAGCTCGGGCAGCCAGGTGTTGCCGAGCTGGCTGAGGTCGGGGGTGGAGTTGCCGGCGAACGCGGTGAGCAGCTTCTGGTGCGCCGCGGTCAACGGCAGCTGCTGCACCTTCACGTGGATGTCCGGGTGCGCGCGCTCGAACGCCGGCAGCAACTTCACGATCGCCTCGCCTTCGCGGCCGATCGTCCAGAACGTGAGCTCGTGTCCCGCCGGCGCCGGCGCGCAACTGCCGAGCAGCACGCTGCCCACGGCGATCGCGGCCAGCCACAGGCCGCGCCGCGACCGCCGTGGGCGCGGCGCGCGCGTCATTTTTCCGGCGTCCGCGCGAGCCAGCCGCCTTCGAAGCCGGCGCGTTCGAGTCCCTTGCGGATGTACGGATTCTTCTTCATCACCTTCCACACGAAGCCGCTGCGCCAGTTCTCGATCATCAGCACGATCGGCCCCTGGTCGATGCCCAGCTGCAGAGTGTCGACCCAACCCAGGCCGGGTACCAGTTTGCCGGTGCGCAGCGTGGTGGGGGCGTGGAAGCTGAGGTTGAACGCGTCGACGAAACCGTAGTCGTCGTAGATGTATTTGCCGTAGCGCCGCTTCATGGTTTCCAGCGCGGGCACCACGATCTCCGGCGCGAACGCGATCGAGCCGGCGGCGGCGGTCGGCGCGATGGTGCCGTCGTCGGAGATGTAGTCGAGCCCGACGCCGCGCGCGGTATAGCCCTGGAACGTGCGATCGCCCCCGGCATTCTTCACGACCAGGTCGCCGGGTCCGTTGCTGGCGGTGAGGCCCCACACATTGGCGCCGTAGCCGGTCCAGTGGCCGGGGTTGGCGATCGCGTAGCTGCGCTGCGCGTAGGTGGCGCGGCGGCTGTTCTCGAAGTAATCGAGATCGTGTTTGCGGCTCCAGGCGTCGCGGATGCCGCGGAAGTCGATCCAGCTCTGGCTGTACTGGTGGCCGAACAGCGGCGCGAAATTGAGGAAGGTCTGGCCCTGGAACGTGCCCCAGGTCAGGTGGTTGGTGGACAACCATGCCGTCCACGCCTCCGGCCCGACCGGATGGGTCGGCGAACCGAGCGCGAGGATGTACACCAGCATGCCTTCGTTGTAGCCCTTCCAGTCGGCCGGGATGAACCGGCCGCCCGGCGTCCAGCCCATGCTGATCAGCGGCCTGCGCGGCTGCATCCAGGGCCAGTCGACGCGGCGGTAGATCGCGTCGGCGAGCCGGCGGATCTCGGCCTCCTGCGGCGTGTCGCGGTCGTAGTACGACTGCGCGAACAGCACGCCGCCGAGCAGCAAGGTGGTGTCCACGCTGGACAGCTCGACGTAGCGCATGGCGCGCCGGCCGGTCTTCATGTCGAGGAAGTGGTAGAAGAAGCCGTGGTAGCCGGTGGCGTCGTCCTCGCTATCGTTCTGCGGCGCAGCGGCGAAGAAGCGCAATGTCGCCAGGGTGCGCGCCGCCGCCTGCGCGCGCGTGATGTAGCCGCGCTCGACGCCCACGCCGTAGGCGGTCAGCCCGAAGCCGACCGCGGCGATCGAGGAGAACGACTGGCCCGGATACGAGTCGGGCACCAGCCCGGTCTGCGGATCCGCACTCTGCCAGAACCAGTCGAAGGTACGCCGTTCGAGATCGTTGACCAGCGCCTGCTGTTGTGCAGGCAGGGCGGCGTAGCCCAGGGCCGGCGAGCGTGCCGCGACCGGGGTTTGCCAGCCGGCGCCGAACGCCAGCAGGGCAGAGAAGGCGACGGTATGCAGGATCCGGAAAAACTTGGACATGCTGGGGGCACTCTTTGTTGCGGGGGAAAGCGTCGCATGCAGCCGTGGCGGCGGCTACTGCCCGGCTCGGAGACAGGCCGGTCAGGCGACCCGCGCTGGGCTCATGCAGCAGCGGTCGATGAATGCCTGGTGCGGCGGCATCACGTCGACGCAGCTGGCCACCACGCGGCCGACGCTGGCCATGAACTCGGCCAGCTCCGCGTCCGGCATCTGGTCGACCAGCGGATGGTAGCTCTGCGGCATGATGTGCTGACCCAGCATCACCTGCACCCAGCTGACTACTGCAAACATTTCCTCGCCGTCGCGGAAGAAGCGGCCGCTGTCGCGGAACAGGCGGATGTTGTCCGCCAGCTGCGGCGGGATCGACATCGTGCGGCACTGGTTCCAGAACGGAGTGTCGTCGCGCTCGGTCGCGTGGTAATGCAGGATCAGGAAATCGCGGATGTGCTCGTATTCGAAGCGCGACTGCGCGTTGTAGCGCTCGATCAACACTGGGCTGAAATCGCGCTGCGGGAACAGGTTGAGCAGGCGCGCGATACCGGACTGGATCATGTAGATGCTGGTCGATTCCAGCGGCTCCATGAAGCCGCCGGCCAGGCCCAGCGCGACCACGTTGCGGTTCCATGCCTGCCGGCGAACACCGGTGGTGAAGCGCAGCAGTCGCGGCTCGCCCATCGGCTTGCCGTCGAGATGGCCGAGCAGGGTGGCGGCCGCTTCGTCGTCGCTGACGTGGGCGCTGGAATAGACATAGCCGTTGCCGGTGCGATGCTGCAGCGGGATGCGCCACTGCCAGCCGGCCGGTCGCGCCGAGGCGCGGGTGTATGGCGTCGGCGGCCCCACCTTCTCGCAGGCCACCGCCAGCGCGCGGTCGCACGGCAGCCAGTGGCTGAAGTCGAGGTAGCCGGTGTGCAGCGCCTGCTCGATCAGCAGGCCGCGGAAACCGGAGCAGTCGATGAACAGCTCGCCCTCGATGCGCTCGCCGCTTTCCAGCACGATCGCCTCGACAAAACCACTGTCGGGATGCAGCACGGTCCGTGCGACCTTGCCCTCGGTGCGGCGCACGCCGCGTTGTTCGGCGTAACCACGCAAAAAGCGCGCGTACTTTCCGGCGTCGAAGTGATACGCATAGGCGACGTTCGCCAGCGGCGAGCCCGGTGGCGCGTCGCTCGCCGACGGCATGAAGCGGCCACGCGGCGCGGCCACCGTATTCAGCGAGTACGCGCCGATATCCTGCGCCGTGCCTGCCCGGCGCGCCTTGATCCAGTACTGGTGGAACGGCAGCAGGCCGACGTCATGGCCGATCGTGCCGAAGCCGTGCACGTAGCTGTCGCCGAGCCGGCCCCAGTCGTTGAACTGCACGCCGAGCTTGAACGTGCCCTGCGTGTTCTTCACGAACTCGACGTCATCGATGCCGAGCAGGTTGTTGAACAGCTTGAGGTGCGGCACCGTGCCCTCGCCGACGCCGACGGTGCCGATCTCCTCGGACTCGACCAGCCGGACCGAACAGTCGGCACCGAGCACCTTGGCGAAGGCGGCCGCCGCCATCCAGCCGGCGGTGCCGCCGCCGACGATGACGATGTTCCTGATGCGTGGGTCGGTCATGCAGAACCTGTGACAGGGTCGGATGAAAAAGCAAAGCCCGCGAGGGGAGCGGGCTTTGCGGTGATGCCTCTGCTGCCGCTGCGTGCTATCGAACTGTTATCAGAACTTCATGCCCACGGTGAACTTGATCGTACGCGGCACGAAGGCGATGTTGCCGGTCGGGTTGTATATGGCCGGGTTGTTGTTGCGCACGCCGTTGGAACCCCAATTGACCAGGGTGTCCTTGTAGTTCCTGAAGTTGAAGGCGTTGAGCAGATCGAATCGACCATAGAGCCTGATGCCACCGAAGTCGAAATCCTTGGTTGCCTGGAAATCGACATCGCGATAGCCGAAGACCTTGCCGCCGACGAGGAACTTGCCGTTGCCGCCCGGTATGGCCGCCGCCGGGGTGCAACCGCTGCCGTTCGGGAAGGTCGCACCATAGCAGGCGATATCGTTGATCGGGATAGGCGTGGCGAGGGTCAGCTTGGCCGATAGCGTGATGCCCCACGGTATGTCGATCACGCCGGTGGCGACGAAACGGTGCCTCGAGGCAGCGTTGGAGTCGATGAACGGGTACTGGTGGATCGTCGCCTCATCGAACGAATAGTGCTCGTTGATGTCGCGGTTCTGCGTCGCCCGGGTAAAGGTATACGCGAACGTGGTGCCCCAGCCGGATTCCCTCGTATAAGGCTTGTCGGCCGACAGCAGCAGTTGGGTAGTGCGTGTCTCGATGCCGTTGTTGCCGATGATCAGACCGCCAAAGCCGGGCACGCCGTTGCCCCAGGGCTGGCTGCCGTCCTTGAAGAACGAACCGTCAGGGTAGCGGTTGCCCAAGGTGAACACGAAGCCGTCGTGGCTGAGGACGCGTGCCACCGCGACGCTGGTGTTCCAGTCGCCGATCTTGTTGCGCATGCCCAGGCTGAACTGGTCGGAGTAGGGAGCCTTCAGGTGGTTGTTGATCGCGTCCACCTCCTGGCCGGTGTTGCTGGAGGCGACCAGTGCCTGCAGTGCGGCGAGGTTGTTCTGATACTTCGGATCCCAGGCGAAGCAGGGTGAACTGTTGTTGTGGCAAAGCCCGGTGGCGGGATCCTGGAAATACACGGTGAGCTGCGGCAGCGAGGCCTTGGTCTGCTCCACCTGAAGGTAGTCGTACAGGTCGCGATCGTAGGCGCGGCCGGCGCCGCCGAAGATCACGTGCTGCTCGTCGGCGTTGAGGTCGTAGGAGAAGCCCAGTCGCGGCTGGATTTCGCCCTTGTAGCCTTTGCGGTTGTGGCCGTTGCTGATGTAGTCGTTGACGTTCACGCCACCGAGCGCCAGCGCTTGCGCATAGGTTTGTCCCGCTGGCGCGGTCGGGTCAGGATTCGGACTGTTGAACGCGGCGAGCACGTTGGCCGGAGTCACGTAGTCGAGATAGGAAGGGTTGTCCTCGTAGTCCCAGCGCACACCAAGGTTCAGCGTGAGCTTGTCGTTGACCGCCCAGTCGTCCTGAATATAGGTGCCGAACTGCTTGACGCTGGACTTGGCTACCGGGCTCAGACCAGCTACCGGGTTCGGAAAGAACACCTTGTATGGCGTAGCTGCAGTGCCGGTCGGGTCGACGTTATAGGTGAACTGCGGGTTGCTGTTGCCGGCATCCTGCGCGTTGAGATCCACCTTCTTGAATTTCACGCCCATCTTGATGACGTGGTCGCCGTGCCATTCGAAATCGTTGAAGGTCAGGTCGTCCTGAATCGCGGGACCTTTCTGACCCTTCTTCTGTGTCGCCAGCGCGTTCGCCGAACCGATGATCAGAATCGTCGCGTCCTGCTGCGGGCCCCAGCTATAGAGCGAGCCATCGCCGAACTGCAGAGGCGTGGGATTGTTGTAGGCGTTCTCATGGGTGAACAGCAACTCGTTGAAGTACGAGTCGCCGCTGTGTTGCCAGCGTGCCGCGATGCGGGTGTCACGGTTGATCGTGTCGATACCGGCGGAGGTCGCGGTCTGGTCGCCGATGTTGTCGTACTGATCCTCCTTGCGCAGTTGCGCACTCAGCTCGAAGCGGTCGCGATCAGTCGGCTCCCAGTCGATCTTGCCGAAATAGAGGTCTTCCTTGAAAGGGAGGTCGGCGGGGCCCAATTCCGCGGCCGCGCTGGCTGGAAGGATCGCCGCGGTGCCGGTGACACCTGGCGTCACCGTGATCGGCGTGTCGAACTTCTTCGCCTCGTAGGTGAAGAAGAAATGCATCTTGTCTCGGATGATCGGGCCGCCGATCGCGAAGCCATACTCCTTCTCATGCGACTTGGTCTTCTTGCCTGCATCATTTTCCGAAGGCGTGCGCGCACGCAGCGAGTCGTTGGTATAGGTGCCGAAAACCTCACCATGGAATTCGTTGGTGCCCGATTTCGTATCCGCGGTGACCGCAGCGCTGGAGATCTGGTCGTACTCGGCCTTGTAGTTCGATGTGATTACCTTGTATTCGCCGATCGCCAACTGCGGGAACGGATTGCCCTGGCTGGAGAATTGTCCGCTGACGCCGCCTTCCTTGACGTAGCTCTTCTGGCCTACGCCGTCGATGTAGACGTTGACCGAGCTGTTGTTCTGCGCGCCGCCGCGCAGCGAGGTGTGGCCCTTCTCATCGAGGCTGAACACCATGCCAGGTACAGTGTCGGCGAATTCCAGGAAGTTGCGAGAAACCTGCGGGATCGTGTTGATCTGGTGCAGCGAGATCGTCGACCCGACTTCGGACGTCTTTACTTCCGTCAGCGTGGCGGCGCTGACCGTCACACCGCCGAGGGTGGTCGCATTTGCTGTTGACGGGCCCGCTGCCGCTGCCGCGGTCAGGTCGAGGGTCGCGGTCGACGCCACCGTGAGCGTGACCGTGCGTTCGGTGCCTGGTCCGGCATCTACTTGATAGGTCCCCGGTGGCAGCCCGACCAGCGTATAGCTGCCGTCCGCACCTACGCTAGCGCGTCGGGTAGTGCCGGTGGCGACGTTGCGCGCGGTGACTGTGGCGCTGGGCGGAGCCTTGCCGCGCAGGTTCGCGTTGGCGGACTGTGCCCAGGAGACCATCGGGGCACTGGCCACCGCGATCACCGCGGCATTGATGAGGCTGGCGAGCAGTTTCTTTCTGAGCTGTGTGGACGCTTTCATGACTTCCCTCCCGTACCGGATGACCGATTCCCCGAACCGAAAACCTTGCCTTTTGCTGCCGCAGGCTGCCGCGTCGCGCCGCAGGTCTCGCGGGTGACGATCTCGCAGTCGAGCGTATGTGTGTATGCCGCGTCCGGGCGGGGTTTCTCCAGCATCGCCGCCAGCTGTTCGAGCGCGCTGCGGCCCAGGTCGACGATGCGCACGCGCACCGTGCTGAGCGGCGGCGTGACGTAGCGCGCGATCGGAATGTCGTCGAAGCCGGCCAGCGCGATCTCGCGCGGCACGTCCACGCCGGCTTCCTTGAAGGCGTACAGGCAGCCCACGGCCATCATGTCGTTGGCGGCGAACACGGCCTTGGGCCGCGGCCGGCGTGCGAGCAGCTGCTGCCCGGCGCGATAGCCGGACTCCTCGTTGAAATCGCCCGCCACCACGTCCAGCGGTGCGTGCGGGGCGTACTTCGCCATCGCCGCGCGATAGCCGAGCTCGCGCTGCTGCGCGTCGAAGTTGCCGGCGGGGCCGGCGATGAAGGTCACGTTGGCGTGGCCCGCCTCCAGCAGGTGCCGCACCATGGCGCAGGCGCCGCCGTAGTTGTCGATGTTGAGCACCGCGTACGACTTGCTCTTCACCGCGCTGTTGAGCAGCACGGCCGGCACGTTGGCGGGAAGGTTGGCGCGCAGGAACGCGGCATCGACGTGCCCGGACAGGATCAGCATGCCGTCGACGCGGCCCTGCATCGCGCGCAGCGCGGCGGCGGCGTCCTCGGCACCGTCGTGCGAGCTGGAGACCAGCAGGTGCAGGCCGCGTGCCCGCGCGGCCAGGTCGATGCCGCGGATCAGCTCGGAAAAGAACTCGCCGTGCAGGTCCGGCAGCAACGCGCCGATCGTGTGCGTACGCCGGGTGATCAGGCTGCGCGCGCCGGCGTGGGGCACATAGCTCAGGCGCGTGGCCACGTCGCGGACGCGCTGGCTGGTGGCCGCGGTGACACCGCTGCCCCCGTTCAGCGCACGCGACACCGAGGCCACGGAAACCCCGGCCTCACGCGCCACGTCTTTGATTGTCACTGTTGCCATGCCGAGCAGCCCCGAGCGCGAACTCCATTGCGGCGACAACGTAATCGTTTTCATGAAGCCTTGTAAAGCATCCGCTAACAAGGCTTCTGCTGCGCTGCGGAAAGTTTATGCAAACGTTTTCATGAGTGGGTTGGACAAGTGGCTGGCCGAGCGGGAAACGCGTGATCGGATCGGACCAATTGCGTTATGGCAATGCAGCATGCCGTGGGAGGACGCGGATGTCGGTCGGAGCGAATGAACGGCATTTGTGGACGGCATCGCAGTTCTGGTGGTTTTGCCTGTTGTTAAAAATTTCTTCCTGTCGTTAAATCAGGGTTAATCTATGTCCGCTCAGTCGGCTGTATCCTCAAGTTACCGCGATAGCGAAGAAACATTCATCAAGTAGCTGATTTTCATACCATGACCCTCCTGTCCATCCTGCTGCTCCTGTCCGCCGTGCTGATCGTCAGCGCGGTCAGGCGCGTGCCGGCCGGGCAGGTCTACAGCCTGTACCGCCACGGCAAGTTGGTGCGCGTGCTGCAGTCGGGTACGCACCTGGTATTGCCGGTACTGGACCGGGTCGCGCACAAGATCAACCTGGCCGGCCAGACCCTGCGCTTCGAGGAGCCGCTGGCCGAAGCGCGCGACGTGCGCGGCACGGTGTACTGGCAGGTGCTGGAGCCGGAGCGTGCCGATGCAGTCTTCGAGCAGGTCGACCAGCTGATCCGCCGTGGTGCGCAGGAAGCCTTGCGTGCCGAGCCGGCGGTCGATGACGCCCACCGTCGTGACCTGGGCGCACGCGTGAAGCAGTCCTTGAACAGCGCGCTGCGCGAGCGCGGCATGATGGTGACCCGGGTCGACCTCGACGTCGCCTGACCGCGGATATTGCGTCAGGGCGCCCGAGAGCGCCCGCGCCGCAGGGGATTTGCAAGTCTTCGACCCGCCTCGGCGGGTTTTCTTTTGTTGGCAAGGCCGGTCGCGCCGCGGATACTTTGCGCCCCACGCCTGTTGAGTAGCCCGATGACCACGCGCGACGCCTTGCAGATACGACTCGAACAAGGCCTCGCCGCGCTGGGGCTGCCACTGCCGGCCGGCGCGGTGCCGCGGCTGCTCGACTACCAGGCTTTGCTGGAACGCTGGAACGCGGCCTACAACCTTACCGCCGTGCGCGATCCGGCGGAGATGGTCACCCGCCACCTGCTCGATTCGCTGGCGATCCTGCCGTATGTGCAGGGCGCCACGCTGGCCGACCTGGGCACCGGTCCCGGCCTGCCCGGCATCGTGCTGGCGATCGCCGCGCCGGTGCGCGAGATCCTGCTGGTCGATTCCAACGGCAAGAAGGTGCGCTTCCTGCGCGAGGCGATCCGCGCGTTGAAGCTCGATGGCGTGCGTGCGCTGCAGTCGCGGGTGGAAGACGTCGAAGGCCAGTTCGACTGCATCACCGCGCGCGCGTTCGCCAGCCTCGCCGACATGCTGGCCTGGGGCGGCCACCTGCTGGCGCCGGACGGGATCTGGCTGGCGATGAAGGGCAAGCGGCCGGACGACGAACTGCCCGGCATCCCGGCCGGGTTCGAGCTGCGCGGCACGCATGAGCTGGCGGTGCCGGGGTTGCCGGCGGAGCGGCATCTGCTGGTGTTGGGGCGCTCGGTTTTGTAGGAGCGCGCCCTGTGCGCGATGGCTCTCGCTTCGGCTTCATAGGGCGGGCACCGCCCGCCGGCTTTTGCTTCCGGTCCTGGCATCAAACGGCGGGCCGTGCCCGCCCTACGAAACTACGCTCAGGACGAACGGTAAAGACTGCATCGTGTCAGCGGTTTTATTCGTCCAGCACGTCGCCATTGCTCTCGATCACCTGCGCGTACAGCTTCGCGCTGGCCTTGGGTGTGCGCTGCTGGGTGGCGAAGTCGACGTGGTACAGGCCGAAGCGCTTGGAGAAGCCCAGCGACCACTCCAGGTTGTCCAGCAGCGACCACGCGTAATAGCCCTTCAGATTCACGCCTGCCGCGATCGCCTCGCGCAGTGCCTTGAGGTGCCTGCGCAGGTAGTTCGTGCGCAGCGGATCGTCGAGCACGCCGTTTTCGGCCACCGGCGGGTCGTAGAACGCCGAGCCGTTTTCGGTGATGAACAGCGGGATGTCGCCGTAGCGCTGCTTGAACCAGGTCAGCGTGTCGGTCAGGCCCTGCTCGAACACTTCCCAGCCAGTCTCGGTGTGGGTCTTGTTCGGCTGGCGCACCGGGACCGCCTGCAACGGATACGCGTTCGCGTCGTGCTTCACCACCGCGCGGGTGTAGTAGTTGATGCCGACGAAATCGACCTTCTGCTGCGTCAGCTTGAAATCGTCTGCCGGAAAGTCAGGCCACGCCTCGCCGAAGATCTCCTTCAGCTCGGGCGGGTAGCTGCCCAGCAACGCCGGGTCGGCGAACTGCTGGTTCATGTAGGCGTGCGCGCGGCGCGTGGCGGCGAGGTCTTCGGCGTTGTCCGAGTGCGGATACTTCGGCTCGATGTTGAACACCACGCCGATCTCGTGCCGGCCGTGCGCGCGATACGCCTGGATGCCGGCGCCGCTGGCGCGCATCAGGTTGTGCGCGGCGATCGGGGCCTCGAACTTGTTGCGGTGGCCCGGCGCCAGCACGCCGTGCAGGTAGCCGCCGTCGGTGACCACCCAGGGTTCGTTGAGCGTGGACCAGCGTGGCACGCGGTCGTCCAGCGCCCTGAACATCACTTCGGCGTAGTCGGCGAACCAGTGCGCGATGTCGCGGTTGAGCCAGCCGCCGCGGTCGTCCAGCGCGGCGGGCAGGTCCCAGTGGAACAGCGTGGCGTTCGGCGCGATGCCGTGTTCCAGCAATTCGTCCACCAGCCGCGAATAGAAATCCAGCCCCTTCGGATTGACCCGGCCGGTGCCTTCGGGCAACACGCGCGCCCAGTTGATGCTGAAGCGGTAGCCCTGCAGGCCCAGCGCCTTCATCAGCTGCACGTCGTCCTTGTAGCGGCGGTAGTGGTCGCAGGCGACGTCACCGGTATCGCCGTTGGCCATCATTCCCGGCGTATGCGCGAAACGCTGCCAGATGCTGGGACCGGCGCCGTCGGCCAGCGGCGAGCCCTCGATCTGATAGGCCGAAGTGGCCGCACCCCAGTGGAAGCCGTCGGGAAAGCGGAAGCTGGGGCGGGTCATGGCGGTTCCTGCAGCCAAAGTGCTTGATGTAAACGATTACATCGGCAGAATAGCCGAATGTTTCGCCGATGGGCAGACAAGTGCATGCTTCGGTGATGACGGCCGTCGTGGCCAAACCCCCGGAGAATTCATGGCTGCCGTGCGTCTGGACCGGTTGTGCAAGGTTTATCCCAACGGCCACGTCGGGGTGGCCGAGGCCAGCTTCGAGATCGCCGACGGCGAGCTGCTCGTGCTGGTGGGGCCGTCCGGCTGCGGCAAGACCACCTTGCTGCGGATGATCGCCGGGCTCGAATCGATCAGCGACGGCACGCTGAGCATCGACGGCCGCGTGGTCAACGAGGTGGCGCCGAAGGACCGCGACATCGCGATGGTGTTCCAGAACTACGCGCTGTACCCGCACATGACCGTGGCCGAGAACCTCGGCTTCGGCCTGAAGCTGCGCGGCCACAAGCAGGCCGACATCGACCGGCGCGTGGCGGCGGCGGCGAAGACGCTGGAGCTGGAATCGCGACTGGCCTCGCGCCCGGCCGCGCTGTCCGGCGGCCAGCGCCAGCGCGTGGCGCTGGGCCGGGCGCTGGTGCGCGAGCCGCCAGGGTGTTCCTGCTGGACGAGCCGCTGTCCAACCTGGACGCCAAGCTGCGGTTGTCGATGCGGGTCGAAATCGCGCGGCTGCACCGCCAGCTCAAGGCACACCATGATCTACGTCACCCACGACCAGATCGAGGCGATGACCCTGGGCCAGCGCATCGTGGTGCTCGACGGCGGCGTGATCCAGCAGATCGACACGCCGATGGCCCTGTACGAAAAACCGGCCAACCTGTTCGTGGCCGGCTTCGTCGGCAGCCCGGCGATGAACCAGCTGCACGGCACGCTCAGGCTGGCCGACGGCTGGCAGCTGGCTACCGCGCACGGCGACATCGCGCTGGGCGAGCCGGCGCAGGCAGCTGCCTGGCAGCCGTGGCGCGATCGCGAGGTGGTGCTGGGCATCCGCCCGGAGGATCTGCAGCCGCAGGATGCCGCCGCCGCCGCGTTCACCGCGCAGCTGGAGGTCATCGAACCGGTCGGCAACGAGATCTTCCTGAACCTGCGTTACGGCGACCAGGCGCTGGTGTCGCGGGTGTCGCCGCGGGCCTTGCCCGAACCGGGCAGCACGCTGGCACTGGGCGTGGCGGCCGAACGGCTGCACCTGTTCGACGCCGCCAGCGGGGCGCGGATCGGCGGCTGAGCGCGGGCAGCGGGTGAGGCATTACACTAACCCTCTCCACGCGTACGGTAGCTATCCATCCATGGCCCGCATCATCGCTGTCGCCAACCAGAAGGGCGGCGTCGGCAAGACCACCACTGCCGTCAATCTCGCCGCTGCGCTGGCCGCCGCGAAGCGCAAGGTATTGCTGGTCGACCTGGACCCGCAGGGCAACGCCACGATGGCGTCGGGCATCAACAAGCGCGACATCAAGGCGAGCGGCTGCGAGGTGCTGCTGGAGGAAGTGGAGATCGCCGCGGCGATCGTGCCGACCGATGCGCATTACGACCTGCTGCCGGGCAACGGCGACCTCACCGCGGCCGAGCTGAAGCTGATGGACGCGCTGGCGCGCGAGCACCGCCTGAAGGAACTGCTGGCGAAAGTCGCCGACAAGTACCACACCATCCTCATCGACTGCCCGCCCTCGCTGAACCTGCTCACGCTGAACGCGTTGACCGCCGCCGACGGCGTGCTGATCCCGGTGCAGTGCGAATACTTCGCGCTGGAAGGCCTGTCCAGCCTGCTCGACACGGTCAAGGCGGTGCGCCACCGGCTGAACCCGAAGCTGGAGATCGAGGGCCTGCTGCGCACCATGTACGACGTGCGCAACAACCTCGGCAACGAGGTCTCCGCCCAGCTCACCCAGCATTTCGGCGACAAGGTGCTGCGCTCGATCATCCCGCGCAACGTGCGCCTGGCCGAGGCGCCCAGCCACGGTCAGCCGATCCATCTGTACGATCGCAGCTCGCGCGGCGCGATTGCCTACATCGGCCTGGCCGGCGAGGTGATCCGGCGCGAGCGCGGGCTGCCGCCGCGCGCCGAACCGGCGACCGGGATCGACGACATCGAATCACCACGGCATGGCGACAACGGCGTGCTGCTCAAGGCGCCCGCCGCCAACCATCAGGACTGACGCATGGCTGCAGCGAAAAAACGTGGATTGGGACGCGGGCTGGACGCCCTGCTCGGCGGCGACGGCGACGCCGCGCCGTCGGTGCTGACCCAGGAAGGCGAACTGCGCATCCTGCCGATCCAGCAGATCCAGCCCGGCAAGTACCAGCCGCGGCGGCACTGGAACGACGAGGCGCTGGACGAGCTGGCCGCGTCGATCAAGGCGCAGGGCCTGATCCAGCCGGTGGTGGTGCGCGAGATCGGCAGGAACAGCTACGAGCTGATCGCCGGCGAGCGTCGCTGGCGCGCGGCGCAGCGCGCCCAGTTGGCGGAGATTCCGGCGCTGGTGAAGAACGTGCCGGAGGCGGCGGTGCCGGCGATGGCGCTGATCGAGAACATCCAGCGCCAGGACCTCACCCCGCTGGAAGAAGCCGACGCGCTGAAGCGCCTGATCGACGACTTCGACCTCACCCACCAGCAGGCCGCTGACGCGGTCGGCCGCTCGCGCGCCTCGGTGTCGAACATGCTGCGGCTCACCGAGATGCCGGAGTCGATCAGGCGCCTGCTCGACGACGGCAAGCTGGAAATGGGCCACGCCCGTTGCCTGCTCACCCTGGACGAATCCATCGCCGTGCCGCTGGCGCGCCAGGCCTCGACCCTCGGCTGGTCGGTGCGCGAGCTGGAAGAAGCCGCGCGCCGCGCGCAGACCGCGCCGAAAGGCAAGGCCAAGCACGCGCCCGCGCGCGATCCGAACATCGCCGCGCTGGAGCGCGAACTGGCCGAACGCCTGGCCACCCGCGTCGAACTTGCGCAGGGCCGCGGCGGCCACGGCAAGCTGGTGATCCACTACCACAGCAACGACGAGCTGGAAGGCATCCTCGGCAAGATCCGCTGAGCTCCGCCGCTGTCGCTTCGTAGGGCGGGCAATGCCCGCCGGCTTTCCGGCACGTCGCACCAAAAACGGCGGACGGTGCCCGCCCTACAAGTCGGTGACGGAACCCGTGTTGCTAAACTGCGCCCTTGCGGCGCCGTCCGCCGCATCTGCCCTTGCTGAAAGGCCTTGCCCCATGCCGCAACTCTCCGTCGTCGTCCCCGTCTTCAACGAGCGCGACAACATTCCGCCGCTGCTGGCCGAGATCGCCGCCGCCCTGCGCGGCCGGGTCGACTATGAAGCGATCTACGTCGACGACGATTCCAGCGACGACAGCCGCGCCGTGCTGGCCGCGCAGAAGGCGCTGCACCCGGAGCTGCGCGTGCTGCACCATGTCACCCGCAGCGGCCAGAGCACGGCGGTCTGGAACGGCGTGCGCGCGGCGCAGTCGCCGTGGATCGCCACCCTCGATGGCGACGGCCAGAACGATCCGGCCGACATCCCGAAGCTGCTCGCCGCGCGCGACGCGGCGCCGGCCGACACGCGGCTCTTCGCCGGCTGGCGCACCACCCGCCGCGACAGCTTCAACAAGCGCATCTCCTCGAAGATCGCCAACGCGGTGCGCTCTCGCATGCTGAAGGACGCCACCCCGGACACCGGCTGCGGCCTGAAGCTGTTCGAGCGCGAAGTCTTTCTGCGCCTGCCCTACTTCGACCACATGCACCGCTACCTGCCGGCGCTGGTCAAGCGCGCCGGCTTCGCCAGCCAGAGCGTGCCGGTGGGCCATCGCCCGCGCACGGCCGGCGTGTCCAAGTACGGCATGCTGGACCGGCTGTGGGTCGGCCTGGCCGACCTGCGCGGCGTGGCCTGGCTGATGCGTCGCGGCAAGGTGACGGCGGTCGAGGAACTCTGATCCAGGTCACGTCGGGCTGATCGGGCCGTCGTATGCTGGAAGTCTTCCTCTCGGGAGGCCGCCCATGAGCATCACCGTCAAGCGTGTTTACGAACCGGCCGCGAAAGCCGATGGCTACCGCGTGCTGATCGACCGGTTGTGGCCACGCGGGCTGAAGAAAGAGGACGTGCCGCTGGACCTGTGGGCGAAGGAACTGGCGCCGTCGACCGCCCTGCGCAAATGGTTCGGGCATGACCCGGCGCTGTGGGACGGTTTCCGCCACCGTTACGCCAGCGAGCTGGATGCGCTGGCCGAGCACTGGCAGCCGCTGGCCGAACGGGCCGCGCGGCACCACGTCACCCTGCTCTACGGCGCGCGCGACGAAGAGCACAACAACGCGGTGGCGATGAAGGCGTACCTGGATAACTGGTTGCGCTCGCACGGCCCGCGCTGAAGCCGCGGCACGACGCCCCTCAGGCCTCGCGCTGCCAGTTCGCCAGCGCCGCGCGCGCCTGCACGCGGCCCAGTTCGATCAGTTCGCGCGCGCGGTAGAACTCGTAGGCGAGAGCCATGTTGTGCGGCAGCTGGATCAGCAGGTCCGGCGCGTACGCGGCCAGGCGCAGGCGCGACAGGTTCGCCTGCATCAGGTCCATCGACTGCGCCAGCAGCTCGAACGTGCCGGGTTCGCGCGGGCGGGTTTCGCCACGCGGGATCATCCGGCCGATGAATTCGCCGATGCGGTGGCGATAGCCGTTTTCCGCGGCCGTCGGCTGGATCGGCGGCTCCGGCGGCGTGGCCGTCACCGCCGGGCCGTCCACGCTGACCGCGATCAGGTAGTCGGCGGTTTCGCGGATCAGCGGCGTCACCGGCAGCGGATTGAGCAGGGCACCGTCGACCAGCCGGCGGCCGTCGATGAGGTGCGGGCGGAACACCGTGGGGATCGCGATCGACGCACGGATCGCATCGAACAGGCCGCCACGGCTCAGCCACACTTCGCGGCCGCGATCGATATCGGTGGCGACCGCGGTGAAGGTCAGCGGCAGCTCCTCGATCTGCACGTCGCCGATCAGCCCGCGCATGGTCTCGATGATCTTCTCGCCCTTGATCAGGCCGCCGCCGGTGAACGTCCAGTCGACCAGCCTGAGCACGTCGAGCTTGGCCAGCGCGCAGACCCAGTCGCGGTACACGTCGAGCTTGCCGGCCGCATGGATGCCGCCGATCAGCGCACCCATCGAGGCGCCCGCGATCGCCACGATCTGGAAGCCCTGCGCCTCGATCTCCTCGATCACGCCGATGTGCGCCAGCCCCTTGGCGCCGCCGGCACCGAGCGCCAGCGCCACGGTCGGCCGGTGCGGCACGGGTGCCAGGTCGGCGGCGGCGGGATCGGTGACGACCATCGCTCAGCCTTGCGCCGGCTGGTAGCCGCCGAGCGCCAGCTGCAGCAGGATCTTCATCTCCTCGCGCAGCGACAGCGGCGCCACGATCTCCGCGTCCGGGCCGTACTTGAGCACATCCATCAGCAGTTCCTTCGAGTTGGAATAGGGCAGCTTCAGCTCGTAGCGGCCGTCCGGCAGCCACTCGCCCTTCTGCTGCGAGTGCCAGTGCTCGTCGGCGACCCAGCGTGCGGCGTGCGACGAGAAGCGGATCGTCGCCCACGCCTTCGGCTTGCCGGCGAAGATGCCGTAGCTGGAAGCGAGCAGCTCGTTGAGGTCGGCATCGGCCACGTCGATGGCGGGCGTGTCCAGCGCCTGCGCATCGGCGATGCGGTCGACCGCGAAGCTGCGCAGCGCCTGGCGGTCGTGGTCCCACACGTCGAGGTACCAGTTGTCGCGGTAGTGGGTCAGCCGCTGCGGCGACACCGTGCGGCGGCTGTCCGCGTTGGTGGTGCGCGCGCGGTAGCGGAAGCGCAGCTGCCTGCGCTCCAGCACCGCGCCGGCGACGATGCGGAACACCTGCTGGTCGAGCTTGCGCTCGCCCCAGGCGACCACGCGGATGCGCTCGATCGGCAGCGCCTTGCCGCTGTCCTGGTGCGACAGCAGGCCCTCGATGCGCGCCTTGAACGGCGCCAGCGCGCCGGCCAGCACGCCGGGGCCGGAACGGCTGATCAGCTCGTTCAACGCCAGCAGCGCAGCCAGTTCGTCGGAGGTCAGCCACAGCCCGGGCAATTCGAACTTCTCGCCCTCGCCCACCTCGTAGCGGAACGCGGCCTGGTCGGTGCCGGCGCTTTCGATCGGCGCGCCCAGCGCATCGCGCAGGAAGGCCACGTCGCGGTACAGCGTGGCGCGCGAGCACTCCAGTTCGCCGAGCAGGCGCGACAGCGGAATCGGGTAGTGCGCCGACTTCAGCAGTCGGTGCAGGGTCAGTATGCGTTCGTAGCGATCCATGGGGTCGTCGGCATATCGTGGGGAAGAGGCGTTGTGTAGCATGGCGGCGGCCTGTGGCGGCCGCAAGTCGCCGCGGGCATCGCCGTCGCCTCCCACCGGACGCCTCATGCCCCTACGCCGCGAATCGCTCCCGGACGCCATGCCCGACGCCACAGTGGTCGGTGTGCGCCCGTCGGGCTACGCGGAGATCCTGCTGCGGGTGCTGGCGATCAGCGGCTACGGTCTGTGGATCTGGCTCGGCATGGGCCTGGCGCTGGGGATGGAGCGGATCGGCCGCTGCGACATGCGCATGCCGCTGATACTCGGCACCGCCCTGGTCGGGGCGGGCCTGCTGCTGGTGCGCCTGCGCCTGCCGGCCACATCGGACTGGTACGGCTGGCCGCCGGGCCGCGGCCGCTGGGCGTCGCGGGCGAGCCTGATGGCGCTGGTGACCTTCCTGCCGGTGCTGCTGGTGATCATCCTGGGCGACGGCCACGGGCATACACCGGCGATGCGCCTGGCCGGCGTGGCGCTGATGCTGTGCAGCCTGGTCAGCCTGGTCTATACCGCCTACCGCTATCGCAGCCGGCTGTCGCCTGACCTGCAGCGGGTGTCGTCGTCGCTGCCGGTGAGCCGGCTGGTCACCGCCTGGTACGGCGGTGGGCTGTGGCTGTGGCTGTGCATGATGGTGCAGGGCGGGCTGGAGTCGCCGCAGAGCGCGTATCCGTGGATTCTGTTGTTGCTGGCGCTGGCCCTGCTGCTGGGCCTGCTCGAAGGCATGCGCTGGCAGTCCCTCGGCGTGCCGCGTGGCGCGGGCCGCGACATGGAAGTGCGCGACGTGCCGCCGGCGCGCTTCGTGGCGGCGATCTTCATCTACGTGCTGCCGTGTGCCGCCCTGCTGCTGACCGAACGCTTCGGCGGCGGCCTGCTGGCCGCGGCGGTGGCCGTGCCCAGCTGCCTGCTCGGCAAGATGCTGGAGCAGCACGTCTACGAAACGGCGCTGGCCGGCGAGTTGCCGGCAGCCGGGTGAAGATGCGCGGATGGCTTTGCAGCGCCATTCATTGCAAGTTCAAGCCGTCCCGTTAAGGTAGCTGGCTTACTATTGCTTGACCAACGGACCGTCCCCCGATGAAAAAGACCTTGATCGCCGGCCTGCTGCTGGCCGCCTTCGCGAGCTTCGCCGTCCAGGCCCAGGATACCGACGCCAACCCGGCCAACAACGGTGGCTGGACCGGTTCGGGCGAATTCGGCTTTGCTTCGGCCACCGGCAACTCCCGTTCGGAGAACGTCAACGCCAAGCTGGGCCTGAGCCAGGAAAACGAGCAGTGGAAGAACAACTTCTTCATCGACGCGCTGCGCTCGAAGAGCCAGCAGACCGTGGTCGATGCGGCCGGCAACACCGTCGAGCAGTTCAACACCACCGCGAACCGCTATGACGGCGGCGCCTCGGTCGGCCTCAAGCTCGACCCGCGCAGCTACATCGTGGGTGCCGCCCGTTACGAGCACGACGACTTCGGCGCGAACCTGTGGCAGGGCATCGTCTCGCTCGGCTACGGCTACATCGCGCTGAAGGACGGGCGCAACGAGCTGTCGTTCGAAATCGGTCCCGGTTACAAGCGTTACCGCCCGGCCGACGTCGACACGGTGGTCGACGGCGTGGTGGTGCACCAGCAGCAGCCGACCGAGAGCGAGATGGTTGCCCGCGGCCTGGCCAACTACAAGTACAAGCTCACCGAGAACACCGCGTTCGAGGACACGCTGCTGATGGAAGCGGGCTCGAAGAACACCTACCTGCAGAACGACGCGGGCGTGGCGGTCAGCATGACCAGGAAGCTGGCGCTGAAGGTCGGCTTCCAGGTGCGCCACAACAGCGACGTGCTGCCGGGCACCAGGAAGACCGACACGCTGACCACCACGAATCTGGTTTACAGCTTCTGATTGGAGAGCGGGGAACAGGGAACGGGGAACAGGGAACAGGAGCTTTGCAGCGCTACGCTGTTCCCGTTCCCCGTTCCCCGTTCCCCGTTCCCCGTTCCCCGCTCTACCCCAGCATTTTCGCCGCGCCCTGAGCCAGCAATGCGTCCGCTACTTTCCGGCCGAGCGTTTCGGCCTGCTCGCTCGGGCCGCTGGCCTCGGCATGCAGCAGCTGGCCACTGGTCGCGTCACCGACCAGCCCGCGCAGATGCAGGCCGTGCTCGCCAAGCATGCACCACGCCCCCACCGGCACCGTGCAACTGCCGCCCAGCGCATGGTTCATCGCACGCTCGGCGGTGATCGTGAGCCGGGTGTCGGCATCGTCCAGTGCGCCAAGCAGAGCCAGCACGCCGGGCTGATCGCCGCGCGCCTCGATCGCGATCGCCGCCTGGCCCGGCGCCGGCAACCAGTCCGGTGCGGCCAGCCGCGAACGGATCCGCGTGGCCAGGCCCAGTCGCTCCAGGCCGGCGCAGGCGAGCACGATCGCGTCGTAATCGCCGGCATCGAGCTTGCCCAGCCGGGTGCCCACGTTGCCGCGCAGGTCAAGCAGCTGCAGATCCGGGCGCAGGGCGCGCAACTGGGCCTGTCGCCGCAATGAGGACGTGCCCACGCGCGCGCCGTGCGGCAGCGTCGTCAGGTCCGCGTAGTTCTGGCTGACGAAGGCGTCCGCCGCGTCGGCGCGTGGCAGGATCGCCGGCAGCACGAAGCCGGCTTCCAGTTCCGCCGGCACATCCTTCAACGAATGCACGGCCAGATCCGCGCGGCCTTCCAGCATCGCCACTTCCAGTTCCTTCAGGAACAGCCCCTTGCCGCCGATCGTGGCCAGCGGCTGGTCCAGGATCTCGTCGCCGCGGGTGCTCATCGGCACCAGCTCCACCGTCAGCCCCGGATGCGCCGCGCGCAGCAGCGCGGCGACATGCTCGGCCTGCCACAGCGCGAGCGCGCTCTTGCGGGTGGCGATACGCAGGGTGGATGGGTTCATCGGGGCTCCGCGACGTTCGACAAGTAGCCATTGTCGCGTAGTTTTCCGGTCGCGGCGCAACGGCGAATTGGCGCAGGCGGCTCGCGCGATGCGTCCGCGATGGAAACAGCCTCCACGGCACGGCCATTTGAAAATCGGCAAAGCCGGCGGATCATGGCGATCCGCCGGCCTGTTCGTGTCCGTCGGCTTACTTGTCCAGCAGCACCCTCGCCCGTTTCACCACGTTGTCCACGGTGAAGCCGAATTCCTGCAACAGCTTGTCGGCCGGGGCGGACGCACCGAAGTGGTCGATGCCCAGCACGTCGCCACGGGCGCCGACGTAGCGGTCCCAGCCTTGTGTCACGCCCATCTCCACCGCCAGCCTGGCGGTGACGTCCGCCGGCAGTACCGCGTCGCGATAGCCCTGCGGCTGCTGGTCGAACAACTCCCAGCTCGGCATCGAGACGCAGCGCACCGACACGCCGTCCGCTCGCAGCTTGTCGGCGGCGGCCAGGATCAGGCCGACTTCCGAGCCACTGGCGATCAGGATCAGCTGCGGCTTGCCGTTGTCGGCTTCACGCAGGACATAGGCGCCCTGGCGCAGGCCGTCCGCGCTGGCGTGTTGCGTGCGGTCCAGCGTCGGCACGTTCTGGCGGGTCAGCGCCAGCAGCACGGGGTGCTTCTTCGATGCCACCGCGACCCTCCATGCCACCGCGGTCTCGTTGGCGTCGGCAGGACGGATCACGGTGAGGTTGGGGATCGCGCGCAGGCTGGCCAGCTGTTCGATCGGCTGGTGGGTGGGGCCGTCCTCGCCCAGCGCCACGCTGTCGTGGGTGAACACGTGCACCACGTGCAGGCCCATCAGCGCGGCCAGGCGGATCGCCGGGCGCATGTAGTCGGAGAAGATCAGGAAGGTGGAGCCGTACGGCACGAAGCCGCCATGCACGGCCAGCCCGTTGACGATCGCGCCCATCGCATGTTCGCGCACGCCGAAGTGCAGGTTGCGCCCGGCGTGGCTCCAGCCGCCGTCGGAACCCTGGCTGTCTTCGCCCGCCGCCAGCGGCGGATTGAAGTCGCCCAGGTCCTTCAGCGCGGTGTGGGTGGACGGATCGAGGTCGGCCGAGCCGCCGAACAGGGCGGGCAATCTCGGCGCGATCGCGTTCATCACCTTGCCGCCGGCGACGCGGGTGGCGAGGCCCTTGGCGTCGGCGGGAAACACCGGGATGTCCGCGTCCCAGCCCGCCGGCAGCCCGCCCTCCAGGCGGCCCTGCAGCTCGGCGGCCAGCTCGGGGAAGGCTTTGGCATAGACGTCCATACGGCTGTTCCAGGCGCGCTCGGCCTCCACGCCGCGATCCAGCGCCTCGCGGAAATGTGCCAGCGCCGGCGTCGGCAGCTGGAAGTCGGGTTCGACCGGCCAGCCCAGTTTCTCCTTCGTCTTCCTGACGTCCTCGACGCCCAGCGGCGAGCCGTGCGCCTTGAACGTGTCCTGCTCGGGCGAGCCGTAGCCGATGTGCGTGCGCACCAGGATCAGCGAGGGTCGGGTGGTGTCGGCGCGGGCCGCGTCCAGCGCGGCGTGGATCGCCGCCAGGTCGTTGCCATCGGCCACGTGGATCGTCTGCCAGCCGTAGGCCTCGAAGCGCTTCGCGCGATCCTCCGAGAAGGTGATGTCGGTGCCGCCGGCCAGCGTCACGTCGTTGTCGTCGTACAGGCACACCAGCTTGCCCAGCTTGAGATGCCCGGCCAGCGAGGCTGCCTCGCTGGCCACGCCTTCCATCAGGTCGCCGTCGCTGACGATGGACCAGGTGCGATGGTCGATCACGCCGTGGCCGTCGCGGTTGTAGCGCGCGGCCAGGTGCGCCTCGCCGATCGCCATGCCCACCGCATTCGCCAGGCCCTGGCCGAGCGGGCCGGTGGTGATCTCGACGCCCGGCGTGTGGCCGTACTCGGGATGCCCGGGCGTCTTGCTGCCCCACTGGCGGAACCGCTTGAGGTCGTCCAGCGTGAGGTCGTAGCCGGTGGCGAACAGCAGGCTGTACAGCAGCGCCGAACCGTGGCCGGCGGAGAGCACGAAGCGGTCGCGGTCGGGCCAGTGCGGATTGGCGGGGTTGTGCTTCAGCTGCCGCGTCCACAGCGCGTACGCCATCGGCGCGGCGCCCAGCGGCAGGCCGGGGTGGCCGCTGTTGGCCTTCTGCACCATGTCCACCGACAGGAAACGCAGCAGGTCGATGCATTGCTGGTCGAGGGTGTGGGACATGGCGGTATCTCCGGTGGTGGTGTGCGGTGGCTCAGCCGAGTGCGGCGTCGACGATGCCCTGGGCTTCCTTCAGCAGCGCCTGCAGGTGTTCTTCGTTCTCGAAGCTTTCGGCGTAGATCTTGTAGATCGCCTCGGTGCCGGACGGCCGCGCGGCGAACCAGCCGCTGGCGGCGATCGCCTTGATGCCGCCGATCGCGGCGCCGTTGCCGGGCGCCTTGTCCAGCACCTGTTCGATCTTCTCGCCGGCGAGAAGATCGCTCTTCAGCTGATCGGGCGACAGTTTCGCCAGCTTCGCCTTCTGCGCCGGCGTGGCGGCGGCGTCGACGCGGCTGGCGAACGGCTTGCCGAGTTCGCGGGTCAGCTGCGCGTACAGCTCGCCCGGGTCCCTGCCTTCGCGCGCGGTGATCTCGGCCGACAGCAGCGCCGGCACCAGCCCGTCCTTGTCGGTGGACCATGCCGTGCCGTCGCGGCGCAGCAGCGAGGCGCCGGCGCTTTCCTCGCAACCGAAACCGAGCGAGCCGTCGAACAGGCCAGGCGCGAACCATTTGAAACCGACCGGCACCTCGTAGAGCTTTCGGTCCAGCCGCCTGGCCACGCGGTCGATCAGCGCGGTGCTGACCACGGTCTTGCCCACCGCGGCATGCGCGCCCCACTGCGGCCGATGGCGAAACAGGTAGTCGACCAGCACCGACAGGTAGTGGTTCGGCTCCATCAGCCCGCTGCTGCGGGTGACGATGCCGTGGCGGTCGTGGTCGGTGTCGCAGGCGAACGCCACGTCGTAGCGGTCCTTCAGGCCGATCAGCCGCTGCATCGCGTACTTCGACGACGGGTCCATGCGGATCTTGCCGTCCCAGTCCACGCTCATGAAGGCGAACTGCGGATCGACCACCGAACTGACCACGGTGAGGTCGAGCTTGTAGCGGTCGGCGATCGGCGCCCAGTAGTGCACGCCGGCGCCGCCCAGCGGGTCGACGCCCATGTGCACGCCGGCGCCGCGGATGACGTCGAAGTCGACGATGTTGGCGAGGTCGGCGACGTAGCTGTGGAGATAGTCGTGTTCGTGCGTGCTGGCCGCCTTGCGCGCCTGCGCGTACGGCATCCGGCGCACTTCCTTCAGGCCGCCTTCGAGCAGGGCGTTGGCGCGGTTCTCCACCCACCTGGTGATGTCGCTGTCGGCCGGGCCGCCGTTGCTCGGGTTGTACTTGAAGCCGCCGTTGTCCGGCGGGTTGTGCGACGGCGTGATCACGATGCCGTCGGCGAGGCCGCTCGTGCGCCCCCCGCTTTCATGGAGCTTGTTGTAGACCAGGATCGCGTGCGATACCGCCGGCGTCGGCGTGTACTCGCCGCCGCTGGAGATCATCACCTCGACGCCGTTCGCGGCCAGCACTTCCAGCGCGTTCTCGAACGCCGGCTGCGACAGCGCGTGGGTGTCGGCGCCGATGAACAGCGGGCCATCGATGCCCTTGCCCTTGCGGTACTCGCAGATCGCCTGGCTGATCGCCAGGATGTGCGCCTCGTTGAAGCTGCGCTCGAACGAGTTGCCGCGATGGCCGGACGTGCCGAAGGCCACGCGCTGCGCCGGCACCGCGGGATCGGGCTTCAGGTCCGCGTACGCGGCCAGCAGTGGCGGGATGTCGACCAGGATCGACGACGGTGCCGGCTTGCCGGCGAGGGGACTGATCTGCTGGCTCATGGACGTTCCGTTGTCTGGCTGTCGCGCAACTGGCGATAGCGGCGTATCAAGGCGTTGGTGGAGCTGTCGTGCGCGAGCGGCGGCTCGTCGGGCGCGGTCAGCTCGGCGATGGTGGCCTTCGCCAGCTGCTTGCCCAGCTCCACGCCCCACTGGTCGAACGAGTCGATGTCCCAGATCACGCCCTGCACGAACACGCTGTGCTCGTACAGCGCGATCAGCGTGCCCAGCACGTGGGGGGTCAGCTTGGCGGCGAGGATGGTCGTACTCGGCCGATTGCCTTCGAAGGTACGGTGCGGCACCAGACGTAACTGAACGAGTAGACGA
>CAVPQF010000095.1:0-18513 GCA_963707225.1 uncultured Gammaproteobacteria bacterium
TCGGCAGACCGACAACCCCGATCGCTTCTTCAGCGGCAGCCACGCGCAGAGCTTTCCCAGCGGGGAAGTGGCGGCGGTATCGGCGGCGGTCACGCCGTTCATCGTCACCTACGGCCGCGACCACCCGGCCGTGTATGCGCTGGCCTTGCTGCCGGCCTACGACGCGGTGGCCCGGGTGAAGACGCACGGCCATTGGCAGAGCGACGTGCTGGTCGGCGCCGCGCTCGGCACCGGGGTCGGCCTGTGGGCGGCGCACCGGGATTCGCCGCTGATCGTCAGCTGGCTGCCGGGCGGTTTCAAGGTCGGCTTCATCCATCGGTTCAAATAACGCCCGAACCGGATCAGGCGGCGCCGTTCAGCACTGCGTGCGGCCGCCGGCCAGCTGCTTGCACGGGTGAAAGATCGGCTTGTCCGATACCGGTGGCGGGCGGTGGTCGCCGTCGTGGTCACGGTCGCGATGGCGGCGTGGGTACGGCGGGGCGGCCCAGTAGGCGGGCGGGGCGTTGTAGACCGGCTGGTTCAGCTGATCCTGGTAGGCATCGTTCTGCTGGCGCAGCGCCTCGTTCTCGGCCTGCAGCCGGTCGCGCTCCGCGGCCTGGTCGGCCAGTGCCTGCTGCTGTGTTTCCTCGGCGCGCTGTTCCGCCGCGTACGCCTCGTCGGCCTGGCGCCGGGCTTTTTCTTCCATCGCCTGCTGGCGGGCGTCGAGGCGCTGCTGGTAGAGCGTTTCGAGGTGGCGTGAATCCGCGTAGCGCTTCGCCAGGTCGTCCTGGCCCAGGCGCAGGTAGCGGTCGATGACCTCGGTGTCGTCGGCCTGGTGCAGCAGCTCGCCGTTGCCGCCCGGGCAGGGGTGGTCGGTGTAGGCGACTTGTCCGTTCTGCGTGCATTTGTAGATGTTCTGCGCACCGGCCGTTCCCGTCGCGGCCAGCAGCAGGACGGCGGTGTACAGGAGCTGCATTCCACCCGGCGGGGTTTTCATCGTGGCGTCCATCCGGCATCGGCGTTGCGTGCAGCCGTAGTGTCGTCGCAGCGGCGTTACGATGGGCTGAACATGCCGGGGCCGGGCTTTCAGGTCAAGGCGGGCGCCTTGACCGCACTCCGCCAGGCGCGCAGGCCGATCACCGCCAGCAGCACGAACCCGGCGTACAGCACCGACGTGATCAGCAGGTGCTTGTAGACGTATTCGCCCACGTAGATCACGTCCACCACGATCCACAGCCACCATGCGGCGACGTGCCGCTTGGCCTGCCACCACTGCGCGACCAGGCTGAAGGCGGTGAGCGCCGCGTCCAGCCAGGGCAGGGCGGCGTCGGTGCGGTAGTGCATGAACGCGCCCAGCGCCAGCGCGCCGAGGCTGCCGAGCGCCAGGTGCACCATGGCCTGCTGCCGCGCCAGCGCGGCCACCTCCACGCGACCGTCCTCGCCCATGTGCTGCAGCCAGCGGTACCAGCCGTAGCCGATCAGCAGCGCGAACGCGAACTGCAGCAAGGCGTCGGAGTAGAGCTTCGCGTCGACGAACACCCACGCGTAGACCAGCACCGAGGCCAGTCCCACCGGCCAGCACCACGGACGCCGTCGGGTGGTGAGCCAGACGGACCAGGCGCTGACCAGCGCCGCGACGAGTTCGACCCAGGTCATGTCAGAACGCGATGGTCAAGGAGAGCCGGGCCAGCCGCGGTGCGCCCGGGAACAGGTAGCTGTCGCCGCCGGAGCTGCCGGTGTCGCGCCAGTAGAAGCGGTTGAACACGTTGTCGACGCCGAGCCGCCAGGTCAGCGCATGGCCATTCCACTGGCTGGCGTAACGCAGGCCGGCATCGAACACGTTGTATGCCGGCACGCGGGTCAAGCCGTTCGGCGTGGCCACGTTGGGGCTGGCGTAGCGCCAGCCGCCGAGCAGGCCGAGCCGGGGCGCGAACGGCAGACGGTAGTCGACATACAACGCGCTGCGCAGGCGCGGCACGTTGACCACCTGGTGGCCTTCGTAGGTCGGGGCATCAGTGCTCTCGGCGCGCGCCTGGATCAGGTTGAGGCTGGCGGTGAGGCGCAGGTTGTCGGTGACCTGGCCGGCGGCGTTGAGTTCCAGTCCGCTGTGCGCCTCGTTGCCCTGCTGCACGAAGGTGAAGCCTTCGGCGGTGCTGTCCGGCTTGGCGAACTGGTACGGCTGACGGAGGCGGTACAGTGCGGCCGAAAGGCTCAATGCGTCGCTCCAGGCGTACTTCACGCCGGCTTCGGCCTGGCGCGCCAGCAGCGGGGCCAGCGTGGTGCCGCCGTTGGAGGTCCAGTACGGCGCTTCGTTGCCGAGCGACAGGCTTTCGCTGTAGCTGACGTAGGTGGTCAATTGCGTGGTGGGCTGCCACAGCACGGCGGCCTGCGGCAGCGCCTTGTTGAGCCGCGTGTCGCGTTCGGGTGCGCCGGTGTCGTCGCAGGCGCGCTCGTGCAGGCGCACGAAACGGCCGCCGAACAGCACCTGCCACTGCGGGCCGAGGTGCACGCGGTCCAGCGCGAACACCGAATGCTGCCAGCTGGTCAGCCGGCGTGCCGATGCGCCGGGCTGGTTCGGCGACGGCGCGAAGTAGGGCGGATCGACTTCGTCGATATTGGCGGTGCCGACGTAGTCGTAGACGTAGGGGCGGCGGTCGATGGTGCGGCGGAACGCGCTGGCGCCGACGCTGACTTCATGGTTGAGCGGGCCGGTGTCGAACGATCCCTTCAATACGGCACGTGCCTCGTCGTTGACGCGGGTGTCGTCGGGGCTGCGGTAGTCGTAGACGTCGTAGTCGCCGTTCGGCGCGAAGAACCAGCCGGGCGTGGCGCCGCTGGCGCAGGCCGGCGAGTAGAAGCAGCCGTAGGCGAACGCCACGTTGTCGTCGATCACGACATGGCTGTGGCCGGCCGACAGTTGTGCGCTCCATCGGTCGCTGAAGCGGTAGTCGAAGCGCAGCGTGCTGTTGCTGGCGTCGATGCCCACCGGCCGCTGCCACGGTTCGAAGCCGAGCATGCGGGTGTGGCTGGGATGTGCCGGGATCATGCTGCCGCCGAGCAGCTGGTAGCCGGAGACCGAACGCTGCCCGCTGGTCTGGTAATCGGTGTCCAGCCGCAGCGTGGCGTTCGAGCTGATCTTCCAGTCGGCGGCCAGCGAGAAGAACGTGCGGCGGCCATCGGCGTGCCGCACCCAGGAGTTCATGTCCTCGTGGGCGGCATTCACGCGCACGCCGAAGGCGGGCGTCAGCCATGCGCCCACATCCATCGCGAGGTAGCGCGAACCGTGCGAGTCGGTGCCGACGGTGGCGCTGTGCACGTCGGCCGGGCGCTTGCTGACGTAGTTGATCAGCCCGCCCGGTGCGACCACGCCTGCTTCGAGACCGCCGAGGCCCTTGAGGATTTCCACGCGCTCCTTGTCTTCCAGCGGCTGCAGCTGTTCGCCGGCCAGGCTCATGTCGTTGAACCGGAAGCCGGTGGCCGGATCCAGCGCATAGCCGCGGATCGCGATGTCCTGGTAGTAGCCGACCGGCGCGTAGCTGTCGCCCAGCGCGGCGTCGCTGCGCGCCAGCTCGCTCAGGGTGCGCGGCTGGCGGTCGTCGATCTGGTCGCGGGTGATCACCGTGATCGCGGCCGGCGTGTCCTGCAGCGGCGCGTTGCCGAAGCTGCCGAAGGTGTCCAGCTGCGAGTTGTCGGCACGGTAGCCCCTGGCGCTGTCGGCCTGTACGTGCACCGGCGCCAGTCGCGTCGCCTGCGGTTCGCTGGCGGTGTCGCCGGCATGGACGGGCGCCATGGCCGAAAGCAGGGCGAGGATCAGGGGAGTGCGGGGAAGAGGCATCGTCATCGTCGTCGTCAAGGGGGTACGGACGAAGCGACGGCGACCCGGCTGTCGCGGGGACATGCCGGATCTGCAAGCTCCCTACGCCGGTACTAACCGGGTCAGGTTCCAAGGGACTCTCTCAGCCCGGCAACGCCGGGCACCCCCGCTTCAAGAACGCCTATTGAACCACGAATCGCCGCGGCGGGGTCAGCCGGGCTCGCGGATGGCCTGCAGCATGGCGTGGCCGGCCGGCGTGTGGAACCACGTGGCGTGGCCGCGCAGGAAGGTGTCGTAGGCCACGTCGGCGTTCGCGCGCGAGTGCGTGATGGCGTGGAAGTACTCCACTTCGGACAGCGCGAAATCCACATGCACCAGCGGCAGCAGGTCGGCCAGCAGGTGCAGGTCGGCTGCATCCAGCGGACGTTGCCGGCGGTAGCCCTCGATCAGCGCGCGGGCGATGTCGGGGTGGGCGGCGTCAGGCCCGGTGTCGAGCGCCAGCCAGGCGATCGCGTTGCGCTCGATCGCGGTGGCCAGGTCGAACAGTGCGAAGTTGGCGGCGGCGAGGCCGAAGTCGAGCACGGCGCTGATCCGCGCGTCGCTGGCACTGTCGCTCCAGCACAGGTTGGAGACGTGCCAGTCGCCGTGGGTCCACAGCCGCGTCTGCCGTACCAGCCGTGGCTGGGCGGCGGCGTGCCACGGGGCGAGCAATTCGGCGAAGTCGTGCGGCCAGTCGCGATCGCGCAGGTAGTCGGCCAGGCCCGGACGCTGCGGCAGTTGCGCGCGCAGCGCGGCGGCGGCATCGGGCGCGGCGATCAGTTCGCTGCGCGCGACCAGGATGTGGGTGTCGCGCTGGGGCGCGCGGTAGTCCGCGGCCGCGTCGTGCAGCGCAGCCAGCATGCGGCCGGCGGCGAGCGCGTGCGCGTGGTTTGGCAGCGGTTCCCACGAGATCGCCTCGCGGTACAGGTCGATGCCGGCGGCGCGTTCGTGCACTTCGTAGACCCAGTCGCCGATCGCCACCGCGGTGCGTTCCTGCGCATCGCGCAGCACCGCCGGTATCGGCATGTCGCGGTCGCGCAGGTGCGCGATGAAGCGATGCTCTTCGGCGAGCGTGTCGGCCGAACGCACGCTGCGGTGATGGCGCTTGACGAAGACGGTGGCGTGCTCCGTCTCGACCACGCACGCCGCCGACAGCGGGCGCGGGCTGTGCCAGTCGAGGCGAACCGGCGCGCCGAGCGCCGGGTAGCCGCGCAGCAGCGTCTCGACCTCGCCGGTGGTCAGCGGCGGCCAGTCCGGCGGCGTGTTGTCACCGGCCAGCCCATGGGCGAGGTGGAGCGGGTCGTTCATCGGAATGGCAAGGTGTCCGCAAGCGGGGCAGGCCGTGGATTATCCCCGAAAGGACAGGGCATCACGTTCGGCCGCCATCGGCACGCGGTGAGCCATCCCTATAATGGCCAACCTTCCCCGCGGTGCCCCGTTGCATGAGCGCGATGTTGCTGCTGTTCGCCTGCCTGATCCTCGGCATCCTGGTGGCGCGCTACGCGAAGCCGCCAGCGGGGATCGTGCCGGGCATCAACTGGTGGGTGCTCAATGTGGCGCTGCCGGCGCTGGTGCTGGAACTGATCCCGAAGGTGAAGTTCTATCCGCAGCTGTGGTTTCCAGTGGCGGCGATGTGGCTCACCTTCGGCGGCGCGTGGCTGCTGTTCGGCCTGCTCGGGCCGCGGCTGGGCTGGTCGCGGCAGCGCACGGGAGCGTTGATCCTGGTCTGCGGGCTGGGCAATACGGCGTACATGGGTTATCCGATGATCGAGGCCCTGCACGGCAAGGCGGGCCTGGCGCTGGCGGTGGTGGCCGACCAGATCGGCGCGTTTCCGGTGCTGGCTTCGGCCGGCATCGTGGTGGCTTCGGTCTATTCGGGACGCACGCTGCAGCCGCGGCTGATCCTCCGGCGCATCGTCACGTTTCCGGCTTTCATCGCGCTGGTGCTGGGCATCATCGCCGGCCTGTGCGGTGGCTGGCCCAGGCTGTTGGATGGCGTGTTCGCGCCGATCGGCGCCACGCTGACGCCGCTGGCGCTGTTTTCGGTCGGCTTGCAGTTCAAGTTCCATCCGGGCCAGCGGCAACTCGGCGCGGCCAGCTGGGGACTGGGCTGGAAACTGCTGCTGGCGCCGTTGCTGTGCTGGGCGATGGGCGCGGCCGCCGGTGTCGGCGGGCTGGTGCTGGCCGTCGGCGTGCTGCAGGCGGCGATGGCGCCGATGGTGTCGGCGACGATCCTGGCCGACGAGTACGGGCTGGAGCCGGCGCTGGCCAATACCGTGCTGGGCGCCGGCATCGTGCTGTCGCTGCTCACCATCCCGCTGGGCAACCTGCTACTGGGGGCTTAGAGCAGCTTGCGTCCGGCCCGCGCTGCACCGAGACTAGCGGCGGGATCTCATGGGCAGGGGGAGCTCGTGTCATGGCCGGTTTCGATCTGATCAAGCGCCTGTTCGGCAACGAACACGGCGAGCGTCGTGCGGTGCCCCGCAGCGGCGAACCGAAGGAAGCCTGGGTGCTGGTGGTGGACGACTCGGCCACCATTCGCGCGGTGCTCGGCAAGATGCTGGCGCAGAACGGCCACGTGGTGCTGAAGGCGGCCGACGGCGAGAGCGCGCTGGAGATCGCGCGCACGGAGCGCCCCGACCTGATCTTCCTCGACATCGTGATGCCCGGCATGAGCGGTTTCGCCGTGCTGCGCGCGTTGCGCCACGACCTGCTGACCCGGGACATCCCGATCGTGATGATCAGCGGCAACCTGCAGGCGACCGAGCAGTTCTACGTGCAGCGTTTCGGCGCCGACGATTTCATGAAGAAGCCGTTCGGCCGCGGCGAAGTGTTCGCGCGCATCGAGCACCTCACGCGCAGCGGCCGGCTGGTGGTGCGCCAGCGCGCGGCGGAGGAATCGCTGCCGGCCGGGCCCGAACATACCGCCGCCGAACATGCCGCGATCCCGGACATCGCGATGCCGGACCCGCAGGACCTGATCGCGCCGCCTTCCGGGCAGACGTGAGTGCCGCGTTCGCGGGCACGCGATAATCCCCGCGATGAACAAGTCATCCAGCAGTTCGACGACCGATACCCGCGCCGATGTATGGCTGTGGGCAGCGCGTTTCTTCAAGACGCGCAGCCTGGCCCGGCAGGCGATCGAAGGCGGTCGCGTCGACGTCAACGACGCCGGCTGCAAACCGGCCAGGGCACTGCACGCGGGCGACCGCCTGAAGATCAGCCGCGGCGAGGAGCGGCTGGAAGTCGAAGTGCTGGCGCTGTCCGGCAAGCGCGGTCCGGCCAGCGTGGCGCAGACGCTGTACCGCGAGACCGGGGCCAGCCGCGTCGCCCGCGAGGCGGCACGCGAGCAGCACCGGCTGGTCGGCGCGAACGGGCCGCTGAAACGGCCCGACAAGCAGGCGCGGCGCGAATTGCGCCGGCTCAAGGATCAGCGCTGAGCAGTGCATCGCAGATTGCGGCCGGTATCTGCGGGAATATCCATGCAAATCCACGGGCTTGGCGTTGCTGCGCCATCCCAACAAGGCCGGAGGGCTCGCATGGACGGACACGCACTGATGAATGGCTTCGGTTTCTTCAAGCGCCTGCTCGGCAGCCACGCGGCGGCCGAGTCTCGCGATGAGGCGCATCCGCAGACGACGCTGGGCGCGCGCATGCTGGTGGTCGACGATTCGCCCACGATCTGCGCCGTGCTCGGCAAGATGCTGCGCCAGGACGGCTACGCCGTGCTCAAGGCCACCGAGGGCAAGGATGCGATCGAGCTGGCGCGCAACGAGCAGCCGGCGCTGATCTTCCTGGACATCGTGATGCCGGGCATGAACGGGTTTGCGGTGTTGCGCGCGCTGCGCCACGACCCGCTGACCCGGAACATCCCGATCGTGATGATCAGCGGCAACCCGCAGGCGACCGAGCAGTTCTACGTGCAGCGCTTCGGTGCCGACGATTTCATGCAGAAGCCTTTCGGCCGCGACGAGGTATACCTGCGCATCGGCCAGCTGGTGCAGTCGGGGCGGCTGGCCGGCCGCTTGCCGCTGGTGCCGGTGGAACTGCCGCCGCCGGTGCTGTCGGTCGAGGAATTGTCGGCCGACGACCTGGCCGACATTCCCGATATCGCGATGCCCGATGCGGGGGCGACGCCGCACCGGGCCGGCGCGGCAGCGATGCCGCAAGCCACCTTGCAGGTGGTTCACGGCATCGGCTGACGGTTCGGGTCCCGGACGTTCTCGACGTCGAGCCGGCGCCTGGCGGGACCGCTGGGGCGCGTGGTTCGCCCCGCTTCGTGCTCAGCCCAGCGACTTGAGCCGGTACAGCGCTTCCAGCGCCTCGCGCGGGGTCAGCGCATCCGGGTCGATCTGTTCCAGCGCGCGTTCGGCGGCGGAAGGCTGCGCCGGGGCGAACAGGCCCAGTTGTGGCGAGGCATCGGCCGCCGGGGCGGGCGTGCTGGCGTGCTGGTGCATGCCGCGCTCGAGTTCGGCCAGGGTGCGCCTCGCATCGGCGATCACCGATTTCGGCAGGCCGGCCAGCGCCGCCACCTGCAGGCCGAAGCTGCGGTTTGCCGGGCCCTCCTTCACCGCGTGCATGAAGACCAGTTGCTCGCCGTACTCGACGGCATCCAGGTGCACGTTGGCGATTGCCGCGAACTCGTTGGCCAGTTCGGTGAGCTCGAAGTAGTGGGTGGCGAACAGCGTGTAGGCATGGCTGTTGCGCGCCAGGTGCACGGCGGCGGCGCGCGCCAGCGACAGGCCGTCGTAGGTGCTGGTGCCGCGACCGACCTCGTCCATCAGCACCAGGCTGTCGGCGGTGGCGTTGTGCAGGATGTTGGCCGTCTCGCTCATTTCCACCATGAAGGTGGACTGGCCGCGCGAGAGGTCGTCGCCGGCGCCGATGCGGGTGAAGATGCGGTCGATCGGGCCGATCACCGCGCTCGCCGCCGGCACGTAGCTGCCGATGTGGGCGAGCAGCACGATCAATGCGTTCTGGCGCATGTAGGTGGACTTGCCGCCCATGTTCGGACCGGTGATCACCAGCATGCGGCGGGTGTCGTCGAGCTTCAGGTCATTCGGCTCGAACGGCTCGTCGCGGACTTTCTCGACCACCGGATGGCGGCCGCGCTCGATCGCGATGCCGGGCTCGTCGGTGAGCTGCGGGGCGCTCCAGTCCAGCGCCTCGGCGCGCTCGGCCAGGGTGGCCAGCACGTCCAGTTCGGCCATCGCGGCGGCGGCGGTCTTCAGCGGTTCGAGTTTTTCGGTCAGCGTGTCGAGCAGTGCCTCGTACAGCGCGCGCTCGCGCATCAGCGAGCGTTCCTTCGCCGACAGCACCTTGCCCTCGAACGCCTTCAGTTCCTCGGTGATGTAGCGCTCGGCGTTCTTCGTCGTCTGCCGACGCGTGTAGTGCGTGGGTGCCTTGTCCGACTGCGCCTTGGTGATCTCGATGTAGTAGCCGTGCACGCGGTTGTAGCCGACCTTCAGCGTCGTGATGCCGCTGGCGGCCTTCTCGCGTTCCTCCAGCTCGACCAGGTACTGGTCCGCGTGGGTGGACAGGCGGCGCAGTTCGTCGAGTTCGGCGTCGTAGCCGTCGGCGATCACGCCGCCGTCGCGCTGCAGTACCGGTGGCTGCTCGACCACGGCACGGGCGAGCAGGGCGGCGGTATCCGCGTGGTCGCCGATGCGTTCGACCAGAGTTGCAAGAAGCGGGCTTTCTTGAAGAGTGCGGCCAGGGATGGCCGCTTTTTGATCTTCGCGCTCATGGAAGAGCGCACCAGCGACGATCAAGCCGTCGCGCAGGGTGGACAGGTCGCGCGGCCGCGCCGAACGCAGGGCCACGCGCGCCAGGATGCGCTCGAGATCGCCGATGCCACGCAGCTGTTCGCGCAGGCTGTCGTAGCGGCGGTTGTCGATCAGCGTGCCGATGGCCTGGTGGCGCTGGCGCAGCAATTCGCGCGAACGCAGCGGCCGGGTCAGCCAGCGACGCAGCAGGCGCGCGCCCATCGGTGTCACGGTTTCATCGAGCACGCCGAGCAGGGTGTGTTCGGTGCGGCCGCTGGGGTGGGTGTCCAGTTCCAGGTTGCGGCGGGTGGCGGCGTCCAGCGCAATGGTCTCGCTGGCGCTTTCCACCGCCATGCCGGTGAGGTGCGGCAGCGCGCTCTTCTGGGTTTCCTCGACGTAGCCGAGCAGGCAGCCGGCGGCGGCGACCGCCAGCGGCAGCTTGTCCACGCCGAAGCCGCCGAGGTCGCGGGTGCCGAAGAAGCGGTTCAGTTCGCGTTTCGCGGCATCGCCGTCGAAGTGCCACGGCGGGCGCTTGCGCAGGCCGGGCAGGGCACTGACCAGTTTCGGCCACGCCACGTCCTCGCCGATCAGGGTCTCGGCCGGCTGCAGTCGCGCCAGCTCGGCGGCCAGCGCCTCGGCGTTCGGCACTTCGCTGAGCAGGAAGCGGCCGCTGCCGAGGTCGACCCAGGCCAGCCCGTAGGCGCCGTGCGCACCGGCGGCGATCGCCAGCAGCAGGTTGTCGCGGCGTTCCTCCAGCAGCGCGGCGTCGGTCACCGTGCCCGGGGTGACGATGCGCACCACCTTGCGCTCGACGATGCCCTTGGCCAGCGCCGGGTCGCCCATCTGCTCGCAGATCGCCACCGATTCGCCCAGCCGCACCAGTCGCGCCAGGTAGTTCTCCACCGCGTGATACGGCACGCCGGCCATCGGGATCGGCGCGCCGCCCGATTGCCCGCGCTGGGTCAGGGTGATGTCGAGCAATCGCGCCGCCCTGCGCGCGTCGTCGTAGAACAACTCGTAGAAATCGCCCATGCGGAAGAACAGCAGCACGTCCGGGTGCTCGGCCTTGGCCGACAGGTACTGGCGCATGAACGGGGTGTGCCTGGTGAGATCGTCTTGGTTCATGCAATGCAAGTCTTGGCGTGGTCGCGCGGAACAGGTAGAACGGTGCCCCTGCGCGTGGCGCAAAGTTTCGTTCAAGTCCGGGAGTCTCGCATGGAGTTGTCGTCCGTTCCTACCGATACCGAGTTGCTGGCACTGGCCCGCGGGGTGGCCGACGAGGTGCAACGCTGCCGGCTGATGCTGGTGACGGCCGAGTCCTGCAGCGGCGGCTGGATCGCCAAGACGCTGACCGACCTGCCGGGCAGTTCGGCCTGGTTCGATGCCGGCGTGGTGACCTACAGCTACGAGGCGAAAGAGGCGCTGCTTGGGGTCAACCCGCGCACGCTGGAGCACACCGGCGCGGTCAGCGAGGAAACCGTGCTGGAGATGGTGTCCGGCGCGCTTGCGCGCTTCGGTGCCGGCGTGGCGGTGGCGGTAACCGGCATCGCCGGGCCGTCCGGCGGCACGCCGGACAAGCCGGTCGGCACGGTATGGATCGGCTGGAAGCGCCGCGGCGGCTACGGACATGCGCAGCTGTTCCACTTTCCGGGCGACCGCGAGGCGGTGCGGCGGCAGACCGTGGCGGCGGCGCTCATCGGCTTGCGTAGAACGCTGACGGAATGACGCGCCATCTGCCGCCAGACCGGCTTGGCCGGTGTGGGATACTGGCTGTGTCGGCGCGGTCATCCGTGATCGCGCCAGCATGATCGCAGCCGGTGAGATTCGATCCGGGCATCATGCAACCCATTCACAGCCCAACCGGAATACAGACGATGGATGACAACAAGCGCAAGGCGCTCACCTCCGCCCTCGGCCAGATCGAAAAGCAGTTCGGCAAGGGCGCCATCATGCGCATGGGCGATCGTGTGAACGAGGCCATCGAGACGGTCTCGACCGGTTCGCTGGGCCTGGACATCGCGCTCGGCGTCGGCGGCCTGCCGCGCGGCCGCGTGGTCGAGATCTACGGGCCGGAGTCGTCCGGCAAGACCACCATGACGCTGCAGGCGATCGCCAGCTGCCAGCGCGCCGGCGGTACCGCCGCGTTCATCGATGCCGAGCATGCGCTCGATCCGACCTACGCCGAGAAGCTGGGCGTCAAGGTCGATGACCTGCTGGTGTCGCAGCCGGACACCGGCGAGCAGGCGCTGGAAATCGCCGACATGCTGGTGCGTTCCGGTGCGGTGGACATGGTCGTGGTCGACTCGGTCGCCGCGCTGACCCCGAAGGCGGAAATCGAGGGCGAGATGGGCGACTCCCACGTCGGCCTGCACGCCCGCCTGATGAGCCAGGCGCTGCGCAAGCTCACCGCCAACATCAAGAAGTCCGGCACCCTGGTGATCTTCATCAACCAGATCCGCATGAAGATCGGCGTGATGTTCGGCAGCCCCGAGACCACCACCGGCGGCAATGCGCTGAAATTCTACGCATCGGTGCGTCTGGACATCCGCCGCATCGGCGCGGTGAAGAAGGGCGACGAGATCATCGGCTCGGAAACCCGCGTCAAGGTGGTCAAGAACAAGGTGGCGCCACCGTTCCGCCAGTGCGAATTCGAGATCCTGTACGGCGAGGGCACCTCGCGCGAGGGCGAGATCATCGAGCTGGGCGTGGCGCAGAACCTGATCGACAAGTCCGGCGCCTGGTACAGCTACAACGGCGACCGCATCGGCCAGGGCAAGGAGAACGTGCGCCAGTTCCTGCGCGACAACCCGGCGATCGCCAACGAGATCGACAAGCAGCTGCGCGAGCGCCTGCTGGTGCCGGTCGGCAAGCCGGCCCCTGCCGCGCCGGAAGAGGCGCTCGAGGAAGTCTGAGCGGTGACCGTTGGCGTGCCCCGGCGGAAGACATGGCCCGGCTCGTCCGGGCCATGTCCGTTTGCGTGGCCATGAAGCGCCCGCCCGGCAAGGACGATCCGGCCAGGCCGAAGCGCAGCGCTTACGACAAGGCGCTGGGCCTGCTGGCGCGCCGCGAGCACTCGCGCAAGGAGCTGAAGACCAAGCTGCGTCAAGGTGGTTACGAAGGCGACGAGACCAGTGCCGCGATCGACCGGCTCGGCGAGCAGCATTACCAGGACGACGACCGCTTCGCCGAGGTGCTGCTGCGCAGCCGCATCGCCCAGGGCTACGGCCCACTGCGCCTGCGCGTGGAGCTGAAAGGCCACGGCCTGGCGGATGCGCGCATCCGCGAGCTGCTGGACCAGGCCGAGGCCGACTGGGAGGCCTCGGCCGCTGCCCAGCTGCGTCGCCGCTACGGCAGTGCAGGCGCAGCGGACCCCGCCGAGCGTACCCGGCGGGCACAATTCCTCTTGCGCCGCGGCTTTGCCGCCGCCACAGTACGAAGTGTTACCCACGCCGATGTGGACGAAGCCGACGATATTTCCTGAAATCCGTCATCCGCAGATGATGGGTTGACGGGTCGGGCGGCCTGGCCGCGGCGTGGCCTTTATCGCCTGCCACTCTTGATCCGCATGAAAACCTCCGAAATCCGCTCCGCCTTCCTCGACTACTTCCGCTCCAAGGGCCACACCATCGTGCCGTCCAGCTCGCTGGTGCCGGCCAGCGACCCGACCCTGCTGTTCACCAACTCGGGCATGGTGCAGTTCAAGAACGTGTTCCTGGGCAGCGAGAAACTCTCCTACGTGCGCGCGGCCGACGTGCAGCGCTGCCTGCGCGCCGGCGGCAAGCACAACGACCTGGATGCCGTGGGCTATACCGCGCGCCATCACACGTTTTTCGAGATGCTGGGAAACTGGTCGTTCGGGGACTACTTCAAGCGCGAGGCGATCGCCTACGCATGGGAGCTGCTGACCGAAGTCTTCAAGCTGCCGGCGGAAAAGCTGTGGGTCACCGTCTACCACACCGACGACGAAGCCTTCGACATCTGGAACAGGCAGGTCGGCGTGCCGGCCGAACGCATCGTGCGCATCGGCGACAACAAGGGCGCGCCGTATGCGTCCGACAATTTCTGGCAGATGGCCGACACCGGCCCGTGCGGTCCGTGCACCGAGATCTTCTACGATCACGGCGCGGGGATCGCCGGCGGCCCGCCCGGTTCCCCGGACGAGGATGGCGACCGCTACATCGAGATATGGAACCTGGTGTTCATGCAGTTCGACCGTGCGCCCGACGGCACGCTGAGCCCGCTGCCGGCGCCATGCGTGGACACCGGCATGGGCCTGGAGCGCCTCGCCGCCGTGCTGCAGCATGTGCATTCGAACTACGAGATCGACCTGTTCGCGCACCTGATCCGCATCGCCGGCGAGCTGACCGGCACGAAGGACCTGGGCAACAAGTCGCTGCGCGTGATCGCCGACCACATCCGCGCCTGTTCCTTCCTGATCGTCGACGGCGTGCTGCCGTCCAACGAAGGCCGCGGCTACGTGCTGCGCCGGATCATCCGCCGCGCCTTGCGCCACGGCTGGATGCTCGGCGTGCGCGGCGACTTCTTCTGGAAGATGGTGCAGCCGCTGGTCGAGGAAATGGGCGCGGCCTATCCCGAGCTGCCGGCGAAGCAGGCGTTCGTCGAGGATGCGCTGCGTACCGAGGAGCATCGTTTCGGCGAGACGCTGGAGCACGGCATGCGGCTGTTCGACGAGGTCGCCGCGAAGTCGGGCAAGACCATTCCGGGCGTGGATGCGTTCCGCCTGTACGACACCTACGGCTTTCCGGTCGACCTCACCGCCGACATCGCGCGCGAGCGCGGCCTCGAGGTGGACATGGACGGCTTCGAGCAGGCCATGAACGAACAGCGCGAGCGTGCCCGCGCCGCCGGCCGCTTCGAAGCCAGGGGGCAGATGCCGGCCGAGCTGGCCAGCCAGCTCAAGCCCACGATTTTCCTCGGTTACGAGGCGCTGCAGAGTGAAGGCAGCAAGGTGCTCGGCATCGTGCGCGGTGGCAAGCAGGTCGAGCAGCTGGGCGAAGGCGAGGAGGGCTTGCTGATCCTCGACCGCACGCCGTTCTACGCCGAGTCCGGCGGCCAGGTCGGCGACACCGGCACGCTGTCCAATGCAGCCGGTCGCTTCGAGGTTGACGATACGTTGAAGATGGGCGGCGTGTTCTTCGGTCATGCCGGTCGCTGGCATGACGGGCAGCCACTGCGCACCGGTGACGTGGTCGAGGCCCGGGTGGACGCGTCGCGGCGCCAGGCGATCGTGCTCAACCATTCGGCCACCCATCTGCTGCATGCGGCGCTGCGCCAGGTGCTGGGCGACCATGTCGCGCAGAAGGGCTCGCTGGTGGCGCCGGAGCGTCTGCGTTTCGACTTTTCGCACTTCAAGCCGATGAGCCATGACGAACTGGCCCGGGTCGAGGCGATGGTGAACACCGAGGTGCGCCGCAACGCGGTCGCCGAGGTACGCAACATGGGTTACGACCAGGCGATCGAGTTCGGCGCGATGGCGCTGTTCGGCGAGAAATACGGCGACGAAGTGCGCGTGCTGAAAATGGGCGACTTCTCCACCGAGTTGTGCGGCGGCACCCACGTGGGGCGCACCGGCGACATCGGCCTGTTCAAGATCGTCAGCGAAGCCGGCGTGGCTTCCGGCGTGCGCCGCATCGAGGCGGTCACCGGCGCCGGCGCGCTGGCCTGGGTGGCCGATGAGGAGCGTCGCCTGGCCGAGTTCTCGCAGTTGCTTTCCAGCAGCGGCGACGAGGCGGTGGAAAAACTGCGCCAGCTGTTCGACCGCCAGAAGAAACTGGAACGCGAACTGGACTCGTTGCGCAGCAAGGCAGCGGGTTCCGCCACCGCCGACCTGGCCGGTTCCGCACGGGATGTCGATGGCATCAAGGTGGTTGCTGCGCGGCTGGAAGGGCTGGATGCGAAGTCGCTGCGCGACAGCGTGGACCAGCTCAAGCAGCAACTCGGCGACTGCGTGATCCTGCTGGCCGGCGCGGCCGATGGCCGGGTTTCCCTGATTGCCGGGGTACACGGCAAGGCACTGGGCCGGATCAAGGCCGGCGGCGTGGTGGCACACGTCGCCGCGCAGATCGACGGCAAGGGCGGTGGGCGTCCGGACATGGCCCAGGGCGGCGGAACCGATGCGCCGAACCTGCCGGCGATCCTGTCGGCCCTGCCCGAGTGGATCGCGGCCAGTAGTCCGTTCGGGGCATGAACGGCGAGTCGTTTGGCAGGATCCGGACGCGTTGCGCTTACGAATAAGGCTCAAGTACTATCAGCCAGGTGTCGATGCTGCCGGAAACGGTTGCATCGCCAGTCAGGACGCTCAGGAGTGTTTTGGCTGTGAGCCGGGAAGGCGGTAGGGCCTTCGGCGGATCAATCGTCGAACTGTGGAAGGACGGTGCTCAGGGGTGAGGCTCCGTCGATTCGCAGGCCTGTGACCAACAGCATTATGGAGTAGCAATCATGTTGATTCTGACCCGCAGGGTCGGTGAAACCCTGATGATCGGCGACGAGGTGACCGTTACCGTTCTTGGCGTGAAAGGCAATCAGGTGCGCATCGGCATCAATGCGCCGAAAACCGTGGCCGTCCATCGCGAAGAGATATACCAGCGCATCAAGGGCGAGCACGACGCCGGTGGCACACCCGCCGATGATTCCGCCGAACATTGATCGCGTGAATTAAGGCTTTACCTCGTCCGCGTCGGTCGGTATCCTTGCCGGCTCCGCAGCACTGCGAAGAAAACCCCGGAGAGATGCCCGAGTGGCCGAAGGGGCTCCCCTGCTAAGGGAGTATAGGGTCAAAAACCTTATCGAGGGTTCGAATCCCTCTCTCTCCGCCAGATACGCAAAGCGCCCCGCAAGGGGCGTTTTGCGTATCTGGCGGAGAGAGGTGGTGGACGAACCCTAACGGGTTCGACGAATTCGCCAGGAGCGAATTCGGACAGCCGCAGGCTGGCCCCGGAGCGCGCAGCGCGGAGGGGTGAGGCCCATGGATGGGCCGAACAATCCCGCGCGGACTTCACGTCACCCTACACTTCATCGAAGGGGCGTTTTGCGTATCTGGCGGAGAGAGGTGGTGGACGAACCCTAACGGGTTCGACGAATTCGCCAGGAGCGAATTCGGACAGCCGCAGGCTGGCCCCGGAGCGCGCAGCGCGGAGGGGTGAGGCCCATGGATGGGCCGAACAATCCCGCGCGGACTTCACGTCACCCTACACTTTATCGAAGGGGCGTTTTGCGTATCTGGCGGAGAGAGGTGGTGGACGAACCCCAACGGGTTCGACGAATTCGCCAGGAGCGAATTCGGACAGCCGCAGGCTGGCCCCGGAGCGCGCAGCGCGGAGGGGTGAGGCCCATGGATGGGCCGAACAATCCCGCGCGGACTTCACGTCACCCTACACTTCATCGAAGGGGCGTTTTGCGTATCTGGCGGAGAGAGGTGGTGGACGAACCCCAACGGGTTCGACGAATTCGCCAGGAGCGAATTCGGACAGCCGCAGGCTGGCCCCGGAGCGCGCAGCGCGGAGGGGTGAGGCCCATGGATGGGCCGAACAATCCCGCGCGGACTTCACGTCACCCTACACTTCATCGAAGGGGCGTTTTGCGTATCTGGCGGAGAGAGGTGGTGGACGAACCCCAACGGGTTCGACGAATTCGCCAGGAGCGAATTCGGACAGCCGCAGGCTGGCCCCGGAGCGCGCAGCGCGGAGGGGTGAGGCCCATGGATGGGCCGAACAATCCCGCGCGGACTTCACGTCACCCTACACTTCATCGAAGGGGCGTTTTGCGTATCTGGCGGAGAGAGGTGGTGGACGAACCCCAACGGGTTCGACGAATTCGCCAGGAGCGAATTCGGACAGCCGCAGGCTGGCCCCGGAGCGCGCAGCGCGGAGGGGTGAGGCCCATGGATGGGCCGAACAATCCCGCGCGGACTTCACGTCACCCTACGCCTCATCGAAGCGGCTTCTCGCGCAGTAGTAACGAATGCGCTCCATTTGAAGTCGGTGAACAGTCGGCGTCGAGACTCGTTGCGAGCCGGAACGACATTGGATGGTGGAGGCCGTTTGCCGCCTCATCGCCAGCCTCACCGCTCCCCAATCGCCACCGTAAAAGTCTGCAGAAAATGGAAATCCGGCCGACGCAGTGCGAACTGCGGATGCTGCGGGTCGCAAAGACGCGTGAGTTCGCCGTAGTCGTCGCTTGACAGGTACGGCTGCAACCGCGCTCCCCAGGTGTTGCGGAAAATCGCCTCGACAAGATAGGCCTCATCCGCCGCTCCCAGGGGGGATACGCGTTCGATCGCGAACGTCTGCGCCCTGACGTTGCGCAACTGCGCCTGGCGCAGCACGCCGACCATGGAGCGGACCGCCGTCAGGTCGCGCTCGCCCACGCCATAACGATCACGGTAGTACTGGCGCACCGCCTCGTTGACCACGCGTTCCAGCCTCGCGTCCCAGGCAAAGTACATGTCGGGCAGCACCGAGCTCTGGCACAGCGCGATACGGCCGGCGGGACGCAGCAGGGAGGCCAACTGCCGAGCCCCGGCGACCGGATCGTGCAGGTGGTTGATCGTGTTCATGCACCAGATCAGGTCGAGGCTCTCGCTGCGCAGCGGCGCCTTCAGCAGATCCGCCTGCAGCACCAGCGCCGTCGGCGGGGCGCTCGCGCGGGCGGCTGCCGCGTGCGCCGTCGCCAGGTCGATGCCGACGAGGGTGCCATCGGGCCCCACGTCATCGGAGAGCCAGCGCAGCACCTCGCCGGTGCCGCATCCCGCGTCGAGGACGCGCGCCCCGGGTTTCAGCTCCAGGCTGGCGATCACACGGCGAAGTTCGGGTTCCGCGAATGCATTGAACAGTCGCAGCTTGTGCGAGTAGTCGCGGGCCGCCGTATCGCCGAGAAGGCCAGGCGACGCACTCATCC
>CAVPQF010000096.1:0-20739 GCA_963707225.1 uncultured Gammaproteobacteria bacterium
CTATGTTTATGTCGTGTTGCTCGTTACGTTACGTATTGCTAGACCCGAGAAGGGCCTGCTCGGCGGCATGATGGAATTTCCCGGAACGCCCTGGCGGAAGGAGTTGGGCGATCTGGACGCCTATATGCCGGACAGCTGCAAATGGCGCGCACTGCGGGGGACGGTGCGTCATGTCTTCACCCATTTCAGGCTTGATCTGGTTGTTTATACAGGTGTTCACTCCGGAAAACAGTCTGTAGACGGAATTTGGGTGAAGCCCGAAGCATTTGATGAATATGCCCTGCCCGCCCTGATGCGCAAAGTGGCGGAGCATGTGGAAATGACGCAGAAGGAAGCAGCGGCATGATTTTCTTTCTGTCAAAGGCGTTATGGATTTTAGTGCAGCCCAGTAATCTGCTGCTGCTGGCCGCCTGTATTGGCGCGGGGCTTTTGTTCACCAGATGGGTGAAAGCGGGCCGGATCGCGCTGACGGCGGCACTCGGATTATGTCTGTTGATTGCAGCCCTGCCTATTGGCAACTGGATGATCTATCCGCTGGAAACGCGATTTCCTGTTCCGGGTGATTTGGGAAAGGTGGATGGAATAATTGTGCTGAGCGGCGCATTTAACGCCAAAAACAGCGCCTTTCGCGGGGCGCCGGTCAAGCCGACGGTGATTCATACCAGCGTTTGCTGCGGTTGACGATCTGCACCACCGACAGCATCACCGGCACCTCGATCAGCACGCCGACCACGGTCGCCAGCGCCGCGCCGGACTGGAAGCCGAACAGGCTGATGGCGGCGGCCACGGCCAGTTCGAAGAAATTGCTGGCGCCGATCAGCGCCGAGGGGCCGGCCACGCAATGCGGCACGCCGAAACGGCGGTTGAGCCAGTAGGCCAGCCCGGCGTTGAAATACACCTGGATCAGGATCGGCACCGCCAGCAGCGCGATGATCAGCGGCTGCGCGACGATCTGCTCGCCCTGGAAGCCGAACAGCAGCACGAGCGTCGCCAGCAGCGCGAACAGCGACACCGGCCCCAGCCGCTGCAGCAGTTTCTGCAACCGCGCCTCGCCACCACGGGCCAGCACCCGGCGCCGCAACAGCACGCTGAGCACCACCGGCACCAAGATGTACAGCAGCACCGACAGCAGCAGCGTGTCCCACGGCACCGTGATCGAGGAGATGCCCAGCAGCAGCGCCACGATCGGCGCGAACGCCACCACCATGATGGCGTCGTTCAGGGCGACCTGGCTCAGCGTGAACGCCGGCTCGCCGTTGCACAGGTTGCTCCACACGAACACCATCGCCGTGCACGGCGCGGCGGCCAGCAGGATCAGGCCGGCGATGTAGGAATCGAGCTGGGCGGCCGGCAGCTGGCCGGCGAAGAGGTGGCGGATGAAGACCCATGCCAGCAGCGCCATCGAGAAGGGCTTCACCGCCCAGTTGACGAACAGCGTGACGCCGATGCCCTTCCACTGGCGACGCACGCCGCCGAGCGCGCCGAAGTCGATCTTCAGCAGCATCGGGATGATCATCAGCCAGATCAGCACGGCGACCGGCAGGTTCACCTGGGCCACCTGCATGCCGCCCAATGCCGCGAAGCTGCCGGGCAGCAGATGGCCCAGCAGCGTGCCGGCCACGATGCACAGCAATACCCAGAGAGTGAGCCAGCGCTCGAAGAAGCCGATGCGGGCGTCCTCCGAGGGAGCCGGACGGGCGATTGGTTCTGCCGATGCCTGGTTCATGCGTCCGCTTCTTCGTCGGTGATGCTGCCGATGTGATCGAGCGCCTGCTTCAGCTCGTCGCGCCCCATCGTTTCCACCGGCAGCTTCAGCAGCGCCGTGATGCGATACAGGATCAGCGTGTGGGCGCGCCGGAACGCCGCGATCGCGGCGCCAGCGCCCTGGGCGGCGGCCGGATCGGGCAGGCCCCAATGACTTTTCACGAAGTCGCCGAACAGCACCGGGCAGGTCTCGTTCGCGGCGCTGTCGCAAACCGTGATCACGATGTCCAGCGGCGGCGCGCCCGCTTCGGTGAAGCGGTCCCACGACTTGCTGCTCAACCCTTCCGTGGCGATGCCCGAGGCCTTGAGTTCCTCGATCGCGTAGGGGTTGACGCGCCCGGTCGGCTGGCTGCCGGCGCTGAACGCCTCGAAGCGCCCCTTGCCCAGGTGGTTGAGGGTGGCTTCGGACAGGATGCTGCGGGCCGAGTTGCCGGTGCAGATGAACAGGACGCGACACGGGTGCATGGCAGCGATTCCGGATTGGTTTCTATATTTCCATGATGATAGAATCATCAAACCAAAGCAACAGGAAATACGCCGTGCCGATCCAGGACCTGCCGCATGTCGCCGCCGACATATTGGACACCCCCAGCCTGGCCAGGCTGGCCTTGCCGGCCGATGCCGGGCACCCGCCGCGCATCCTGATCCTGTACGGCTCGCTGCGCCCGCAATCGTTCAGCCGCAAGCTGGCGCTGGAAGCCGAGCGCATCCTGCGCCAGTTCGGCGCCGAGACGCGGGTGTTCGACCCGCACGGACTGCCCATGCTGGACAGCGTGCCGGCCAGCCATCCCAAGGTGCAGGAGTTGCGCACGCTGTCGCTGTGGTCCGAAGGCCAGGTCTGGGTCAGCCCCGAGCGGCACGGCGCGGTGACCGGCGTGTTCAAGAACCAGATCGACTGGCTGCCGCTGGAAGACGGCAGCGTGCGGCCCACACAGGGGCGCACGCTCGCCGTGATGCAGGTCAGCGGCGGCTCGCAGTCGTTCAACGTGGTGAACGCGTTGCGCGTGCTCGGCCGCTGGATGCGCATGGTGACCATCCCGAACCAGTCTTCGGTGGCCAAGGCCTGGCAGGAGTTCGACGACAACGGCCGGATGAAGCCGTCGCCGTTCTACGACCGCGTGGTGGACGTGATGGAGGAGCTGTTCAAGTTCACCCTGCTGGTGCGCGGCCGCAGCGACTACCTGGTCGACCGCTACAGCGAGCGCAAGGGCGCCGCTGCGGCGCGTGCGCTGGCGGCCGCGGCCGAGGTGCTGGAAAGCGCCGCGACGGCGAGCAAACCCGCCTGCTGCAGCAGCGGAACGTGTTGAACCCGCGACTCCCGCCTGCCGCAGCCGCCGGCTAAGCCGGCGCGTCGTCTGCTGCCACGAAGCCGCCGGTCTGCCGCTTCCACAATCGCGCGTACAGACCCTCGTGCGCGATCAGCTGCGCATGCGTGCCGGTCTCGACGATCTGCCCCTTGTCCAGCACCACCAGCCGGTCCATCCGCGCGATGGTGGACAGGCGGTGCGCGATCGCGATGACCGTCTTGCCCTGCATCAGGATGTCCAGGCTGTCCTGGATCGCCGCTTCCGCTTCGGAGTCGAGCGCCGAGGTCGCTTCGTCCAGCACCAGGATCGGCGCATCCTTCAGCAGCACGCGGGCGATCGCGATGCGCTGGCGCTGGCCGCCCGAGAGTTTCACGCCGCGCTCGCCGACCAGCGCGTCGTAGCCACGGCGGCCTTCGCCGTCGCTGAGGTTCGGGATGAATTCGTCGGCGCGCGCCTTGCGCACGGCCTCGGCCACCTGCGCCTCGCTGGCGTCGGGGCGGCCGTACAGCAGGTTGTCGCGGATCGAACGGTGCAGCAGCGAGGTGTCCTGGGTGACCACGCCGATCTGCGAGCGCAGGCTTTCCTGGGTGACGCGGGCGATGTCCTGGCCGTCGATCAGGATGCGTCCGGCCTCGAGGTCGTACAGCCGCAGCAGCACGTTGACCAGGGTGGACTTGCCGGCGCCGGACGGACCGACCAGGCCGATCTTCTCGCCCGCGCGCACGGTGAGGTCGAGCCCGGCGATCACCCCACCCTGCTTGCCGTAGTGGAAATGGATGTGCTCGAAATGCACGCCGCCGTTGGTCACCTCCAGCGGCATCGCGCCCTCGCGGTCCTGCACCGCGCGCGGGCGCGAGATCGTGGTGATGCCGTCCTGCACCGTGCCGACGTTTTCGAAGATGCCGTTGACCACCCACATGATCCAGCCGGACATGTTGTTGATGCGGATCACCAGCCCGGTCGACAGCGCGATCGCGCCCACCGTCACCCGGCCCTCGCTCCACAGCCACAGCGCCAGCGCCGAGGTGCCCACGATCAGGAAGCCGTTGAGCGTGGTGATGCTGGCGTCCAGCGCGGTGGTGACGCGGGTCATCCGGCGCAGCTTGTCGGTCTGCTCGGCCATCGCCTCGGCCACGTAGGCTTCCTCGCGCCGCGCATGCGCGAACAGCTTCAGCGTGAGCACGTTGCTGTAGCCGTCGACGATGCGCCCCATCAGCTTCGAGCGCGCCTCCGAGGCCAGCCACGAGCGCTGCTTGATGCGCGGGATGAAGAACGCCAGCAGCCCGACATACGCGAACACCCACGCGACCAGCGGCGCCGCCAGCCAGACATCCGCCTGCGCGAACAGCACGACCGCGCTGCCGGTATAGATGGTGACGTACCAGATCGCATCGACGATCTGCACCGCCGATTCGCGCAGCGCGCCGCCGGTCTGCATGATGCGGTTGGCGATGCGCCCGGCATAGTCGTTCTGGAAAAAGCCCAGGCTCTGGCGGATCACGTAGCGATGGTTCTGCCAGCGGATGCGGTTGGTCAGGCTGGGCACGATCGCCTGGTTCACCAGCAGGTCGTGCGTGCCGGTCGCCAGCGGCCGCACGATCAGCGCGACGAAACCCATCCACAACAGCTCGTTGCCGTGCTGCCGGAAGAAACCTGCCGCCGGCACGCCCTTGGTCATGTCGACGATGCTGCCGATGAAGCCGAACAGCGACACCTCGACGATCGCCACCACGAAACCCACCGCGATCGCCACGGCGAACACCGGCCACACCTGGCGCAGGTAGAACGCGTAGAAGCGCCACACCGACGTCGGCGGCATGCCGTCGGCCGGTTCCTTGAACGCGTCGATGAGGGATTCGAACCAGCGGAAGATCATGGGCATTCCGGACCTGCGTGAGCCATCCATTGTGCTTGAAGCCCGCACGATGCGGTGTGACGATGAGGCCTCTCCGTCGTGACACACGGGATCGGCAGCATGACCACCGAAACCTCCGAAGGCGCCTGCACCTGCGGCGCCATCCGTCACCGGCTCGCCGAGGCGAGTGCCGGAACGATTCACTGATCATGTTGCACGTGGACCTTGAAACCGCCATGCCATGTGGCGCTGTGGAGCCACTACCCCGGCGGCGGCAAGTCGGTGGCTTTCGTGCGCGTGGGAACGTTGAATGAACCGTGGCGATTGCCGCCGGACATCCACATCTACATCTCGACCAAACAGCCATGGATGACACTGCCGCCAGACGTTCCCGCAGTGCAGGAGTTCTACGACATCGAGCAGGTCTGGTCGCCGGCCAGCCTGGAACGGCACGCGGCGCTGCGGGCGGCAAGGCGTTCGTAATCTGAACGCCAGCCGCGAAGGCGGCCGCTCATCCGGCCGGCGCGATTGACCGCCCGCGGCAGCGCTCCGATCATGGGCGGATGCCCATCCTGTTCCGTTGCCTCCTGCTCCTGCTGCTGACTCTCGGCGGTACCGCCTCGCTTGCCCAGAACGATCCGTCGGCAGCCACGCCGGCGGCGACACCCGCGCAGTCACTGGATCAGCTGGGCAACCAGCTCGATACCGTCAAGGCCGCGCTGAAGGACAAGAAATCCGACGTGCCGCTGGCCGACCTGCGCACCGCTGCGCTCGGCGTGCAGGACCAGGCGCGCCAGCTGGCCGCCAACCTCGCGCCGCAGATGGTCGCCCTGCAGGCGCAACTTGCCGTGCTGGGGCCGGCACCGGCGAAAGGGACGCCACCGGAAGCGCCGGAAGTCGCTGCGCAGCGCCGCAAGCTCGACAAGGCGCAGGCCGACCTGGATGCGCAGATCAAGCAGGCGCAGCTGCTCGGCCAGGACGCAACGCAACTGGCGGCGCAGATTTCCGGCCTGCGCAACGACGAGTTCCAGGCGCGGCTGGCCTCGCGCACGGCCACGCCGTTCGGCCGCACGTTCTGGGCTGATCCGGTACGCACGTTTCCCGATGACATGGTGCGCCTCAAGCGTCTCGGCGCGCGCTTTGCCAGCACGGTGGAGCAGGCCTGGCAGCCGCCGAACCGGCAGCCGTTGGCGTGGTGCCTGATCGTCGCCGCGTTGCTGCTGGGCGGCGGCCGCTGGGTGCTGGAACGGCTGCTGTTGCTGCTGGCCACGCACCACGTTCCGGACGGCCACCTGCGGCGCAGTGCAATGGCCGCCGCGGTGGCGCTGACCGCGGTCCTCACCACCGGGCTGGCGGCGCAACTGGTCTACCTGGGACTGAACTGGAACGACATCCTGGACGACGACCTCGCCGCGCTGGCCACCAGCGTGGTCGGGCTGGTGTGCTTCGCCGCCTACGTGACCGGACTGGGCCGGGCGCTGCTGTCGGTACCGCGGCCGTCGTGGCGCCTGCCTGCGCTGTCGGACCTGGCGGCGCAGCGGCTGCGCCTGTTCCCGTGGCTGCTGGCCGCAGCGGCGCTGCTGTTCGGCCTGCTCGACCGCACCAGCCGCGCGATCGGCACCAGCCTGCCGGCGACCGTGGCCACGCGCGGCTTGTTCGCGCTGGTCATCAGCGGCCTGATCGGCCTGGCGTTGCTGCGCCTGCGCCGCACCCGCCGGGAACTGGCCGCCAGCGGCGCCGAGCCGGAGCACCGCCCGGTATGGTTCGGCCTGCTCACCGCCGCCGCCACGCTCGGCGTGGCGGTCAGCTGGCTGGGCGTGGCCACCGGTTTCATCGCGATGGCGTTCTTCGTCGCCGTGCAGATGCTGTGGGTCGGCGTGATCGTGTCCACGGTGTACCTGCTGATCCACCTGCTCACCGACCTGATCGACACCTTGCTGTCGCCGCGCGGGCGCAGCGGCCAGCGGCTGCAGGCCACCTTCCAGCTGGCGCCGCACACGCTGGAGCAGACCGCCATCCTGCTCGCCGGCGTCTGTCGTGTCGGCCTGGTGCTGCTGGCGCTGGCGACCGTGCTGACCCCGTTCGGCGCCGGCCCGAAGGACCTGCTGGCCAGCGCCGAACAGACCCTCGGCAGCTTCAGGCTCGGCGACCTGGCGATCAATCCGGGCAGCATCTTCAGCGCCACGCTGGTGCTGGTGGCGGGACTGTTCGTGCTGCGCACGCTCAAGCGCTGGTTGCGCGAACAACTGCTGCCGAAGTCCACGATGGAGCCGGGCATGCAGGACTCCATCGCCACCCTGCTCGGCTACCTCGGCGGCATGCTGGTGTTCGTGCTGACGCTGGCCGCGCTGCACGTGGACCTGAAGAGCATCGCCTGGATCGTCAGCGCGCTGTCGGTCGGCATCGGCTTCGGCCTGCAGGCGATCGTGCAGAACTTCATCTCCGGCCTGATCCTGCTGGTCGAGCGGCCGGTGAAGGTGGGCGACTGGGTCAGCCTGTCGAGCGACGTCGAGGGCGACATCCGCCGCATCAACGTGCGCGCCACCGAGATCCAGATGTGGGACCGCTCCACCGTGATCGTGCCGAACTCGCAGCTGATCACCCAGAACGTGCGCAACGTCACCCTGGCCAACGCGCAGGGCCGCGTGCAGATCAAGCTGCCGATGCCGCTGGATACCGACGCCGGCAAGGTGCGCGAGCTGGTGCTGGGGGTCCTGCGCGCGCATCACGGCACGCTGTCCGCGCCGGCGCCGTACATGCAACTGGAAAGTGTCGCCACCGGCGTGATGACGTTCAACTGCGTCGCCTACGTCGGCAGCCCGCGCGAGGTCGGCGGCGTGAAGAGCGACCTGCTGTTCGAGATCCTCGAACGCCTGCGCAGCGAACGGCTGCCGATGACCAGCCCGCAAAGCATGCTGGTGCGCACGCTGCCGCCGTTGCCCGAGGAAGACGAGCACACCGGCCGAGGCGGCGCCCGCCGCGACGTTCCTCCGTGACGGCGATCGCGCCCACCGACAAGACAGGAAACGGTGGGCGCGCTAGCCTGTGTGCGGTTTCCGCCAACGGAGTCCCGTCATGCCGACACCCCATCCCCACGGCAGCACCATCATCCCCTGCCTGCGCTACCGCGACGCCCACGCCGCGATCGACTGGCTGTGCAAGGCGTTCGGCTTCGAGAAGCAGGCCGTCTACGAAACCGAAAGCGGCGTGGAACACGCCCAGCTCACCTTCGGCAGCGGCATGGTCATGCTCGGCGCAGTGCGCGACAACGAGTTCGGCCGGCACATCGCCCAGCCCGACGAGATCGGCGGCCGCGAAACGCAATGCGCCTGCGTGATCGTCAGCAACTGCAAGTCGCATTACCAGCAGGCGAAAGCCGCCGGCGCGTTGATCGTCGACGACTACGCCGAGAAGGACTACGGCGGCGCCGGCTACAGCTGCCACGACCCGGAGGGCCACCTGTGGTACCTCGGCAGCTACGACCCGTGGCAGCCCGGATGACGCCGGCTATGGCGCCGCCGCGGCCCGCCGCTTCAGCTTCGAATCCGGCCGCGCCACCGCATACATCTCCCACGCCATCTGCTTGAGCAGCCCCTGACGGTCGTCGCCCTGCGCGTACAGGTCGAAGTGGGTCTTGCCCGGCAGGAAGCGGAAGTCCGACTTCGCGCCCAGGCCGTCCAGCACGGCCTTGAGCTTGCGCGCGGCGCCGTCGAGATAGAACGTGTCGGCAGTGCCCACGACCACGTGGACCTTGCCGTCCAGGTCGGCCTTCAGCCGCGGCCAGTTCGCCTGCACGAGATGGGCGATGTCATAGTGGTCGCGCCAATAGGCGACCACCGCCGGATCGACCGCGCCGGTGTCGCGATCGAACATCGGCATCGGCCGGCCGTCCGCGCCGCGCGGCGAGAACACCCACTCGAACGAGGCCATCTGGCCGCCGTACTCGCCCAGCACGCGCTCGAGCTTCGCGAACGCCTCGAAGCTGGCCTGCACCTTGCCCTTGTCGCGCACCAGCGGGCAGGCGGAACCGTCCGCCCGGCGATAGACATTCGCGTTCGGCGCGTACAGGTCCACCCCGGTGAAATCGTGGAAGTCGCCGGGGTCGGGCGAGGTCGACCAGGTGCCGCCGAAGATCTGCGGATAGCGCGTCTGCAGCCACAGCGTGGCCCAGCCGCCGGAGGAATGGCCGGTGAGGAAACGGCCGGACGGTCGCGCATCCATGCGGTAACGCGATTCCAGCTGCGGGATCAGCTCGGTGGTCAGCGCCCGGCCCCACGGGCCGTTGTTCACCGAGTCGGCGAACTCGTGCGTGCCGGTGGCGCTGGACTCATCCAGGAACACCCAGATCATCGGCGGCATCTGATGCTCGGCCATCGCGCCATAGGCCATCGCGGCGCTGCCGGCGAGCGACGCCACGCTGCCGCCGTAGCCGTGGGTGGAATACACCACCGGCCAGGTCTGCTTCGCGCCGGGATCATAGCCCGGCGGCAACAGCACCCAGCCGCGCATGTGGATGGACCGTCCCCAGAACGCGCTCAGCGCCGGGCTGGCGAAGTCGAGCGGCTGCGCGGCGCGGCGCGCCTCGTCGAGGTGCTCGCGGGTGGTGTCGCTGAAGTAGCGCGTGGGCAGGTCCCACGGCTCGTGCGCGGGCAGCACGCGGTCCAGGCTCAGGCTGGGCGGCGTCGCGGCGGGCAGATGCACCTTCACCACCGGGCTGACCAGATCGCCCGCACCGCGCCCGCCGTAGTTGTAGTCGTGGTTGCTGTCGAGCACGGCCTGCACGAAGTAGTCGCCGGGCGGCAGCTGCGACCAGCCGGCCGGGTACGCCAGCGCATCGGCGTCGATGTCCACGCCCTGCCCCGGCACCAGCCGGCTCACGTCGCGCGCGGCCACCGAGGCCTGGGTGGCGCCGAACGGATTGGCATCCACCTCGTCGACCTTGCCGTCCTTCGCCGCGGCGATGGCCGCCTTGGCGTCGGTGGCGAACAGCAGCAGCCGGCCCGACGCCGGCTGGGTCAGCGTACTGCCCAGCTGGACATGGAACTGGCTGTGCGCCAGCGGCGCGTCGGTGCGCGCCAGTGCCACGCCGGCGAACAGGCCGCAGCCCAGCATGATCGCTACTGCACGATGCATGTCACGCATGTCGATTCCCCAGTATCACGGCGGTGGAAAGGCCGGGGCCGCGATCGACCCCGGCGACGGTTCAAGGCTTGTCGGTATCCCGCTCGTCCGCGACCGGCACCATGCGCAGGTCCTGGAAATCGAAGCTGAAGTCGGTCAGCGGCGAGATCGGCTGCATGCGCACTTCGCTGACATGGCCGTCCACGTCCAGGCTGAAAGTGATGAAGGCGTCGGCGTTGAGCGTGCGGTCGTCCCAGCGCACGGTGAAGGTGTCGTGCTGCCACGGCAGCATCGTGCCGACCAGTTGCGCAGTCTTCGAGAAACGCAGGCGCAGTTTGCCGTTCTCGTGGCTGACGATGACGTCGCCATACCACGGGTCGCGATAAGTGCCGGCGTACTTCGCCAGCGCCAGCGAAGGCTTGCTGCGCTTGTCGCGCGCCGCTTCATGCTTGGCCAGGCTGTCGTCGGCCTTGGCCTCGGATTTCTTCACCGCCTTGTCGTAGGCGGCGACCCAGTCCGTCAATGGAGCCGCGGTCTTGTGCTGCGGATTCAGGTATGCATCCAGGACGCGATAGGTCACCGCGTTGAACGCGGCGCCGGATTCGGCATTGGTCAGCACCACCACGCCGAGCTTCAGCTCCGGCACCAGGGTCACCCGCGAGACCATGCCGGGCCAGCCGCCAGTGTGCCAGACCAGCTTCCTGCCGAGGTAGTCGGACAGGAACCAGCTTTCGCCGTAGCCGGAGAAGTTCGGCGCCAGCGGCGCCAGTTCGGGAACCGGCGGCTTGCCGACCCTGATCGGGGTCAGCACGCTCCACATCTCGCGCTGGCTGTCCTCGGAGAACAGCCGCGCCGGCTTGCCGTCGGCGCCCATCGTCGGCAAGACGCCGCCGGCCAGCTGCACGTTCATCCACTTCGCCAGATCGTGCACGCTGGAGTAGATGCCGCCGGCGCCGGGGTCGTTGAGCCAGGCCATCGGCGGCACCGGCCTGAGGTCCTTGAAGTCGGCCTTGGCGTGGCCGGTGGCCACGTCCATGCCCGGCTTGAGGTAGGTCATGTCGACCAGCGACTCGTCCATGCCGACCGGCCTGAACAGGTGCTCGCGCACGTAGTCGGTGTAGCTCTGGCCGGAGGCCTGCTCGATCACCAGGGTGGCCACCGCGAACAGGATGTTGTCGTAGGCGTAGCCGCTGCGAAAGCCGTTCCTGATCGGCACGTGGGCCAGCCGCTCGACCACTTCCTTCGTGCTGTACGACGTCGGCGGCCAGTACAGCAGGTCGCCCGCGCCGAGGCTGAGGCCGCTGCGATGCGCCAGCAGGTCGCGGATGCGCATCTCGTGGGTGACGTACGGGTCGGACATGCGGAACCACGGCAGGTGGTCGATCACGCGGTCGTCCATCTTCAGCTTGCCGGCGTCCGCCAGCTGCTGCAGCGCGGCGGCGGTGAACGCCTTGGTGTTGGAGGCGATCGCGAACAGCGTGCGCGCGTCCACCGGGTCCGGCTTGCCGATCTCGCGCAGGCCGAAGCCCTGCTCCAGCACCACCTTGCCATCCTTGACGATCGCCACGGCGATGCCCGGCACGTCGAAGGTCTTGCGCGCACTGTCGACGTAGGCACCGAAGTCCTGCAGCTGCGCCGGCAGCATCGGCCGCACGATGTCGCCGGTCGAAACCGGCGGCGGCGACTGCGCGGCCGGAGCCTGTGCCCGCGTGGCGGTGGCGGAAACGAGCAGCGCGCAGCACAGCGCCAGGCGCAGGGAGAGGGGTCGCTGGGACATCGAAGGCTCCGCGGGTGACAGTCGCGCAACTATCGCGGCAAACCGCAGGCAAGGCCAGCGCTGGAAGTCACGGCCTCGACGCGGCGCGCGGCAACGCCGATCATGACGCCTTCATGCCGGCCACGGCGAACCGAGGAACGCGATGGACCCGACGGTGGAATGGATCGCCGCCCATGCCCTGCGGCTGTGGGCGCTGCTGCTGTTGCTGGGCCTGCTGGCCGGCGACCTCGCCTGGCAGCACAATGCGCGCTGGCACCGCCACGCGCTCGCCCGCGGCGGTGCGCCGACCGCGCTGCGCTGGCAGGTCGGGCTGATCCTGCTGCTGGCGCTGGCCCTGCTGTTCCTCGCCATCGCCTCCGCGATTGCCGGGCAGCAGGCCGGCGAGCTGGTGCGCTTCGACACCGGCCTGGCCGCGAACCTGCGTGCGCAATTGCCATTGCCGATATTGCAAGGCATCGCGATGGTCACCCATCTCGGCGACCTGCTGTGGGTGGCGCCAGCGGCGGCCGTGGTCGCGCTGCTCCTGCTGCTGCGTCGGCACTGGCAACTGGCGGGCATCTGGGTGATGGCCCTGCTAGGCATCCTGCCGATCAACGGCAGCCTCAAGGCGCTGTTCCAGCGTGTGCGGCCGCTGCACGACCATGGCTTCATCGTCGAACCCGGCTGGAGTTTCCCCAGCGGCCACGCCTTCGGCTCCATCGTGTTCTACGGCATGCTCGCCTACGTGCTGCTGCGCCTGCTGCCGCAACGATTCCATCGCACGGTGATCGCCGCCGCGGTGCTGCTGGTCGGCATGGTCGGGATCAGCCGCGTGCTGCTGCAGGTGCACTATTTCAGCGACGTGATGGCCGGCTACGCCGCGGGCGCGGCGTGGCTGGTGCTGTGCATCGGCATGGCCGAACATCTGCGCATCCCGCCACGAGACGCCACGCCATGAACGACCTGTTCGCCCCCGCCAGCCCGGTCGGTCCGCGCATCCGCGTCGGCATCGGCGGCTGGAACTACGCGCCGTGGCGCGACAACTTCTACCCGGCCAGACTGGTGCAGCGGCGCGAACTGGAATACGCCAGCCGCCAGCTGCGCGCGATCGAGATCAACGGCACCTACTACGGCGCGCAGAAGCCGGCGACCTACGCGAAGTGGGCGGCGGAAACCCCGGCCGGCTTCATCTTTTCATTGAAGGCGCCGCGCTACATCACCGAAGGCAAGCGGCTGGCCGATACCGGCAAGGGCGTCAGCAGTTTCGTGCATGGCGGGCTGGCCGAGATGGGAGATCGGCTGGGGCCGATCCTGTGGCAGCTGCCGCCGTCGCGGCCGTTCGATGCCGACGACCTCGCCGCCTTCCTCGACGCATTGCCACGCGAACTGGACGGCCGGCCGCTGCGCCACGTGCTGGAGGTACGCCACCCCGGCTTCCTCGACGAACGCTACGTGGAGCTGGCGCGCGCGCAGCGCGTGCCGACCGTGTTCACCGACTCGCCCGACTATCCATCGCTGGCCGACCTCACCGGCGACTTCAGCTACGCGCGGCTGATGCGCAGCGCCGACGAGTTCCCGACCGGCTATGCACCGGCCGAACTGGATCGCTGGGCCGGCCACGCGCGCAGCTGGGCCGCGGGCAACGACATCGCCGACCTGCCGCACGCCGCCGCGCCGCAACCGCCAGGGCCGCCACGCGACGTGTTCGTGTTCTTCATCAGCGCTGCCAAGCACCGCAACCCGGCCGCGGCGATGGCGCTGCAGTCGCGCGTGGATTCGATGCCGCAGGGCGGGCACGGCCCGCCGGCTTTTACTGCATGTCCTGAAGAAGGTAGAGCGGCGGGCCGTGCCCGCCCTACGCAAGCGACAACCCGGCCGGAGCGGTAGTTGTCCACCTCGCGGTAGCGCCGCGCGTACAGGCCGAACGCCAGCGCGGCGAGCAGCGCGAAGGCGGCGAAGAAGAACATCTGGAACGCGGTGACGCTGAGTCCGGTGTGCGCGATCGAACCGGTCACCGTGCCGTTGCGCACCGCCTCTCACGTAGCCCATCGCCCCGCCCCTGCTAAGCTCGCGGCGCATCCACCGCCAGCCCGTCCGCATGCGCCAACTCAAACCACTGATCCTGCTGGCATTCATCGTCCTCGCGGTGACGCTGTGGAACCGCCATGCCGGCACGCCGCCGGTCGACGGCGGCGTGGTGGCGAGCGCGGACAGCAGCGCCTCGCCCCGCACGCCGGACCGCCGTGCCCGCACCGACGCGCCAGCCTTCCTGCCGGCGGAGGCGCACGCCACGCTGGACCGGATCGCCCGCGGCGGCCCGTTCGAGCACAGCCAGGACGGCGCCGTGTTCGGCAACTACGAGGGCCTGCTGCCGAAGCAGCCGCGCGGCTACTACCACGAGTACACGGTGAAAACACCCGGCGCGCGCAACCGCGGCGCGCGGCGCATCATCACCGGTGGCACACCGCCGGTGGCCTGGTACTACACCGACGATCACTACCGCAGCTTCCGCCGTCTCGAGGTGGGCCGATGAGTCCGCACGGTTTCGAGCTGGACCTGACCAAGCCCAGCCAGAGCGGGGTGTACTTCGTCGGTGCCGACGATCTCGACCGGCTCGCGCGCGCCGCCGCCCGCGACGAGCTGCGCGTCTGCCGCACCGACCTCGCCGGCTGCCACGACAAGGACGAACTGCTGCGCCGGCTCGCCGTGTCGCTGCAGTTGCCGGCCACGTTCGGCCACAACTGGGACGCCCTGGCCGACTGCCTGCGCGACCTCGGCTGGATGCCGGCCTGGGGCTACGTGCTGCTGTTCGAGCACGCCGACGAATGGCGCCAGTCCGCCACGGCGGACTACGACATCCTGCTTGGCATCCTCGATGACGCGGCCACCTTCGGCAGCGACCACGACATGCCGTGGTTCGCGTTCCTGGCGCTGCCCGACAGCGCGTTCGACGACCATCAACCGTCCGCCTGAACGCGGCCTTCCCCATCATTCCGGAAAACCATGCAAACCATCGACTTTGAACTGGAAGGCGACTACGTCGAGCTCAACATGCTGTTGAAGCTGGTCGGCCTGTGCGACAGCGGCGGCGCCGGCAAGGCGATCGTGGCCAGCGGCGCGGTGCGCGTCGACGGCGCCATGGAGCTGCGCAAGACCTGCAAGATCCACGCGGGCCAGGTGGTCGGCATCGACGACGTGGAGATCCACGTGCTGGCGGAAGGAACGAAGAACGAGGAGTGAGTAGGGAGAAGTGAGGAGTGGGAGAAAGCCGGCCTCGGCTTCAAGCTCTTCTCTCTTTTCCCACCCCTCTTCACTCACTCCTCGCTACTTGGGCAACTCGTCCAGCCGCCGGTCCAGGCCGGCGTGCACCGGCATGCGCAACAGGAACTCTTCTTCCAGCACGCGCCGTATCGCGGCGCTGTCGTGCAAAGTGTGCCGCTCGGGCTCCTGGCCGAGGCGGCGCACGGTGTACTCATGGTTGAGCAGGCTCATGCGCCGGTCGGCTGCTCGACGTCGGCCTGCAGCCGCAATGCGCCGGTGAGCACCTGGCCGCCGAAACCGACGTCCGTCAGCCAGCTCTCGCCGTCCAGTTCGGCGCGCAGCAACATGTGGGTCTGTGCGGTGACGGCATCTTCCGGGTGCTGCCACAGCACGCGCGCGATCAGTCCCGACGCCTCGAAACCGATCGCCCGCAATACCTCGGCGAACAGCGGGTTCTGCCCGAAGCAGCAGCCGCCACGGCCGTCGCGCACCAGTTTCTGCTCCAGCGCGGCCGGATCGAGCTCGACCGGCAGGCCGAGCAGCGGGTTGAGGTTCTCGAAGGGGATCGCGGCCACATGCGCGATGGCCAGCCCGTGCAGGGTCGCCAGATCGGCAGCGATAGTGCCGGGCCAGCCGGCGCCCCACAGGTAACCGATGGCATGCGGCCGGCGAAGAACAGGTATCGGGCCGCCCGATGACCACTCCAGCGAGGCGCAGCATGATCCGTCGCAGCACACTCCCTGTCCTGACGCTGGCCACCCTGCTGATGCTGGGCGTGAGCGCGTGCCAGCCGGTGTCCGCCGCCAACAGCGCACTCCCGGCACCGACGGTCGATGCTCCGAAAACCACCGCCCACGGTGAACAGGTCGCGGTGCTGGCCGGCGGCTGCTTCTGGGGCATCGAGGCGGTGTTCGAGCACGTCAGGGGCGTGCACCAGGTGGTAGCCGGCTACTCCGGCGGCGACGCCGACACGGCGCACTACGACGAGGTCAGCGACGGCGATACCGGCCATGCTGAATCGGTGCAGGTGCGCTACGACCCGGCCGAGGTCAGCTACGGCACCTTGCTGCAGGTGTTCTTCTCGGTCGCGCTCGACCCGACGGAACTCAACCGGCAGGGCCCGGACAGCGGCACGCAGTACCGTTCGGTGATCTTCTACGGCAACGCCGAGCAGAAGCGGATCGCCGGCAGTTACATCGCGCAACTGACCGCGGCGAGATCCTTCCCGGCGCCGATCGTGACCCAGGTGGTTCCGCTGAAGGCGTTCTATCCCGCCGAGGCCTACCACCAGCATTACTTCAGCGAACATCCCGGCAACCCGTACATCGTCATCAACGACGCGCCGAAGGTGGCGCAGCTGAAGCGGCTGTTCCCGGCGCTCTACCAGCCGGACCGGCAGGTCGTGGAAGTTCAGCTGCACTGACTTGCGCGAGGCGGCACACCTCCCATCTTGCACGGCCCCATCTTGCGTGAAGCGGCACAACCCCCATCTCGGGAGTTCCGCGCAAACGGCGCCCACGGCCTGACGCCCCCCACGTGCCGCCCCACCATTCCGCCGAGCCCGCCGAATCGACCGAACTCACGCGCAGTTTCCTGGGCGTGTTCCGCTACAGCGGGCGCGCGCTGGAACTGGTGTGGAGTACCAGCCGGCCGCTGACCATCGCGCTGGCGCTGCTGACCCTGGTCGCCGGCCTGTTGCCGGCAGGCGTGGCGTACGTCGGCGCGCACATCGTCGATGCCGTAGTGCACGCCAGCCGGCTCCGGGCCGGCAGCGGCCAGCCGTCGTTGCGGCCGGTATTCGAATGGGTGGCGCTGGAAGGCGTGCTGGTGGCGGCGCTGGCCGGCGCACAGCGCGGACTGTCGATGTGCCAGTCGCTGCTGCGCGCGCAACTGGGGCAGCGCGTCAACGTGATGATCCTGGAGAAGGCGCTGACGCTGGAACTGGCGCACTTCGAGGATTCGGAGTTCTACGACAAGCTCACCCGCGCCCGCCGCGAGGCTTCGAGCCGGCCGCTGTCGCTGGTGACGCGCACGTTCGGACTGGGCCAGAACGCGATCTCCCTGCTCAGCTACGGCAGCCTGCTGTTCCAGTTCTCGCCGTGGGCGGTGCTGGTGCTGCTGCTGGCCGGGTTGCCGTCGTTCTTTGCCGAGACGAAGTTCTCCGGCGATGCGTTCCGGCTGTTCCGCTGGCGCTCGCCCGAAACCCGCATGCAGCTGTACCTGGAAACCGTGCTGGCGCGCGAGGACCACGCCAAGGAAGTGAAGCTGTTCGGCCTCGGCCCGCTGCTGCTGGGCCGCTATCGCGGGATCTTCGACAAGCTCTACAGCGACGACCGCGACCTCACCGTGCGCCGCGAGAGCTGGGGCTTCGGGCTGGGCCTGCTCGGCACGCTCACGCTGTACGGCGCCTACGCATGGATCGCCGCCAGCACCGTGGTCGCGCGCATCACGCTGGGCCAGATGACGATGTATCTGGCGCTGTTCCGCCAGGGCCAGTCGGCGGTGTCGGCGATGCTGTCGGCGATCGGTGGCATGTACGAGGACAACCTGTACCTGTCCACCCTGTATGAATACCTGGAAACGCCGGTACCGCCCGCGACGGGAACAATGCAGCGTGGCGCCAGGCCCGATGACGGCATCCGCTTCGAGCAGGTCGGCTTCACCTACCCCGGCGCGAGCGAGCCCACGCTGCACGACATCAACCTGCACATCCGCCCTGGCGAATCGCTGGCCCTGGTCGGACAGAACGGCTCCGGCAAGACCACCCTGATCAAGCTGATGACGCGACTGTATGCGCCAGACAGCGGCCGCATCCTGCTCGACGGCACCGACCTGCGCGACTGGGACGAAAGCACCCTGTTGCAGCGCATCGGCGTGATCTTCCAGGACTTCGCGCGCTACCAGATGCGCGTGGGCGAAAACGTCGGCGCCGGCGACGTCAGCCACTTCGAGGACGAGGCGCGCTGGCGCGAGGCCAGCGACAAGGGCATGGCCAGCGACTTCATCGACAGCCTGCCGGCCGGCTTCGAGACCCAGCTCGGCAAGTGGTTCCGCGACGGCCGCGAACTGTCCGGCGGGCAATGGCAGAAGATCGCGCTGGCGCGTGCCTTCATGCGCTCGCGCGCCGACATCCTGGTGCTGGACGAGCCCACCGCCGCGATGGATGCCGCCGCTGAGGCGACCATCTTCGAACACTTCCGCGAACTGGCCGGCAACCGCATCGCGATCCTGATCTCGCACCGCTTCTCCACCGTGCGCATGGCCGACCAGATCATCGTGATTCAGGACGGCCGCATCGTCGAACACGGCAATCACGAGCAGTTGATGGCCGAAGATGGACACTACGCGCATCTGTTTTCGTTGCAGGCGCAGGGGTATCGGTAAGGCTCGCGCCGAGCCACAGATGCGCCTTCCAGTTACGCTACGCCAACGCCCTGCCATTCGAAGCGCTTTCGATCTCTGTTCGAATCTTGTTTGGCTACTGCATCCATGCCAACATGATGACCATGAGTAGCAGACATGAAGTTGGCACGCCTTTGACCAAGCACCAACGATATAGTCAGGTAGGTCAACAAAAATCTGCAGGCGCGACCTATACACCGGGGCCCTTCGCGGAATTTGTCGCCAACCAGATGATTCGGATTGCTTCGCTTCCGTCGCGAGGGAAGATACGTATCCTCGACCCAGCGGTTGGCGATGGGGCGTTGCTTGATGCACTGATCAAATGCTTGCCGGTTGCAACCCTCAAGCGGGTCGAAGTGCTTGGCTACGACACAGATCCCGCTGCCATCGAGATCGCCTCGCAGCGGCTGCAGCGTGATTTTCCCGAATTGGAAATTCGCCTCGAAGAAAAAGATTTCCTGGATCATGTCCTGAGCCTCCAGGGAGGCGGCGACTTGTTTCCGTCCGGAGAGACGCAAGAGCCATTTGATCTGGTAATCGCCAATCCCCCGTACGTTCGTACCCAGATCATGGGTGCGCAACAGGCCCAGCAACTGGCGCAGAATTTCGGCCTGACCGGCCGGGTTGATCTGTACTACCCGTTTCTCCTCGGCATATCGAACGTGCTGGCCGGGAATGGCATCGCCGGTGTGATCACCTCCAACCGGTTCATGACCACCAAGTCGGGGCAGACAGTACGTCGCGAATTGCTGTCGCGCTTCAAGCTGGTGCACGCATGGGATCTGGGCGACACCAAACTCTTCGATGCAGCGGTTCTACCATCAGTACTGCTGGCCCGCGGAATGGCTGAGCCGCGAGAACCGCAGCCTGATCGGATCTTGTTTTCCTCGATCTATGAAACCCGCGATCCCGCCCAGACCGATGCACCGGACGTGCTAGCGGCACTGATCGCGGACGACGATACCGTCGTCGCCATCCCGGATGGTCGCCATTTCCGTGTCCGGCATGGGGACCTGGATAACGGTGGGAAAACGGAAGGTATCTGGCGCATCGCCACCCACAGCAGTGACCGATGGCTGGCTACCGTCGAGGCTCATACCTGGGCAGCATTCCGCCGGATCGGCAAGATCCGGGTTGGTGTGAAATCTACTGCCGACAAGGTGTTCATCCGCAGCGACTGGGACAGTCTTCCGGGTGGACGACCGGAGCTGTTGCGCCCTCTGATCACGCGTCACTGCGCGCGAAGGTTCAAGGCCGACGTTCCTTCAAAATCGAGCCAGATCAAGGAAATTCTGTACCCGCATGCAGTGGTCGGCGGCGTGCGCGCCGCGGTGGATCTCAGCCGCTATCCAAAAGCAGCCCGTTACCTCGAACAACATCGCGAGACGTTGGAAGCGAGAAGCTACGTCATCGCCGCCGGACGCCGTTGGTACGAATTGTGGGTGCCCCAAGACCCCGCCGCCTGGTCATCACCCAAGCTGGTATTCCCCGATATCTCCGAAAAGCCCGTGTTCTGGATGGACACCGACGGCGGTCCCAACTGGTTTCGACTGGCCCATAACCTCGGGGCGAGTTGCTTGCAGATTCTTCTCGCAGTCGTCCTGCCCGCAGCGGCACAGGATGTCCTGACCGGCCTGCGCCTCGCGCTCGGTGTCGCCTGGATCGTTCTGGTTCCCGCGGAATATCTGGGCGTCACCAGCGGGCTGGGCTACGCCATCAACGACGCACGCGACACGCTCGACTACCCACGCCTCGCGGCGACGGTCGTTCTGATCGGTCTCATCGGCTCCTTCCTCGATGCGCTTATCCTCGCGGTGATCGCGCGCGTCTCCTGGACACATGAAGACTAACTCGAAAAAGAGGACTTTCCCCGCATGAGCAACGACGCCCCGGTCCTGACATCCTGCTTGGCGCCAATCAGCAAGGACGGCCTCGACACCCTCATTTCCGCCGGAAAAGCTAATCCCGCGGCGCTTAAGACCGTCAAATGCCGCACAATCGCGGAAGGTCGGTTTCGTCATCTCAATCTCATCCGCAATCTGCCGCCGCATATCGTCGACGAGCCGCCGGCATTGCTCGGCGACGACACCGCGCCAAATCCGTCCGAGGCGCTGCTCGCCGCCCTAGGCTCCTGCCTGGCCGTCGGCATTCACGCCAACGCCGTCGCCAATGGGATTGCTGTGCGTTCGCTCGCGCTCGATCTCGAGGCCGACATCAACATCACTTCGGTCTGGGGGACCAGCAAGGACCTAACCGAACGAGTAGAGGCACAA